>NZ_CP026378.1:3692959-4000706 GCF_002953215.1 Mixta calida
CCCGGTCTCTTCGGCGATGGCGATAAACTCGCCCGGCATAATCAGCCCCTTCACCGGATGATGCCAACGCATCAGCGCTTCGTAGCCGATAATCGCTTTCTGCTCGCTGTTGGTGATCGGCTGATAATAGAGCCGCAGCTGATTTTCAGTGATCGCCTCGCGCAGATCGTTCTCCAGGCTGCGTCGGGTGCGCGCCTGCACATCCATCTCCAGCGTGAAGTATTCGTAGCGGTTGCGTCCGTTGCGCTTCGCCTCGTACAGCGCCATATCGGCGCAGCGCAGCAGCTGCTCCGGCGAAGAAAGCTCTGCATCGGCGAAGGCGATGCCGATGCTCATCCCCACCGACAGGTTATGCCCTTCGACATTGACCGGCGGCATCACGACATCGATCAGCCGCTGCGCTACCATGCTCGCTTCCTGACGGTTGTTGAGGCCCGGCAGCACGATGGCGAACTCATCGCCGCCAATGCGCGCCAGCGTATCCTGCTCGCGCAGCACCGCGCGCAGACGCCTGCCGATAGCGCGCAGCAGCTCATCGCCCATCTGGTGACCCAGCGCGTCGTTCACGTTCTTAAAGTTGTCGAGATCGAGACAAAGCGCGGCGGTTTGCCGTTCGTGCAGCGCATCCTGACGCAATGCATCGCTCAGCCGCTGGCGGAACAGAATGCGGTTAGGCAGGCTGGTCAGGTAGTCATGATGGGCCATATGGTGAATGCGCGCATCGGCGGCGCGCTGATCGGTAACGTCGTCCACGATCAGCATGACATAGTGGGTGCGCGCATCGCCGCCGCGTACTGTCGCCGCGCGGGTGTGCAGAATGCGCTCGCCGCCAACGGTCACCAGCTGCCGTTCGCTCTGATGGACGCCTTCGCTGCGCAGCGCCGCATCGGCCAGCGCGTTAAAATAATCGCTCAGCTCCGGCGGCATAAACTCATGCGGCTTTTTGCCGTGGATGCTGTTTTTTTCCATGCCGAACAGCTGCTCGGCCTTGCGGTTCGCCAGCAGGATTTCGCGTGAAACGGCATCCTCCACCAGCACGCAGGAGGGAATGCTGGTGATGATGGTGTCAAGAAATCGCGACATCGAGGTCATGCGTTCGCTCTGCGCCTCCGCCAAATCTTTGGCGCGCAGGATCTGCTGCTCATATTCGCGCCGTTCGGTGACGTCGCGGGTGATTTTCGCAAAACCGACCAGCTTGCCGCTTTCGTCGCGGATGGCGTCAATCACTACATGCGCCCAGAACGCGCTGCCGTCTTTACGATAGCGCCAGCCCTGATCTTCAAACCGCCCGGTTCGGCGCGCGATATTGAGATTGGCGTCGGGAATTCTGCTCTGCCGCTCCTGCGAGCTGTAGAACAACGAAAAGTGCTGGCCGATAATTTCGCTGGTGACGTAGCCCTTTGCGCGCTGGGCGCCGGCGTTCCAGTTCACCACGTGGCCGCCGGTATCAAGCATATAGATGGCGTAATCGGTGACGCTCTCCACCAGCAGGCGAAACTTTTCTTCCTGGGTGCGCCGTTCGCGCTGCATTTCCCGCTGTTCGGTACAGTCGCGGGTAATTTTCGCATAGCCGAGCAGCTTGCCGTTGTCATCCAGAATGGCGTCGATCACCACATGCGCCCAGAACGCGCTGCCGTCCTTGCGGTAGCGCCAACCTTTATCTTCGAAGCGGCCGGTACGAAAAGCGGTTTGCAGGTTCTTTTCCGGAATATAGGCCATGCGCTCTTGCAGGCTGTAGAAGGTAGAGAAGTGTTTCCCGACGATCTCATCTGCGGCATAGCCTTTAGCGCGCTGAGCGCCGCTGTTCCAGTTCATTACCATGCCATCGGTATCGAGCATATAGATGGCGTAGTCAGTGACGCCTTCTACCAGCAGACGGAACTTCTGCTCCTGCTCGCGCTCCTGGCGCAGCAGCGCCTGCTGTTCGGTACAGTCGCGGGTAATCACCGCAAACCCCAGCATGCCGCCTTGATCTTCATAGATCGCGTCGATCACTACCAGCGCCCAGTAGGCGCTGCCGTCTTTGCGGTAACGCCAGCCTTCCATTTCAAAACGGCCGTCGCGCTGGGCGACGGCAAGGTTTTTTAGCGCAACGCCCTTCGCCCGTTCGCTTTCGCTGTAAAACACGGCGATGTTTTTGCCGATGATCTCCTCTGGCAGATAGCCGGTTACCCGTTCGGCGCCCACGTTCCAGTTGGCGATAGTGCCGTCGGGATGGATCATATAAATGGCGTAATCGACTACGCTCTGCACCAGTAGCCGATAATATTTATCTGAGTTTTCGTTCATCATGTTGCCCGCTTGCGGCCCAGACTGAGGTCTGAGTTGGTTGGACATGGCGACGTAGTGCGTCTGGCTGACCAGCGCTACGCTAAAGAAAAACTTATCTGTCCGCCCAAACGCATTTCGGCAGACGGCTTCTTTCCATGCATATCGGCAAGGGTGACAAATTATTCAGCGCTTTACAGGTGAAATGATCTTAACTAAATAACTTAACCCAGATTGCGGGCAGGGTTTTGTCGCCGGGCAAGGAAAGGAAGCGGCGTCTTTTGTCTACGCAGGAAATCAAAAACGCTGTGCGCTAAACCGGTTATGCTTCCCTGCATTCACTGATGTTTTAACCAGACAGGGAGCCTGCATGAAAATCGACGCCGACATGAGTTTTCGCAAGCTGGAAATCTTTATCGCCTTTATGGCCTGCGGCAACATCGCCCGCGCCGCTGAACAGCTGAGCCTGAGCAATGTCAGCGTGCATCGCGCCCTGCATACCCTTGAAGAAAATATACGCTGTCCACTGTTTATCCATCAGGGACGCAACCTGAAACCGCTGCCCGCCGCGCATACGCTGCTGGAATACGCGCTGGACGCGGTGGATGTCATGGCGAAAGGGATTACCGAAGCGCGCAATAAGGCGGGACTGGGACAGAAGCGGATGCGCATCGGCACGCTCTATTCGCTAACGCTGGAGACCGTACCGCGCCTGATTATGGGCATGAAGCTGCGCCGCCCCGATCTGGAGCTGGATTTAACAATGGGTTCAAATCAGCTGCTGCTGGAAAAGCTACAGCAGGGCGAACTGGACGCGATCCTGCTCTCTGTCACCGACAGCCAGATTGACCGGCGGCGCCATGAGGTGCTGCCGCTGTTCGAGGACACGATTTTTATGGCGGCGCCGGCGGATGCGCAGTTGGGCGACGGGCCGAGCGCCGATCTGCGCGATTACCGCCAGCAAAAGTTCGTTTCGCTGGCGGAGGGGTTCGCTACCTTTCACGGCTTTCAGGAGGCGTTCGGCATTGCCGGTTTCGACGCCAATATCGTGATGCGCGTTAACGATATCTTTTCCATGCTGAGCCTGGTGCAGGCGGGCGTCGGCTATGCGCTGGTGCCCGGCAGAATGCGACGGATTTATGAAAGCAGCCTGCAACTGATCCCGCTGGCGGAGCCCTATCAGATGCGGCAGCTGATCGCCATCGTCTTCGACCGCAACCGCGAACACGATCCTAATCTGCTGGCGCTGGTGGCGGAAGGCCGGATGTATGCGCGTGAAGTCGGCGTCAGCGCGACGCCGGATCGCTCCAGCGACAGCGCGTCGCCGCGCGCCAGCGGTTCGCGCGCCAGACCGGTCAGCACCGCGCCGGGAGGCATCTCCAGCGCCAGGCCGACATCGCGCTCGTTGGCCGCTTCCATCGTCTCGTGCCAGCGCACGGTGCGCGCCATATTCATCGCCAGGTCGTCGGCAATCTGCTCCGGCTGCCACAGCTGACGGGCAGTGCTGCCGCTCAGATAGGCGTAGCGCGGGCGCGTCAGCGTGACGTCAGCGAAAGCCTGCGCCAGCCGCCGCGCCTGTTCGTTCAGCAAGGCGCAGTGGGAAGGCACGCTGACCGCCAGCCGATGCACCTTCTGCGCGCCGTGCGCCGCCGCCCGCTGCGCCGCCTGCTGCATCGCCTCTTCGCTGCCGGCGATCACCATCTGCTGCGCGGCGTTAATATTCGCCAGGTAGCAGTCGCCCAGCAGCGGTTCGATATCGCTCTGGCTCAGGCCGGTAATCGCGGTCAAACCATAGCCTGAAGGATAAGCCTGCTCCATCAGCTCGCCGCGCAGCGCCACCAGACGCAGCGCGTTAGCGAAATCCAATGCCCCCGCCGTTACCGCCGCCGGAAAAGCGCCGATCGACAGGCCGCTGACCATATCCGGCTGCAATCCCTGACGCGCCAGCTCGCGCGCCCAACCGACGCCCGCGATCAGCAGGCAAAGCTGCACCGCGCGGGTATGCCGCAGCGCTTCGGCGCTGTCCAGCCGGGCGACATCTTCATGGAGCGCCTCGCTCGCTTCCGCCAGCAGTTCGTCGCCGCACGGCAATCCCTGCAACATGCCGGGACGCTGCGGCCCTTGGCCGGGGAACATAAACAACACTTTCATTAGCCTAAACCTCCATCTCAGCCCGCCAGGGATCGCTGACCAGCTGCGGTCCCCGGTTGGTTTTCAACAGCGCGCGCCCGTCGCGCAGCCACTCGTTGAGGGCGAACGCGCCGCAGGGCGTCTCGACCTGCGTATCCGCGCGGCACGGCAGGCGGTCGACCTGCTGCTGCCAGCGCTGAAACGCGGTTGGCGCCAGCGGCTGCGGCGCGCGGATCAGCAGGTCGAGATCGCTGCCGCTGTGCAGCACCGGCACCTCGGTCGCCAGCGCGTAGCCGCAGCTGCCGGTAATGCCCCACTGCCACGGCCAGCTCTGCTGCGCCAGCAGGATCGCGCCCTGCACCGGCGGCTGCGAGACGAAAATCGAACGTAGCAGCAGCCCGACGTCAGCCAGCGATTCCGGCGTGACGAAACGGATTATCGCCGCCGCGTCCAGCCAGGCGGCGGCGCGCCGCTCACGTCCCATACCGCGAATCCCGACGGCGATCAGCCCGGCCGGATGGGTATCCCGGCGCACCACCAGCGGCAGCGTAGGCTGCCACTGTAGCGCCACCCAGTCAGGCAGATCGCCCTGTAACGCCTGAGAATCGTTCAGCCAGATTAAGTCGTGGGGACGCGGCGCCATCAATTACATTCCTGCGGTTAAAGAGATAAATAAAGGCAGCGTCACGATACAGAGCACCGACGTTATCAGCAAGGTCGTTCCGCATCAGGCGACTGCACGCCGAAGCGGTTGCCAAACACCACGCCGAAGAAGCCGGCGGAGAGCGCCACCATCAGAATCGAGGTGATCGCCAGCGAACCGTGCAACCCTAACGCCAGCACCAGCGCCCAGGCGATCAGCGGCTGAATCAGCAGCTTGGTGACGCTGGAGAGCGCGACCGCGCCGTTCAGCTTCAGCTGGCGCGCCGACAGGATCAAGCCGGTCAGGAACAGCGCGGCGGCGGTAGCGGCCAGGCCCAGCGGTCTGATTGCCGTCAGCACCAGGTCAGGCATATGAATGCCCAGCGCCGATAACACCACCCCCAGCAGCGGTCCCCAGACAATCGGTTTTTTCACCGAGCGCCACATCAACACCGGCAGCATGGTCAGGGACGATCCCTGCACCGTACCCGCCTCGCGCGCTTTTTCACGCTCCAGGATCAGCAGGCAGAACGGCGTCATCAATACCGAGCCGCAGGCGATAGAAACCGCCACCGAGAGCGAGGTGCTGGCGTTTTCGCCCAGCACGCTGCCGAGGATCGGCAGTCCCAGCGCGGCATAGTTCGGCAGCGCCACCGTCAGAGTCAACACCGCGGCGTCCTGCGGCGACTTATGGAAGACCTTGATACAGAGAAAATAGATGGCGGCGTAGGCGATCCACATCGCCAGCGTTAGCACCACCACCAGCGGCATCTGTTCGACAATCCCGCTCCAGGGCGTCTGAACAGTAGCGCTGAACAGCGCGGCCGGCAGTGCGAAATCCATTACGAAGATATTGAGTAAAGCGACGTTCTTGTTATCCACCATTTTCGCCTTGCCGGCCATAAAGCCCAACAGCATGATGACGAAAATAGGGGCGAGCGCGTGGAGAATAGTATAAGTCATAGGTCACCTGTAAATATGAATTAAAAGTTTGCACAGGTGCGATGGTTTATTGTTTTACAGGCTGTTTTTATGGATGGGCAGCGAGTGCCCATCACGATCCACCTGGCAGGTTTGTCTTAACAACATGGATTACCAGAGCGCGCGCATACGTTCGCGCACCAGCGCGGAGCTGCGGCGGTTTTCACCGCGCAGACGGTGTTGCAGGCTGCGGTCGCCGTTGCGGGCGTCCTCGATGGCGCGGATCAGCGCTTCCGTCACCTGCTGTTTCGCCTGGTCGTCAGGCGCGTCCGGTTTGGCGATATTCAGCATCTCGTCCAGCAGGCCCAGCGTCTGATAATTTTTCACGTCATAGGCCATCGGCGGCACCGTTGAGGCGAGCGCCATCAGGGCATCGACGCTGCGCAGCGTAATGCGCGCCGCGGAAGCCTGGCCCATGGCGTGAATCAGGACGCCGGGATCGTTAAAGGCGATCAGCCGGTTGGCCTGATAACCGTGCGCCAGGAAAGCGCCGGACATAGCCTTGCCGACGATCAGCCCGACAATCGGGTGCCCGGCGAGACGCGCCTGCGCCCAGGCGGCGGCCGAGGCCGCCAGCGCCTGATGGATGCCGAAGGCTTCTTCGCGGCGTCCGTAGGCCTGGCTCGGCACGTCGATTACCGCGACGATTGGGCGTTTACGTTCCGCCTGCGCGTCGGCGGCGATGGTTTCCTGCACCACTTTCGCCAGCGTCCAGCCTTCCAGCAGACCGACCTCGCCGTTGGCGGCGCGCGGAAAGTGGTTGTTTTCATCGGGCACGACGGCGATGTAACGCACGTTCTCCCCATTCAGGTCGGCGTCCGCCACCTGAACCGACGGGCAAAGCCCCTCTAAGCGAGGCGCATTCTGACTCAGCAGCGCCAGCCATGTTTCGCCGCGACTGATTGAACTCATAGCGAATCCTCCGCAAAAAATTGTTGAATCTGTTCGCTGTCTGCCTGACGGCTGGTGTCTACGGCCTCCAGGCGCGCCAGCATGCGTGCGTAATCGTCGGTACGATGCTGTTCCGGTACGCCGCGCGCCAGCGCCGCGTTCACCGCCTGTTTCACCGCATGGACGCCGTCGTCCACCAACACGTCCGCTAGGCCGCTGCGATAGCGCATCTCGCCGCCGGTGATGCTCCAGATAAAGGGCCGGTTGCGCGAGTCATACTCTTCGATGCCCGCCTCCTGCTCGATAACCTGCGGGCCGTTCAGACCCAGGCGCGCTTCGCGGGTGACGATCAGCGAACTGCACAGTCCGGCCGCGATTGACATGCCGCCGAAGCAGCCGACGGTGCCGGCAATCACGCCGACGACCGGGGTATAGCGTCGCAGGTCGACGATGGCGGCGTGGATGTCGGCAATTGCCGCCAGCCCCAGGTTCGCTTCCTGTAAGCGCACGCCGCCGGTTTCCAGGCAGAGCACCGCCTGCGTCGGCACGCCGCGACGGTGATCTTCCGCCGCCAGCTCCAGCGCCGCCGCCATTTTGGCGCCGGAGACTTCGCCCATGCTGCCGCCCTGGAAGGTGCCTTCGATAGCGATCACCACCGTCGGCTTGCCGTCGATGGTGCCTTTCGCCACCACCATGCCGTCATCGGCCTGCGGCACAATGCCCTGCATCGGCAGCCAGGGCGACATGACGCCGTCAAACGGATCGAGCAGTTCGCGGTAAGATCCTTCGTCCAGCAGCAGACGCGCGCGTTCACGCGCCCGCAGCTCAATAAAACTGCTGTCGTTACGCATCGCTTGCCCCCTCAAATACCTGTTCAATACGGATTCGCGCGACGCCCGGCGTGGCGCCGAAATCATGAATGGTCAGCTTGCCGGACGGCAGGCCGTTCAACGTGCTGAGACGGTCGAACAGCGCACGCCAGCGCGCTTCGAAATTAACCACGGAAGTGGTGATATCGACTTCAAGACGTTCGCCCTGATCGGCGACAAACAGGGCTTCCATATCGCCGGAGCCCACGACACCAGCCAGCGCCTGCCCGTACAGGGTGCGCGTGGCGGGGTAAGAAAGTGTGATTTGTTCCATAACATCCTCAATCTGTAGGTAAGCAAATACCATCGAGAAACAGCGTGGCCGCCAGCAGATCCGCCGCGCCGCCCGGCGAGGCGTTCAGACGCAGCATATCGGCGTCGAGACGCGCCAGCGCCTGCTCGCCTTCCGGCGTCCCACAGCCGCCCGCGCTCAGCACCTGACGCGCGCCCTGGCGCATCGCCTCCAGGCCAGCCAGTCCGGCACGCGACAGGACGCAGGTATCGCTCAGCGAGGTCATGATCGCCATCAGCGCATCCAGTCGCGCCTGCGCTTCCGACGCGCCCGCCGCGCGGCTGCGCCGTAGCTGCGGCAGCGCCAGTTGAGCAATATGCGGAAACGCCTGCTGCGCCTCTTCGCGCGCGCCCGGCACGTGATAACGCTGCGTGGCGCGCAGCCCTTTGCTAAAGGTGCGCGGCGCGCGATCGTCCGGCAGCCGCGCCAGCGCGGCGGCGGTCTGGCATACCGCCTGCGCCGTGCTTTCGTCGTCGAGCATGGCGGCGGCGCTGACCAACAACCCCAGCGCCCAGATCGCGCCGCGATGGGTGTTGACGCCCTGCGTGGCCGCCATCATCCGCGCTTCGCCTTCGCGCCCCAGCTGACCGACCTGCTGGCGCAGCGCGATATCCGCCGGACGTCGCCAGCTGTTTAGCGCCAGCGCGTAAAAGGTGGGTTGCAGCGCGCGAGCGGATCGCTCCATCAGCGCCAGCGTCAGGTCGTGATGCGCCCCGCTGCCGCGTCCGTCCACCAGGCCCGGCTTCGGCGTCAGGCGCGCTTCGTCAATCAGCGCGCCGCTTGCCCGCTCCGCCAGGCGGAGGGCCAGCTTTTCAGCGCGCTCTGCTGAGCGTTGCGGTTGCGTCGCCATTACCAGCTCCGGAATTTAGCTGGCGGGTTGTAAAGACCGCCGGACCATTCCACCAGGTCCGCGACGCTGCCTGCGGCCAGCAGGGAACGGCTCGCTTCGCTGCGGCGAATGCCTAAATCTTCCGGCCAGGCGATTTTGCCTTCGCGTCGCAGCTGCTCTACGCGTTTAGCGTCAACGCCGAGGCCGATATCGGTGATGCCGGCCACCGCCGCCACCATCGCCCGACGCTCTTCCATCGACTGCGCGCGATAGAGATAGGCGATGCCTTCTTCCGTCAGCACGTGGGTCACGTCGTCGCCGTAGATCATTACCGGCGCCAACGGCATGCCGGAGGCTTTGCCTACGTCAATGGCGTCGAGTTTTTCCACGAAGGTCGGTTTGCCGCCCGCCTGGAAGGTTTCCACCATCTGCACCACCAGCTTACGGCCGCGCACCAGCGGATCGGGCTGGTCGATCATCGCCAGCCAGGCTGGGGTGGCGTGACGACGGCCATGGGGATCGTGGCCCATGTTCGGCGCACCGCCGAAACCGGAGAGACGACCGCGCGTGACGGTAGAGGAGTTGGCGTAGCCGTCGACCTGCAATGTCGAACCGATAAACATATCGACTGCATACTGACCGGCCAGCTGGCAGAAGGCGCGGTTGGATCGCATCGATCCGTCCGGGCCGGTAAAGAAGATGTCCGGGCGTGCGGCGATGTAGTTTTCCATCCCCAGTTCGCTACCGAAGCTGTGGATGCTCTCCACCCAGCCGCTTTCAATCGCGGGGATCAGCGTTGGGTGCGGGTTGAGCGTCCAGTGACGGCAGATTTTGCCCTTGAGTCCAAGCTTCTCGCCGTAGGTCGGCAGCAGCAGCTCGATGGCGGCGGTGTTAAAGCCGATGCCGTGATTCAGGGACTGCACCTGATGTTCGGCGTAGATGCCTTTGATGGCCATCATCGCCATCAACACATGCTCCTGTTTGATCAGACGCGGGTCGCGGGTGAACAGCGGCTCAATAAAGAAAGGCTGGTCGGCGACCACCACGTAATCGATCCAGGAACCAGGGATATCGACGCGCGGCAGGTCATTCACGTCGTCCACCAGCTCGTTCACCTGAGCGATGACGATGCCGTTGCGGAACGCGGCGGCTTCTACCAGCGCGGGCGTATCTTCGGTGCTGGGGCCGGTGTAGAGATTGCCCTGGCGGTCGGCTTTAAAGCCAGCGACCAGCGCGACATTCGGCACGAGATCGACATAGAGACGGGCGTAGAGTTCGATATAGGTATGAATCGCGCCGATTTCCAGCTGACCATCTTCCAGCAGTTGGGAAATACGCAGGCTTTGCGTACCGGAAAAGGAGAAATCGAGTTTACGGGCGATGCCTTTTTCAAAAATATCCAGATGCTCGCTGCGGCTGACGCTCGGCATAATCATATGCAGATCGTGAATCTTCTGCGGGTTGACCTCCGCCAGCATGCGCGACAGAAAATCGGCCTGTTTCTGGTTATTCCCCTCCAGCACCACGCGGTCGCCGGGAGCAATCAGTTTTTCAAGGACATTAGGTAAATCGTCGGTGGGCAGAACTTTGCCTGGAATAGCGAGTGATGCAATGCGTCGCTGTTTTTCAGTGCGACGGGTATCCCAGACGCGGCCTGATGATGATTCAGGCAACATGGCTAACCTCCTGGCTCATTTGTGATTTAACTCAAATCGATGAGAAGAGTCTCTGCCTGTCAGCGCTATGCATCAATTAAGCAGGGCGCAGGATCGTTAGCCTGAGAGTAATGGAAGTTTACCGCTTCTGAGGTACAGGCCGCATCGGACGCCGCCGCGCCCTTTTCCGTCACTGCGGCCGGGTTGATAACATGAAGATAAGCAAGATCTTATCTGGATTTTTTCATGGCGAGCGGCGCCGGATATGCCTACGATTTGCAGGATCGCGCAGCGCCTGTCGTTACGGTTATCCTTCGTCAGCTCACAAAAAGGCAACTCTATCGTTGCTGGTGAGCGCAAAACAATAATGTGTTTTAAACGCGGTTTAGCGCTTTTATTACCTGCCCTGTAGCAGGGGGTTAAATAGGATCGTTAGCAGGTTTAAAGGATATTTTCCGGTTTTAAACGCTACGGCCGCGCTTTAACAGTAAGACAGAAAGGCTTATCGCCTTCCTGGCGTAAAATAATCTTTCATTCCGGCACGATAAAAAAATAGCTATGCTAAGCGGTTTTTCCCCCGGCCGAATTAGAGACAATTCTCACATTGATATATTTTACGTCTGGATATAATACTCTGTGTATAAATTTCTCCCTCTGCAAAGCCTTATTTCCATTAATAAGATTTATAATTTTCCGCAGGATTTATTATGATTAGCAGCGTATTTATTGTTGATGACCACCCTTTTGTCTGCTCAGGCATTAAAGCCTATTTACGCGCCAACGGCTATATTATCGCAGGCGTTGCGGAAGACGGCACATCGGTGATTGCCGATGTCGGTCTGCATCGTCCCGACGTGGTGATTATGGATCTCAATATCCCCGGCCGCGACGGCATGCAGGTGATTGAAAGCCTTAAGCGCATCAACGCACAGCAGAAAATCATCGTATTAACCGCCTCCGACAGCGACTTCCACATGCACCGCTGCCAGCTGCTGGGCGTTGACGGCTATCTCTGTAAAAGTCACGACACGTCGCAGCTGTTACAGGCGATTCGCAGCATTGATAAAGGGGTTAAATTCTATCCCAATACCCATAGTCTGGAAGCGAAAGCGATTCATCCAGAAAGCGAAAAGCTGATGTCCCTTTCCCGCCGCGAGCTGATGGTGCTCCGAAAACTGGCTGCGGGATATTCTAATAAAGAAATAGCCCTGCAGCTTTCCCTGAGTAATAAAACCATCAGCACCTATAAAATTAAAATATTGCGTAAATTGGGCATTAAAAGCGTGGTTGATATTAACGAAATCGCTAAAAGAAATTACCTGGTTTAGCTTTTTATTCCGCCGCGATCGCGGACGCCAGCACCTTTAAAGATGGCGCACGTCACGCCCTTTCTTTGTTAGCGACAGCGGGCAGTCTGTTAAACCGCCCCGCCCGTCGTTTTACTGCTGGTGAGAGATTTGCTGCGCCACGGGATGCCAGAAGTCAGTGACCGCGCCTTCTCCGCCCGTAATGGGATCGAACTGTGGTAGCGGCACGCGTTTGATGTTCGCCAGCGCCTGCTCCATTTTACTGACGTCATCACGCAGCGTATCAGGCGTCATGCCTGCCGGATAAGCGCCGACGGTGAAGAAATCTTCACTGGCCGCAATCTGCTGATGTCCGACGCCCGCCGGGATCAATACTGCGTCGCCAGCCCGCAGCGTGACCATGCGTCCACTCTCGCCGCCAAACAGCACTTCCGCCCAGCCAGCACCGACGCCCAGTAGTTCATGGCAGTTGGAATGGTAATGTGTATAGGGGAAAATCGGCGCGCGCCAGCGTGCCGGCCAATGGCTTTCATTAAAGCGATGTTCAAACCAGGCAGCGATATCTTCACTATCGCCCGGCGCCACGCGTGGATAGATAATCAGCGGTAGCGGGTTGTTGGGAACGCCGTTGGAAGGCATGGCCAGCATCAGATGCTGCGGGTTGCTGGAGGTGCCAGCAAAGAGGGTACCGGCCGCGAAGGACATCATAGCCATAAGGGTGCACGATGAGGAAAACATATCACGTCTCCTGTAAGTCGCAATGTTAATTGATTTTGGCAAAAGTAAATAACTTTGCAATAGAAAGCATGTCTTCTGCGTCACATAAATGATTAATTTATAAGACTTAACTCAAATTCTTCTCTTGACCGGCCAGCACGGGGTTTATTCGCCTTTCCTTTCCCTGAATAGAGTCCGCTTACCGAAGAATATTTGCTTTTTTACACCGCATACGGCTAAGGTTGATGTTGCCGCCCAGTCCCCGTTTGTTACCACTTTGCATAAACTGTTATAGCTTTTTTGCTGAAATCTGTTTCTGTCATCCTTGCTACACTCATGGTTTAATTTCGCTCTCGTTGGCTTCAATGACCGAGGTAAAACAATGGATGCCATCAAACAGATCCTGCTGCGTGAAATCGATACGCTGAATCGTGAAGAGCTGCGCGATAACAAGCCGCGCTTTAGCTTCAATTTTCTGAAGACCCATCCCGGCCTGTGGCTGACGATGTATATTTGCTATGCCCTTTGCGTTGCGCTGATCTTTACAACCGACTATCTGGGCTGGCCCGCTTTCTGGGGCGCGACCGCATTCGTACTGCTGATGAGCTTTCTGATGCTGCTGGATATCAATCCGAAATATCGCTTTGAGGATATTGATACGCTGGATTTGCGCGTCTGCTACAACGGCGAATGGTATTACGTGCGGACGCTGTCAGACGCGGCGGTGAACGACATTCTCAATCATCCCTCCACGCCTGAACACGTTAAGGCGGGCATTGATAAACTGCTGACGCTGAAAGGCGAAGTGGATTTCTATGATGTCTACCACCTCACCTGGGGCAACAAGCCCGCTGCGGCGGTCTGACCGCAGCCTGGCCTGAAACGGGCCGCGCGCTTCGCTACATCATGGCGGCGATCAGGCCGCCAAGAATCGCCGCCGCCGCCTCCTGCGCGTCATCCCATGGCCAGGCGGTATTAAAGCGAAAATAGTTCTCATACTGCTGACCCGACGAAAACATGCTGCCCGGCGCGATGCTGATGTTGTGCTCCAGCGCGCGGTAGTAAAGCTGCGTCGCGTTGACCTGGCGCGGCAGTTCAATCCATAGAAAATAGCCGCCGCGCGAATCGTTAATGCGGGTGCCGTAAGGCAGATGCCGCTTCAGCGACTGGCGCGCCAGATTTTTACGCTGCTCCAGCACCTGACGTAGCTTGCGTAGATGACTGTCGTAGCTGCGCGTGCCGAGATAGTTCGCTAACGCCAGCTGCATCGGCGCGCTGGTGGAAAGCGTGCTCATCAGCTGCAAACGCTGAATGCGCTGGGCGTGTCGTCCCGCCGCCACCCAGCCGACGCGAAATCCGGCCACCAGGTTTTTAGAGAATGAGGAACAGTGCAGCACGCCGCCCTGACGATCGAAGGCTTTCGCCGGCAGCGGCTTATCTGCGCCGAACCAGAGCTCGCTGTAAACGTCATCTTCGATCAGCGCGACCTGATGCTCCGCCAGCAGTTTTACCAGCGCCCTTTTTTTCTCCCGACTCAGGGTGAAACCCACCGGATTTTGCTGGTTGGTCATCAGCCAGCAGGCTTTTACCGGCCAGCGCCTTAACGCCTGCGCCAGCTCGTCCAGATCCATGCCGTGCTGCGGATCGGTAGCGATCGCCACCGCTTTCAATTTAAGCCGCTCGATCGCCTGCAACGCGCCATAAAAGGTGGGGTTCTCCACCACTACCCAGTCTCCCGGCTCCGTTACCGCCTGCAGGCTGAGGCTCAACGCTTCCATCGCGCCGTTGGTAATGACAATCTCATCCGGCGATACGGTAATGCCCTGCTGCGCATAGCGACGCGCCAGCGTTTTGCGCAACGCCTCGTTGCCCGGCGGCAGATTGTTAATGGCGTCGCGCGGCGTCAGGCTATGGGAGACATTGGTCAGCGCGCGCATCAGCTGGCGCTGGGGAAAAAGCTCCGGGTCGGGAAAGGCGGAGCCGAACGGAACGATCAGCGGATCGCGGCACGCCTGTAACACGTCAAAAATAAAGGCGTTGATATCAACGGTTTCCGCCAGCTGTACCTTCTGATGAGTGGTCGGCTGGCTGAGAAATTCCGCGCGCGGCGCCACATAGTAGCCGGATTGGGGGCGGGAGACAATAATGCCCTGACTTTCCAGCACCTGATAGGCGTGCATCACGGTCATTAAACTCATCCCGCTCAGGCTGACCTGATCGCGCAGCGAGGGCAGTTTTTCACCTGGCTGCCACACTTCGGCGTCGATTTGCGCCTGGATTTGCTCCACCAGCTGAAGATATTTCGCCATGAACTGTTATAGGCCTTTAGATAATAACTGGCGGCTATTATAGTTTCTTCAGCGGATAAGGGACAGGGCCCCGCCCTGTTTATCAGCGCGGGGTCGGAGCGCGGCGTCAGGCTACCGGATGGGTATTTTCTTTACAGACAAACTCTTTCAGTTCAGGCACGCGATCCGGCGGGATCGGTTTGCCTAACAGATACCCCTGCAAACTGTTGCAGCCGAGGTTGGTGAGAAAGGTTTGCTGTTCGGTGGTTTCCACCCCTTCCGCCACCACCTTCAGGTTGAGCGACTGCGCCAGCGCCACAATCGCCGAAACGATGGTGGCGTCGCCGCTGTTCTCCCGCAGTTCGTTGACAAAGGCGCGGTCGATTTTCAGCTCGCTGGCGGGCAGGCGTTTGAGATAGAGCAGGCTGGAATAGCCGGTGCCGAAATCATCAATCGAGGCGCGCACGCCAAGGTCGGTCAGCGCGGTCAGAATGCGCACGCTTTCATCCGGGTCGCGCATGGCGGTGGTTTCCGTGACTTCCAGCGTTAGCAGATGCGGCGGAATATGGTGCTGTTCCAGCGCCGTCACCACCGTCTCCACCAGGCTGTTCTGTTCAAACTGTAACGCCGACAGGTTTACCGCTACCGACCAGTTTTCATGCCCTTGCAAATGCCAGCTGCGCAGCTGACGGCACGCCTCGTGGATCACCCAGTTGCCGACATGAATAATCAGGCCGCTTTTCTCCGCCAGCGGCAAAAAAACATCGGGCGACAGCAGGCCGCGCTGCGGATGCTGCCAGCGCAGCAGCGCCTCAAAACCGACTATCGGGCCGCTCGGCGCGGTATATTTCGGCTGGTAAAACAGCCGCAGCTCATCGCGTTCCAGCGCCAGCCAGAGATCGTTGACCAGCTGCAACTGACTTTGCGCAATGGTATTCATTGAGGGCTGGAAGAAGTTGTAGCCGTTGCGTCCGTTGTTTTTGGTGTGGTACATGGCGGCGTCGGCGTTAAACATTAGCTCGCGCTCATCGATGCCGTCGCCCGGATAAACCGCGATGCCGATGCTGAGCGACACCATCAGCTCGTAACGGGAGATCACAAAGGGCTTTTCTATCAGCTTAACCAGCGCATCCGCGATGGCGGCGGCGTCGTTCGGATCTTCCATCTCTGTCAGCAGCACAAATTCATCACCGCCCAGCCGCGCCAAAGTGTAATGGCCGGTCATGTTCGACGTCATGCGCTCGGTCACCGCCACCAGCAGGCTGTCGCCGATATGGTGGCCGAACGCGTCATTAACCGCCTTAAAACCGTCAAGATCCATAAACATCAGGGCAAAATGAGAGTTTTCACGCGTCGCCTTATTAATCGCCTGATCGAGACGATCTTCCAGCAGGATACGATTGGGCAGGCGCGTCAGGTTATCGTGTAGCGCCAGCTGCGCCAGCTCGCGGTTGGCTTCCGCCAGCGACGAGGCGAGCATAGAGGTGCGCGCCTGTAGCCGCGCATCAAGCATCGACACTAACAGCGTGATGCCGAGAATCGAGACTGTGACCACCGCCACCAAAATCGCCAGCCAGTTACTGTTCACGCCCTGATGCATAGCGTAGCTGGAGGTGGGAAAACCGGCGGCGGCCATCCCGGTGTAATGCATCCCGGCAATGGCGAATCCCATTACCACCGCCGCGCCGGCGCGCAGCAGCGTCAAACGCCCAGGCCCCTGCCGCAGCCGGAACGCCAGCCAGAGCGCAGCGCCCGACGCCAGCAGCGCAATCACTACCGAGAGCGCGATCCAGCGCCAGTCCCAGACGATGCCAGGCTCAAACATCAGCGCCGCCATGCCGAGATAGTGCATCGCCACGACGCCGCTGCCCATCACCAGCGCACCGAGGCCGAGCCGCATCACATGCAGCTCACCGTAACAGACGATCCATAGCGCAAAGACCGAGGCGGCGATGGCGATAATCATCGACAGCAGCGTCAGCGGCCCGCTGTAACTCATCATCATCGGCATATTCATCGCCAGCATGCCGATAAAGTGCATCGCCCAGATGCCAATACCCATGGAAAACCCGCCGCCGAGCAGCCAGACGCGCGCGGCCAGCCCGCTGCTGGTCACCACGCGCCCGGCCATATCCAGCGCGGTATAGGAGGCGAGGAAAGCGACGATGATGGAGACGACCACCATGAGCGTATCGTAAGAGGTTGCCAACATAGAAATTCCTGCGAATTAGCGCCCGTCAGGGAACGCTGAAATTGAAAGAATAAAAGCGCAAGGTTAATTGGCCCGTTGACTAAACTATCGGCAATTTCGTACCAATGCTTATCATCGCGTCCATGAATAAAAAAGATTGCCGGGAGTAATAAAATTGCCCTCGCTTTACTCCTCGCCGCTGGCGCACGCTGCTACGCATGAAGGTTTTTTCTTCCGGGCAGGCAGTCGACACCATTGATTAAAATTTATTTTTATTTCTTTTGGCAGCCTTGCCAGCATTTTTTGAAACTTTTTACGTGCCGCGTCAATACGCGTCAAAAAACCAGCCGTTCCCTACGCCACCCGCCTTATCCGGCAGGGCCAGCTACAGCCGTAAAAATCCGCGCGATCAACGCCAGCGCAAGAAAATAACATTGTTGACAATTTTCAGATAGCCGACGTCAGAGCGCTCCTCTCTCTTTGCTGAAAATGCCGCCAGCAGGCCTGAAAAACGCGGCGAAGGGGTTATTGTCAGGAAAGAAGGTTTTGGCACTGGCGTAGTAACCGAAAACCATAAAAGTATATATTTCGAGGAAGCTGCCGCTGGTCACGCTACAGATGGATTTGGCTCCGTTGCGGGGCGGCTTTTATAAAGGTGTGGTGGATTGTAAACCGGCTTCCTTGTGTTTTTTCCCGTTTCGGCCCGACATAATATGAAGTGAACCTCTGTTTCGATTTACAAAAAGATTGGCTTAGTCGCCATTATTTAACAGAAGCGCGAACAACACATTCCTCACTGACAACATGCGCATTTACCGTACGATATTCATATTTGCTCATATTTATTCGCATTTTCCCTTTGTTAAATTTTCCTTTTACAACAATGGGTTGTTCTTTAACGTCTGTTACACGTCTCGACAAGCGCGCCGTTTCTCCTAGCCTTGATAGTGAATTTTCTTTGTGAAACCAGGAGGAAACATGGCAGACCAGAATAAAATGCAAAATCCTCTCACCCAGTATTACAACGGTGAATACCCGAAACAGCGTCAGCCCGCCCCCGGCATCCAACAGGATATGCAGCCCGTACCGGACTGCGGCGAGCAGAGCTATCGCGGCAGCCAGCGTCTGGCAGGCCGCAAAGCGCTGGTCACCGGCGCTGATTCCGGTATTGGCCGCGCCGCCGCTATCGCCTATGCCCGTGAAGGCGCCGACGTGGCGATTAACTATCTGCCCGCCGAGCAGCGCGACGCAGAGCAGGTAGCGGACTATATCCGTGAAGCGGGTCGCAAAGTGGTGCTGATTCCAGGCGATATCAGCGATGAGGCATTCAGCAAGCAGCTGGTAAAACAGGCGCACGAAGAGCTGGGCGGACTCGATATCCTGGCGCTAGTAGCGGGTAAACAGGTCGCGGTAGAAGATATCGCCGAGCTGACCACCGAACAGTTCCGTAAAACCTACGAAACCAATGTCTTCTCGCTGTTCTGGATCACGCAGGCGGCGATTCCGCTGCTGCCGGAAGGCGCGTCAATTATCACTACTTCCTCGATTCAGGCCTATCAGCCGAGCCCGCATCTGCTGGACTACGCCTCCACCAAAGCGGCGATTCTGGCCTATACCCGTGCGCTGGCCAAGCAGGTGGCGGAAAAAGGCATTCGCGTAAACAGCGTCGCGCCCGGCCCGATCTGGACCGCATTGCAGGTGGCAGGCGGCCAGCCGCAGGAGAAACTGCCGGAGTTTGGTAAACAAACCCCGATGAAGCGCGCCGGACAGCCAGCCGAGCTGGCAGGCGTATATGTCTATCTGGCGTCGCAGGAATCCAGCTATGTGACGGCAGAAGTGCATGGCGTCACCGGCGGCGAACATCTGGGCTAAGCCAGAAAGCCGGGGCCCTCTTGCCGCTGTGCACAGCGTGATAGCCGTTCCCTGCACAAAAACGGATAACCGGCAGCGATAAAAAAACCGGAGCAGAGGCTCCGGTTTTTTTATGCTTCAGCGCGCGCCGTGCGGCTATTTTTGCGCAGTTTCCATACCCATCAGGCCGATCTTGAGATAGCCTGCGCCGCGCAGGGCATCCATGGCGCTCATCAGCGTTTCATAATCCACCGACTTATCCGCCTGGAAGAAAATGGTGGTCTCTTTGTTGCCTTCCGTCTGCGCGTTCAGCACCTCAATCAGCTTCTCTTTCGAGACCGCTTCGTTGCCGACGTACATCTGCTTATCTTCTTTAATCGAGAGATAGACGGGCTTTTCAGGACGCGGCTGCGGCGCGCTGGTGGAGGCGGGAAGGTTGACCCGGACGTCCACCGTCGCCAGCGGCGCGGCCACCATGAAAATAATCAACAGCACCAACATTACGTCGATAAACGGCGTCACGTTGATTTCATGCATTTCGCCATTGCTGTCCAGATCGTCATTTAACCGCATCGCCATAACGCTTAACCTACCCGCAGTTTATGTGCATTCTGTACCGGCTGCGCGCCGTTGCCGCGCGCCAGATCGAGATCGCGGCTCTGCAACAGCAGCACCTGCGCGGCCACATCGCCCAGGCTCGCTTTGTAGTTGGCGATCATGCGGGCGAAGACGTTGTAGATCACTACCGCCGGAATCGCCGCCACCAGGCCGATGGCCGTCGCCAGCAGTGCTTCCGCAATGCCGGGTGCAACGACTGCGAGGTTAGTGGTTTGGGTTTTGGCGATGCCGATAAAGCTGTTCATGATGCCCCAGACGGTGCCGAACAGGCCGATAAAGGGCGCGACGGAGCCGATGGTAGCGAGGAAGCCGTTGCCGCGACCGGCGTGACGGCTGATGGCGGCGACACGGCGCTCCAGACGGAAGCCGGTGCGCTCTTTAATGCCTTCGTTATCTTCCGAACCGGCGGAAAGCGCCAGCTCGTTCTGCGCTTCCTGCAGCAGCTGCGTCGTCAGGCTGCGCGCGTGGAAGCCGTCGCTCAGCTCCGCCGCCTGGCGCAGCGAACGCGCTTCCGCCAGCGCCTGCTGTTCCTGTTTCAGACGCCGACGTGCCGAGGACAGTTCGGTAAACTTGCCGAAGAAGATGGCCCAGGTGACGACGGACGCCAGAAGCAGTCCAATCATTACCGCTTTTACCACGATGTCCGCATGTTCAAACATGCCCCAGACGGAGAGATCCGTCTGCATCAACTCACTGGTCACCACGCTATTTCTCCAACCTTAATGGAATTCATCAAAACAGGTCAGGATCATACCAAAACAGAGGTGAATTGATAGTAGTTCTCATTACTATTTACAAAGATTTCCCCGTCCTGCGCCGCTTATCGACAGGCAGGTAAGTAAATTGTGATCGGTTAGTTTTTAAACTGTGACGCTGCGTATAAATTTATTAAAACGTCGTTTTAATTTTGTGATGCAATTCATTCAATTTATGCGCGCTGATTTTCCGCCTGCGCAATTTATCTATAGTGAATCAGCCCTGCTGGCGCATACCTCTACCCTTCTACAACCAGTGACGGGGCATCTTTTAGGCGCAGGAGAACAATGATGAAAGTAAAAAAACTGTTGCTGGTGTTAGCGCTGGCTTCCACCGCGCTGTTCACCGCCACCGCCGCCTCGGCTAAGGTGCTGAAGGTCGCGGAAGTCCAGCCTGCCGGTTATCCCACCGTCGTCGCGCTTGAACATATGGGAGAAAAGCTGAAGCAGGCTACCGACGGTCGGCTTGAGCTGCGCGTCTACGCTGGCGGCACGTTAGGCGATGAAGAACAGACGTTGCAGCAGGTGCAGATCGGCGCAGTCGATATGATCCGCGTTTCGCTGGCGCCGGTGTCTACTCTCGCGCCGGAAACCAGCGTGCTGACGCTGCCCTATATCTTCCGTGACGAGGCGCATATGCACAGCGTGCTGGACGGCGAGATCGGCAAAGCGATCACCGATAAGTTCGATAACGATCCTAATACCCGCATGGTGTTTCTCGGCTGGACCGATGCGGGCGTACGCAACATGATCACCAAAAAGCCGGTGACGAAACCGGAAGATCTGAAAGGGATGAAGATTCGCGTACAGAACAGCGCCATCTCGCTGGCGACGCTGAAAGCGATGGGCGCCAACCCGGTGGCGATGGGCGTCAGCGAAGTGTTCAGCGCCATGCAGACCGGCGTCGTGGACGGCACAGAGAACAACCCGCCAACCTTTGTCGCCCATAACTATATGCCGGTGGCGAAGTATTACACCCTGACCGGCCACTTTATCCAGCCGGAGATGATCCTCTTCTCCAAACGTTCCTGGGATAAGCTTTCCGCCGAGGATCAGGCTTTGCTGCGCAAGTTGGGCAAAGAGGCACAGGAAGATGAGCGCAAGCTGTGGGCCGAATATAATCAGCAGTCGCTGGATAAAATGAAAGCCGGCGGCGTGACCTTCCAACAGATCGATCGCGACTACTTTGTCAAAGCCACCCAGCCGGTGCGCGATCAATACGGCAAGAACTATCAGGATCTGATGCAGCAAATCGCTGCGGTGAAATAACCTTTTCCCGCGCCGCGTCCTCTCGCGGCGCCGTTAACCAGGTAAAAAATCATGTCTGCCTATTCACGTCTGATGGATGCGGTCTATCTGCTCTGCATGACGATCGCCGCGATTGCGCTGTTGCTGATGGTCGCGGTGATCCCTGTCGGCATTTTTGCCCGCTATGTGCTTAACGATGCGCTCTCCTGGCCGGAGCCGGTTGCTATCGTCTGTATGATCATTTTCACCTTTATCGGCGCACCGGTCGGCTTTCGCGCCGGCACCCACATCTGCGTATCGATGGTTACCGATCGCCTGTCGCCGCGCGGGCAAAAAATCGCCGCGATTGCCAGCGATCTGCTGATGCTGGCGGCGTGCGTGATTATCTTCCAGGCGAGCTACGCGCTGTGCGAGGCGATGTGGCTTCAGCCGCAGGCGTCACTGCCGGCGGTGACCTTTGGTCAGATGTATTTGCCTATTCCGGTCGGCGCGCTGCTGACGATCCTGTTCGTGATTGAGCGCCTGCTGTGCGGCGATCAGTCTGCACGCCCGCTGGTCAGCCTCGGTGGCACCCACTGATTCGGAGCTTATGATGGACGCACTGATCTTAGTAGGCAGTATGATGGTTCTGTTGCTGATCGGCTTTCCGGTGGCTTTCGCCGTGGGCCTGAGCGCTTTTATCGGCGCCTGGTGGATCGATCTGCCGTTGGAAGCGGTGGTGATTCAAATCACTAACGGGGTAAATAAGTTTTCGCTGTTGACCATTCCCTTCTTTATTCTCGCGGGCGCAATTATGGCCGAAGGCGGCATCGCCCGACGGCTGGTCAATTTCGCCTATATCTTCGTCGGCTTTATTCGCGGCGGCCTGTCGCTGGTGAATATCGTCGCCTCGACTTTTTTCGGCGCCATCTCCGGCTCGTCGGTGGCGGATACCGCCTCTATCGGCTCGGTGATGATCCCGCAAATGGAGGAGAAAGGCTATCCGCGCGATTTCGCCGCCGCCGTCACCGCCAGCGGATCGGTGCAGGCGGTGCTGACGCCGCCCAGCCATAACTCGGTAATCTATTCGCTGGCCACCGGCGGCGTGGTGACGATTTCATCGCTGTTCGTCGCCGGTATTTTCCCCGGCCTGCTGCTTGGCCTCTGCCTGATGGTGATGTGTCTCGGCTTTGCGCGCAAACGCGGTTATCCGCGCGGCGAACGCATCCCCTTTCAGCAGGCGCTGAAGATCTTTTTCGACGCCTTCTGGGGGCTGTTCACCGTGGTGATTATCCTCGGCGGCATTCTCTCCGGTATTTTCACCGCCTCGGAATCGGCGGCGATCGCCTGTCTGTGGGCCTTCTTCGTCACCATGTTTATCTACCGCGACTTTAAGTGGAACCAGCTGCATATCCTGCTGTTTCGCACCATCAAGACCGTCACCATTGTGATGGTGCTGATCGCCTTCGCCTCCGGTTTCGGCGCGGTGATGACCTTTATGCAGCTGCCGCAGCTGATTACCGAGTTTTTCACCAGCGTGTCGGATAACAAGTATGTGATTCTGATGTGCATCAACGTCCTGCTGCTGGTGATCGGCACGCTGATGGATATGGCGCCGATTATCCTGATCCTGACGCCGGTGCTGTTGCCGGTCACCAATGCGCTGGGGGTCGATCCGGTGCATTTCGGCATGATCATGATGATCAACCTCGGCATCGGCCTGATTACGCCGCCGGTGGGATCGGTGCTGTTTGTCGCCAGCGCGGTGGGCAAACAGAAGATCGAACAGGTGGTGAAGGCGATGCTGCCGTTCTACTGTCTGCTGTTTGTGGTGCTGATGATGATTACCTATATACCAGCCATCTCTCTATGGCTGCCGCGCATGATGGGCGTCATGTAGCCTCGGCGACGACGGCGGCTATGCGCGCCTCCGTCGTCGCTTCCCCGCCACTGTCTGATAGTGACAAAACGGTCTCAACCCCCGCCGGTTAAACGTGGTAAGTTAGAGCATCACTACGGGTTAGCAGGACCGCTTGCAGCATGTCGAAAAAGAATATTGAAACCACACTCATCGCCGCCGGAAGAACCAAACGTTACACGCAGGGCGCCGTCAACAGCGTGATCCAGCGCGCCTCCTCCCTGGTTTTTGATACCGTCGCCGATAAGAAACGCGCCACCGCAGGCCGGGCGCAGGGCGAGCTTTTCTACGGCCGCCGCGGCACCCTGACCCACTTTTCACTACAGGACGCGATGTGCGAGCTGGAAGGCGGCGCGGGCTGCGCGCTCTATCCGTGCGGCGCGGCAGCGGTGTCCAACGCGATTCTGGCGTTTGTCGAAGCGGGCGACGAGGTGCTGATGGCCGGTTCGGTCTATGAGCCGACCCAGGATTTCTGCAATAAAATCCTCAGCAAGCTTAACGTCTCCACGCGCTATTTCGATCACACTCTCGGCGCGCAGATCGCCGATCTGGTGCGACCCAATACCAAAGTGGTGTTTCTCGAATCTCCCGCCTCGATCACGATGGAGGTACAGGATGTGCCGGCGATCGTGCAGGCGGTGCGCAGTAAGGCGCCTGACGCCATTATTATGTTGGACAATACCTGGGCCGCAGGCGTGCTGTTCCGCCCGCTGGATCACGGCGTGGATATTTCGATCCAGGCTGGCACCAAATATCTGGTAGGCCATTCCGATGCAATGATCGGCACCGCGGTGAGCAACGCGCGCTGCTGGGAACAGCTGCGTGAAAACTCCTATCTGATGGGGCAGATGGTGGACGCCGATACCGCCTACGTCACCAGCCGCGGCCTGCGTACGCTGGCGGTGCGTCTGCGTCAGCATGAAGAGAGCGCGCTGGCGGTGGCGAACTGGCTGGCGCAGCGTCCTGAGGTCGCGCGCGTCAATCATCCGGCGCTGGCGCAGTGTCCGGGCCATGAGGCGTGGCGACGCGATTTCAGCGGCAGCAGCGGACTCTTTTCCTTTGTGCTGGAACAAAAACTGAGCGATGAAAAGCTGGCACACTTTCTCGACGGCTTCCACCATTTCAGCATGGCCTACTCGTGGGGCGGCTTTGAATCGTTAATTCTGGCAAATCAGCCGGAGGAGCTGGCGGCGATCCGTCCGGTCAATGGCGTGGATTTTAGCGGCACGCTGGTGCGTCTGCATATTGGCCTGGAGCATGTCGACGATCTGATTGCCGACCTGGCCGCCGGTTTTGCGCGCATTGCTCAGGCATAAGCGGCGTAAAGCACGCTAATCTTAAACAAAAGCTTAACCGGTCGTCCTCTACGCTCGCCTCGACGGGAAGGGGACGGCCATTTGCAGTTACACTTAAACGATGACCACAGTCAACGAGGAAACAGATGGGTGTGATACATGAGATTGTTCAGGCGCTATGGCATCAGGATTTTGCCGCGCTGGCCAATCCAGACGTGGTTTGGATCGTTTATGGCATTATGTTTATTACGCTGTTCCTGGAGAACGGTCTGCTGCCCGCCTCTTTTCTGCCGGGAGACAGCCTGCTGCTGCTGGCGGGCGCGATGATCGCCAAAGGGGTGATGGATTTTATCCCGACGATAGTGATTCTCACCGCCGCCGCCAGCCTGGGCTGCTGGCTGAGCTATTTACAGGGGCGCTGGCTCGGCAATACGCGGCTGGTGAAGAGCTGGCTAATGCACCTGCCTGCGCAGTATCACCAGCGCGCCTGGCATCTGTTCAACCGTCACGGCCTGATGGCGCTGCTGGTGGGCCGTTTTCTGGCGTTCGTGCGCACGCTGCTGCCGACCATGGCGGGCATTTCCGGTCTGCAAAATGGCCGCTTCCAGCTGTTTAACTGGCTGAGCGGCCTGCTGTGGGTAACGATCGTGATCGCCTTCGGCTACGGCATTAGCCAGGTACCTTTCATTAAGCGTCATGAAGATCAGGTAATGGCGATTTTGATTATTCTGCCGGTCGCCCTGCTGTTCCTTGGCCTTGCCGGCAGCGTTGCGCTGATCTGGAAAAAGCGCCGTCAGCGCGCCTGAGCCGCATGCGGCTGGCGGGAACTTATCCCGCCAGCCGCATACGGGTCATCTCCTCTCCCGGCGTTACGCCGAAATAACGTTTAAACTCGCGCGAAAACTGCGAAGCGCTTTCATACCCCACCCGCATCGCCGCCGTGCTGGCCTTTAAGCCTTCCTGAAGCATCATGGTGCGCGCCTGGTGCAGCCGGTAGCTTTTCAGGTATTGCAGCGGCGAGGTGCTGGTGACCGCCTTGAAGTTATGATGAAACGCTGAGACGCTCATGTTGACTTCCGCCGCCAGCAACTCGACGCTGAGGTTATCGGTAAAGCTGGTTTCGATGCGCCGCAGCGCGCGCGCGATCTGGCTGAACTGAGTATGGCGGCTGACCAGCGAGAGCAGCGCGCCGCCGCACGGTCCGGTGAGGACGTAATAGAGTATTTCACGCACGATTTGCGGGCCGAGCACGCGCGCGTCGCGGTTTTTCTGCATGACATCGAGCAACCGCTCCGTCGCGCAGAGCAGTTCGCCGGAGAGAAAGGCGGAGTGGATGCCCTGATTAAGCGGCCTGGTCTGGAAGCTGTCGTCGTTGTTCAGTTCGATCAGCAGATCCTGCAGTTTCGGGATATCGACATGCAGCATGATGCCCGCCAGCGGCTGTTCCGGCGTGGCGAAGGTTTCGCACTCAAACGGCAGCGGCACGGTGAGCATCAGGTATTTGCTGGCGTCGTAGTTGAAGGTGGTCGATCCGATGTAGCCGACTTTTTTGCCCTGAAAGAGGATGACGATGCCGGGCCGGTACATAACCGGCGTGCGTCCGCACAGGCTGTCGGCATAAAGCAGCTGTACTTCCGGCAGTTCAGGCAAGGCGGCGCGCCCGCTCTGACGCAGCTGAATCACTTTTTGCGCCAGGGCGGCGCAGATAGTTTCCCGCTCCATGATGTTAACTCTCGGTGATGAACTCATCGGCAGTTTGCCCGCTGCTGGGAAATTTCTCCAGCCGTCAGCAGGATTAGGCAAGATTCCCGTAGAAATAAGCATTGAGCCTTTCCTGCTGCTTTCTGACAATGGGGTTTAGACGGCGCCGCCGCAAAAGGATATCTCGACTAGACTTAAGCGTTATCGGGTCCAACTAACCAGTAAGGAGAAGTTATGGCAGACCAACCGATTATCAAACTGCGTGACGGCAATATGATGCCGCAGCTGGGGCTGGGCGTTTGGCAGGCGACGATTGAAGAGGCGCGTAATGCCGCGCTGAAGGCGCTGGAGGTAGGTTATCGTTCTATCGATACCGCCGCGATTTACAAAAATGAGGAAGGCATCGGCCAGGCGCTGCAGCAGACGGATGTCGCACGCGACGATATTTTCGTGACGACTAAGCTGTGGAATGAGGATCAGCTGAACTGGCAGCAGGCGATGGAGAGCAGTTTGCAGAAGCTGCAACTGGAATATGTGGATCTCTATTTGATGCACTGGCCTTGCCCGGAGAAGGATAATTATGTTGAAGCCTGGAAAGGGATGATCGAGCTACAACAGCAGGGGCTGGCGAAGAGCATCGGCGTCTGTAATTTTCAGGAGAAGCATCTGAAGCGGCTGATTGACGAGACGGGCGTGACGCCGGTGATCAATCAGGTGGAGCTGCATCCGATGTTGCAGCAGCGCGAGCTGCATGCCTGGAACGCGATGCACCAGATTCAGACGGAGTCCTGGAGCCCGCTGGCGCAGGGCGGCAAGGGCGTGTTCGATCAGGATGTGATTAAGCAGCTGGCGAAGAAGTATGGCAAGACGCCGGCGCAGGTGGTGATTCGCTGGCATCTGGATTGCGGTCTGGTGGTGATTCCAAAGTCGGTAACGCCGTCGCGCATTGAAGAAAACTTTAAGGTGTTTGATTTCCGGCTGGAGAAAGCGGAGATCAGCGAGATTGCTAAGATGGACAGCGGCACGCGTCTGGGCCCGCACCCGGATGAGCTGAACTAAGATTTTCAGGCGGACTGTCGCGGCGGATTAAACGCAGCTATAAGTCCGGTGGAATTCGCGGAGAAGCCGTTGGCTTTTTAGCGTCGGCGATGGTCAAACGTCACTGCACGTTCCGTGAATGCCCGATAAAACGCGTCGTTGATGATCAAACGTCGTTGCACGTTCCGTGAATGTCCGATAAGACGCGTCGTTGATGATCAAACGTCGCTGTCATGTCCGTGGGTATGCGGGGAGGCCGGACCGATCGTAAAGACGCAAATTCGTCATCCCTGACTGCTCGGCCCGCGCCATCCCTGGCGCGGGACGCTTTACTCCTCTGCCCGGCCTCCCCGCTCTCTGGCATCGAGATCGCTTTAAAACCCTTTGGTTCGTGCCAGCTTTCTGGCTTTTGCTTCGTGGCGACGTTCTGGCTCTGGAATCGCTTTGAATTGGAGTCTGAGGCGGTGGGAAGCGTTTTACACACTTTTGACGAATCACAGGGGAACGCCGTCGGTCTGCGCGATTCCCCTGTTCAGACAGGGCGTTAGCCGCCCTGGCTCGGCTGCACCAGCAGCTGCCCCGCCGTGCCGCGGTCGGCCATTTCCAGCGTCTGGCTGTAGTAGACGAAGGGAAAATGTTCAGAGGAAGGCTGCGTAAAGGCCACCAGCAGTTCGACTTCGCCGTCGATCCAGACGGTATCTTTCCAGCCGCGATCTTCGCCGAACGGCTGCGCGCCGTTGACGCTTTTTACCAGGAACATGACGCCCTGAATATGAAACGCCTGCGGCGTGTCGGCATGGACGATCCAGCGCTCATAGGTGCCCTGCTGCGCCTGGATATCGATGCGCGACATATCCCACAGCGCGCCGTTGATGCCCGGCTGGGCATCGCCTAAACGCAGTTCGCGGGTGCGCACCGGCGTGCCGTCGAGGATCTGATCGGCCAGCAAACGCATCGGCAGGTTGTCAGTGACCAGTGGCAGCAGGCCAGTAGGACGCAGCGTAAGAATCAGCGTGGAGGTGAGGATGCTGGAAGGTTCGAACAGGCCGCGCAGGCGATCCATAATGCCCGCCGCTACGCCAGCAGTGATGGAGACCTCTTCGCCCTGCGACATATCCAGCAACACTTCGCGGCGTTCGCCTGGCGCCAGTGACAGCTGCTGCACCGCCACCGGCGCAGGCAGGAAACCCTGGTCGCTGGCGATAACGTGAAACGGACGGCTGTCGCTCAGCATCATTTCATAGCGACGGCAGTTAGAGGCGTTCAGCAGCCTCAGGCGCACCCAGCCGCGCGATACTTCGACGAAGGGGTTCTGCACGCCGTTGACCAGCAGCGTATCGCCGACCAGTCCGCCGTTCTCGGGCGGGTTGTAGACCGGCGCGCCGAAGTTATCGAGACGTTTGTCCTGAATGATCAGCGGAAAGTCATCCACGCCGTAGTGTTTCGGGATCGGCAGCGATTTGCTAACCTCATCCTCAATCAGCCACATGCCCGCCAGCCCGTTATAAACGTGCTGCGCCATGCGGTTGGGCGTGGTGGCGTGATACCAGCAGGTAGCGGCGCGCTGACGCACCGGCAGCACCGGCGCCCAGTCAACGCCCGGCGATATCATGCGCGGCGCGCCGCCGCTCAGGGCGCCCGGCACCTGTAAGCCGCCGACGCCCATCGCTACCGGCTCATTCAGCCGGTTGTTGTAAATCAGCTTTACGTCGTCGCCGCTCCAGACGCGCACCGTCGGCCCCAGGTAGAGGCCATTGACGCCCCAAACCGGCACCTTGTTGCTGTCGCCAGAGAAAGACCAGTGGCTGCGCTGCATAGTCAGAAACAGCGGCTGGCCACGACGCGATTCCAGCAACGGCGGGATCGGTAACGGCGTTTCGCTGCCTGCCGCCCGCGCGCTGAACGGCAACGCGCCCGCGCACAGGGCTATGCCCGATGCCTGTATAAATTGACGTCGACTGAAAGACATAACGACTCCATAGCGGTGCGCGTGGCGCCAGGCTGACGCGGTCCGTTTTTATTGTTGTTCAGGGATTGCTGTGCGGGCCGCGACTGCGGCCCGAATGAATTATAACTTGCCGCTGGCTTCCCGCTCGGCGACTTCGGCATCCAGTTCGTTAAGCTTGGCCTGCATCAACTCGCGACAGTGCGTCGCCAGCTTGCGCACCGACTCTTTCTCAAAGGCGGCGACGTCAACCGGCGGCAGCATTTCCACAATGACCAGCCCGTTTTTCCAGCGGTTCAGCTTGATTTTATTATGGGTGGTGGAGACGACGATCGGGATAATCGGCACGCCCGCCGCCACCGCCGCATGAAACGCGCCGGTTTTGAACGGCAGCAGGCCGCGGCCGCGGCTGCGCGTGCCTTCCGGGAACATCCAGAATGAGATGCGCTTTCTTTTAAACTCGTCCACTACTTTGGCGATGGTGCTGTGCGCCTTGGCGCGATTATCGCGATCGATCAGCAGGTTGCCCGTCAGCCAGTAAAGCAGGCCGAAAAACGGAATCCACAGCAGGCTTTTTTTCCCTACCGTAACCGTGGTCGGCTGAACGATGTTCGCCGCGGTAATCATATCGTAGTTGTTCTGATGGTTAGCGATATAGATGGCGTTGCCGTAATGCTCCGCGCCTTCCGGCCTGCGCACTTCCACCTTCACGCCGAACAGCGGCGCCAGCGCGCCGAACAGGTGGCCGAAGGTAGCGACGTGACGCGGATTTCGCGGTGAAAAAAGACACCAGATACAACCCAATACACAAACCAGAATTGAATAAATAATAACTATCAGGGTACGTAAAATTACCAGCATAACGACCTCATTGTGGCTTCCGCCTAAGTATACCGGCTTTATATGAAAACACACCGGTATTGCACCGGCGCGCGGCCTGGGCGGCGCGCCGGTTTCCCTGCCTGCTGTCAGGCCTCGCTGTCGTCGGAAACGGCGCGCGCCGGGGCGTCGATTTCAACGCGGTCGATACGTTGCAGGCCACGCGGCAGCAGCGTGCCGCGACGTCCGCGCTCGGCGCGGAATTTTTGCAATTCTTCCGAACGCAGCGTCAGCTTACGTTTGCCGACGTAGAGCGTAATGGCGCTGCCCGGCGGCAGCAGATAGAGCCAGGCAAGGCGATCTTCACCGCTGGCGGCCTGCGCCGACGGAATGGAGATAATCTTGTTGCCTTTGCCTTTCGACAGCTGCGGCAGATCGCCCACCGGGAACATCAGCATACGGCCAGCGGCGGTGATCGCCAGCAGCATATCGTCGTCGCTATGGATCGCCATCGGCGTCATCACCTTCGCGTTTTCCGGCAGCGTCAGCAGCGTTTTACCGGCGCGGTTGCGCGACACCAGATCGGCGAAGGTGCAGACGAAGCCGTAGCCCGCGTCGGAGGCCATCAGCAGCCGCTGATCGTCCGCTTCCATCAGTACCTGTTCGAACACCGCGCCCGGCGGCGGCGTCAGCTTGCCGGTCAGCGGCTCGCCCTGGCTGCGCGCCGACGGCAGCGTGGTCGGATCCAGCGTATAGCTGCGGCCGGTAGAGTCGATAAAGGCCACCGGCTGGTTGCTCTTGCCGCGCGCGGCCGCCAGATAGCTGTCGCCCGCTTTATAGCTCAGCCCGGCCGGATCGATATCGTGCCCTTTGGCGCTGCGCACCCAGCCCATTTGGGAAAGGACGATAGTGACCGGCTCGGAGGGCACCAGCTCGTTCTCGCTGATCGCCTTCGCCTCTTCGCGCTCGTTCAGCGGCGAACGACGATCGTCGCCGTAGGCTTCGCTGTCGGCCTGCAGCTCTTTTTTCAGCAGCGTGTTCATGCGGCGCTCGGAAGCCAGCGTCGCCTGTAGCTGATCGCGCTCTTTTTCCAGCTCGCTCTGCTCGCCGCGGATTTTCATCTCTTCCAGCTTCGCCAGGTGGCGCAGCTTTAACTCAAGAATCGCTTCCGCCTGGGTTTCGCTGATGCCGAAGCGCGACATCAGCTCCGGCTTCGGCTGATCTTCGCTGCGGATGATCTCAATCACTTCGTCGATATTGAGGAACGCCACCAGCAGGCCTTCAAGGATATGCAGGCGCTTCAGTACTTTATCCAGACGATGCTGTAAACGGCGGCGCACCGTATCGCGGCGGAACACCAGCCATTCGCTGAGGATCTCCAGCAGGTTTTTCACCGCCGGACGATTATCCAGCCCGATCATGTTCAGGTTGATGCGGTAGCTTTTTTCCAGATCGGTGGTGGCGAACAGGTGGTTCATCACCTGATCGAGATCGACGCGGTTAGAGCGCGGCACCAGCACCAGACGGGTCGGGTTTTCATGATCTGACTCATCGCGCAGATCTTCGATCATCGGCAACTTTTTATTGCGCATCTGGGCGGCGATCTGCTCCAGCACGCGCGCGCCGGAAACCTGATGCGGCAGCGCGGTGATCACCACTTCGCCGTCCTCTTTTTTCCACACTGCGCGCTGACGCACCGATCCGCGGCCGCTCTGGTAGATCTTGCGGATCTCGGCGCGCGGGGTGATGATTTCCGCTTCGGTCGGGAAATCCGGCCCCTGTACGATATCGAGCAGATCGTCCAGCGTGGTTTTAGGATTATCGATCAGCGCGATGGTCGCCTTCGCCACTTCGCGCAGGTTGTGCGGCGGAATGTCGGTCGCCATGCCGACGGCGATGCCGGTGGTGCCGTTCAGCAAAATATTCGGCAGGCGCGCCGGCAGCATCTTCGGCTCGTTCAGCGTGCCGTCGAAGTTCGGCACGAAATCGACCGTGCCCTGCCCCAGCTCGCCCAGCAGCACTTCGGCGTAGCGCGACAGGCGCGATTCGGTATAACGCATGGCGGCGAACGATTTCGGATCGTCCGGCGCGCCCCAGTTCCCCTGACCATCCACCAGCGGATAGCGGTAGGAGAACGGCTGCGCCATCAGCACCATCGCTTCGTAGCAGGCGCTGTCGCCGTGGGGATGATATTTACCCAGCACGTCGCCGACGGTGCGCGCCGATTTCTTGAATTTCGCGCTGGCGTTCAGCCCCAGCTCCGACATCGCATAGACAATGCGGCGCTGGACCGGCTTCAGGCCATCGCCAATATAGGGAAGCGCCCTGTCCATGATGACGTACATGGAATAGTTCAGGTACGCATTCTCGGTAAATTTATGCAGGGCAAGACGCTCTGCACCATCCTGCGTCAAGTCACTCATTATGATTCCTCACGTTGCGGCGGGCGGCAGCGCGCCGCAGGGCGATCTGTTTGGCGAGGATAGTACCTTATCTGATGCGACGATGTCACAGATTAGTCATCGCCCGACGCGCTGTTTTAACCCCGCTGTTTTATGCCTTTTTACAGCACATTTTGTGGCGATTATTGCGCTGTACGCAAAAGTGTTATGATCAAACGCACATTTTTCTTTGCCGACTGCGCGCGTACACTGCCCGCAGCGTTTTCAATGGAGCAACGAACAATGAGCAAGATTTTAATCCTTGATGCGGGCAAACAATTTGCCCACTCAAAAGGCGAGCTGAACCACACGATGGCGAATGTCGCCGAGACTTTCCTGCGCGATCAGGGCCATGAAGTTCAGGTAACCCGCGTCGACGACGGTTACGACATTAAAGAAGAAGTACAGAAGTACGTTGATAGCGACGTGGTGATTTATCAGATGCCGGGCTGGTGGATGGGCGAGCCGTGGATCCTGAAAAAATATATCGATGAAGTGTTCACCGAAGGCCACGGCTCGCTGTACGCCAGCGATGGGCGCTCCCGTTCCGACGCCAGCAAGAAATATGGTTCCGGCGGCCTGCTGCAGGGCAAAAAATATATGCTGTCGCTGACCTGGAACGCGCCGCTGGAAGCCTTTACCGATCCCGATCAGTTCTTTGAGGGCGTCGGCGTGGACGGTCTCTATCTGCACTTCCACAAAGCGAACCAGTTCCTTGGTATGGAAGGGCTGCCGACCTTTATCTGCAACGACGTGATCAAACAGCCTGATATTCCGCGCGATATCGAGCGCTATCGCGCGCACCTGGCGGAAATTTTTGCTTAACTTAACGCTCTGAATATTTTACAGGGACACATTATGCTGACAGTTGTAGCTGAGATTTGCGTCAAGCCGGGCCGCCGCGAAGCGGTGCTGGCGGCGATACAGGCGCTGACGCCGACCGTTCTGCAGGAACAAGGCTGTAGCAAATATCAGGCGCTGGTCGACCATCAGGCGCAGGTGCCGTGGAAGCAGAACCTGCCCGATTCCATTTTTATGCTGGAGTACTGGGACAGCCTGCGTCATCTGGAACAGCATCAGCAACAGCCGCATATGGAAGCCCACCGTGAGCGGATTAAAGACGATGTGCTGGATGTGAAGATCTTCGTCATGGAACAGCCTTCGACTTCGGTATCTGACGCAGCCGCGCGCTGACGGCGATGCCGAAGCGCGCGGCCAGCCCTTTCCCGGTTCCGCTGACATGATAAAAAACCGCCCGGCCATCGTAAGATGTCGGGCGGTTCTCTTTTCAGCCGTGCGGCATGAAATCCAGGGAGAGGGACGCGCCCTCCGGCGGCGAAATTTACACCTCGATCTCCGCTTTGTCCCCTTTCTCTTGCAACCAGTTGCGACGATCTTCAGAACGCTTCTTCGCCAGCAGCATATCCATCACCGCCAGCGTTTGTTCCACATCTTCATCATCGATCGTCAGCTGCACCAGGCGACGCGTATTAGGATCGAGCGTCGTTTCGCGCAGCTGCATCGGGTTCATTTCGCCCAGCCCTTTAAAGCGCTGTACGTTCGGCTTGCCTTTTTTACGCTTCAGCTGCTCCAGCACGCCATCTTTCTCTTCTTCATCCAGCGCGTACCAGACCTCTTTGCCGAGATCGATGCGGTAGAGCGGCGGCATCGCCACGTAGACGTGACCGCCTTTCACCAGCGAGCGGAAGTGGCGCACAAACAGCGCGCAGAGCAGCGTGGCGATATGCAGGCCATCGGAATCCGCATCCGCCAGGATACAGATCTTGCCGTAGCGTAGCTGAGAGAGATCCTCGCTGTCGGGATCGATGCCGATCGCCACAGAGATGTCATGCACCTCCTGCGACGCCAGCACCTCATCCGACGAAACTTCCCAGGTGTTCAGGATCTTGCCTTTCAGCGGCATGATCGCCTGATATTCGCGATCGCGCGCCTGTTTGGCGGAGCCGCCTGCGGAGTCCCCTTCCACCAGGAACAGCTCGGTTTTGCTCAGATCCTGCGCGGTACAGTCGGCCAGCTTGCCGGGCAGCGCCGGGCCGCTGGTCAGTTTCTTACGCACCACCTTTTTCGCAGCGCGCATACGACGCTGCGCGCTGGCGATAGCCAGCTCCGCCAGCTGTTCGGCGGCCTGCACGTTCTGGTTCAGCCACAGGCTGAAGGCGTCTTTCACCACGCCGGAAACGAACGCGGCGCACTGACGCGAGGAGAGACGTTCTTTGGTCTGGCCGGCAAACTGCGGGTCCTGCATTTTTACCGACAGCACGTAGGCGCAGCGATCCCAGATATCTTCCGCCGACAGCTTCACGCCGCGCGGCAGAATGTTGCGGTATTCGCAGAAATCGCGCATCGCGTCGAGCAGCCCCTGACGCAAACCGTTGACGTGCGTGCCGCCCTGCATCGTCGGGATCAGGTTGACGTAGCTTTCCGTCAGCAGCTCGCCGCCTTCCGGCAGCCACAGCAGCGCCCAGTCTACCGCTTCGACGTCGCCGGAAAAGCTGCCGACGAACGGCGCTTCTGGCAGGGTGATCAGGCCGTTCACCGCCTCGCTCAGGTAGTCGGTCAGACCATCCTGATAGCACCAGCGCTGCTCGGTATTATTGACCTTATCTTTAAAAACAATCTCGACGCCCGGACAGAGCACCGCTTTCGCTTTCAGCAGATGCGACAGGCGCGATACGGAGAAGCGCGGGCTGTCGAAGAAGCTGCCGTCCGGCCAGAAGTGGACGCGGGTGCCGGTATTGCGCTTCGCGACCGTGCCGGTGACGGTCAGATCTTGTACCTTGTCGCCGTTTTCAAAGGCGATGTCATACACCTCGCCGTTGCGGCGCACGGTGACTTCCACGCGCTTCGACAGGGCGTTGACCACAGAGATGCCGACCCCGTGCAGGCCGCCGGAGAACTGGTAGTTTTTATTAGAGAATTTGCCGCCGGCGTGAAGACGGCAGAGAATCAGCTCAACCGCCGGCACGCCTTCTTCCGGGTGAATGTCCACCGGCATGCCGCGTCCGTCATCGATCACTTCGAGTGACTGATCGGCGTGCAGTATCACCTCCACGCGCTTCGCATGGCCGGCCAACGCTTCATCAACGCTGTTGTCGATCACTTCCTGGCCCAAATGGTTGGGGCGCGAAGTATCGGTGTACATTCCCGGACGACGACGAACGGGTTCGAGGCCGCTGAGTACCTCAATGGCATCAGCGTTATAGCTGGATTGAGTCATCGTATCGTTCTGAATTGGTGGCTGTAAAAGGGTTATACGATCCCGCGACGTCAGGCGCGATTCAGACCAATAAAGTCGAGAATCGATGGGAAAAAGCGTTCGAATCCGGTGAAAGCGTGATTACCGCCCTCTTCAACCGTTTGGCGGCAGGCCTGGTAGTAATCCAGCGCCTGACGATAATCGAGTACTTCATCGCCTGTCTGTTGCAGCAGCCAGATCAAATCTGGCGACTCAAGCGGGTCAATCTGCATGACTTTCAGATCGTAAATGTGGCGAGACTCTAACACATATTGCTGGCCGGTGTATGGATTCTCGTTGGCGCCAAGATAATTGAGCAGCAGGTCGAACGGGCGCACCGCCGGGTTAACCACCACCGCTGGCAGCATAAAGCACTGCGACAGCCAGGTGGCGTAATAACCGCCCAGCGAGGAGCCGACGATCCCCAGCGTTTCGCCGGCGCGCGCCAGCACGATCTCCTCCAGCAGCTGCGCCGCTTCAGCCGGATAAGCCGGGAGCTGCGGCACCAGCATCGTCACCTGCGGATGATGCGTCGCCAGCCAGCGCTGCAACAAGGTCGCCTTCGCCGAGGCGGGTGAGCTGTTAAAACCGTGCAGATAAAGCAGCGTCGCCATACTCAATACCCTTCGGAATCCAGATCGGGCGTAAAGGCGCGGCTCGCCAGGCGTTGCACCCGGGTACGCACCGCACCGTCCTCATCCAGCTCCAGCCAGCGCCAGCCCGGCGCGACGGCGTCGATAGTAAAATTGGTGCAGTGCGGCTTGAACTGCACGCAGGTCGACGGCGTCGCCAGCAGACGGCGGCCGTGCCAGTCCACATCCATCTCCTGATGAATGTGGCCGCAAATCAGGGTTTTCGCCAGCGGATAAGGTTGCAGGATCGCTTCCAGCGCGTGCGGGTTGCGCAGGCTATGCTGATCCAGCCAGCTACAGCCTGACGGCAGGGGATGGTGATGCAGCAGGATCAGCGTGTGGCGATCGGCGGTCTGCGCCAGCGTTTTTTCCAGCCAGTCGAGCTGATAGTCGCTGAGCATACCGTGCGGAACCCCCGCCACCTGGCTGTCGAGCAGCAGCAGCTGCCAGCGTTCGCCGACAAAGACCTGCTTGGCTTCGGCAATGCCCGACTGCGCCAGCGCGCCGTACATTGTCGGCTGGAAATCGTGGTTGCCCGGCAGCCAGACGCAGGGCGCCGGTAAGCGCGCAATGCCCTCAGCGAAGTGCTGATAAGCCTCAGGCGTATGATCCTGCGCCAAATCGCCGGTAGCGATAACCAGGTCGATCGGCTGCCGCTCCGCCTCGATGGCGTCCAGCACCGCGTTGAAACTGGCCCAGGTATTCACGCCCAGCAGCGTTTCATGTCTGCCCGAAAAAAGGTGGGTGTCCGTTATTTGTAATATCCTGATACTGGCCCCACTCACCACAGGAAGTTTTAGCAGGCTATCCAAAGAGTTTCCTTAATCTCTACGCCATATCAAGGTTATCGCAGCTTACCAGGCCGGTACGGCCATCGCGCCGTGCGACAAACAATAACGCAGCCAGTCAGCGAGAAACTGGTTGATTTGATGCTTTTCATCACGCTGATGCAACTTTTTATTCGGGTAATCATAACGCGCTTTAAAGCGATAGATCTGCTGCGTTGAACACACTTCAGCAACCATCGCGTCGTGATAGAGCCGGACAGACATGGATGGCAGGCTCCAGTAGCTGACGGCGGGCGCGGTTTGGCGGATTTCCACCAGGGTGGTGTAACGTGTCGATTCACTAACGGTAATGCTGTAGCTGGCGCCGTTTACCTGATAGGTCACCGTGGCCCCCGCTGCATCGTCGCGCGGCAGCAAACGACGCAGCTGCGCGAAGTTCGTTTCGCTCAACCGCATCATTTCGGGAAAATCAGGGACGTAGCGCTTGATCATGTTGGATTCCACTCTTTTCGCAATTTCTCATAGTGCAGCATCAGCCATTGCAGGGCGATGACGGAGGCCGCGTTGTCAATTTTCCCCTCTTCCACCCAGCGGTAAGCCTGTTCGCGGCTCACCACATGCACAAGAATATCCTCATTCTCATCCTCCAGACCGTGGCATCCTTGCGCCACGCTGGCATCCACTTCTCCCACCAGCACCGACAGGCGCTCGCTGGTGCCACCCGGACTCGCCAGGTAGTTAATCATCGGCTGTACGCGGCCAACCTTCAGGCCCGCTTCCTCCATCGCTTCGCGACGCACTACCTGTTCAACGCTTTCACCGGGTTCGATGATCCCGGCCACTAATTCCAGTAGCCAGGGCGTTGGGCTGGTGTCATAAGCGGGAATGCGGATCTGTTCGATCAGCACCACTTCATCGCGCAGGGGATCATAGGGTAGCAGGACTGCGGCGTGTCCGCGCTCAAAAACTTCGCGCACCACCTCGTCGCTCATCTGGCCGTTAAACAGGCGGTGACGGAAACGATAGCGGACCAGAGAAAAAAATCCTTCATAGAGTGGCTCGCGTGCAATAATTTCTACATCGTTTTTGCTGAAAGTCACTGGGTATTTTGTATTTTCAACCATAAAGTCGGTGTCCTTTACAGTGGGGATAGCGATGAGTTGTTTCAATTACGCTTCGCCCGGAAGGGTGGTTCTTTCTGAATTATTTACGTAAATTAACGGAAGATGGCACGTTCAGCCAACTTATCAATCTGGCACACTCTGGTAGAATCGGCGCATATTTTTTTCGCTTATGTCAGCGCTACCATAGCAACTTTGCTGCACTACAAGGAATGCAAATGAAGAAACTGCTCCCTTTACTTATTGGCCTGAGCCTGGGCGGCTTCAGCGTAGCAAGTCAGGCGGAGAACCTGCTGCAAATTTACCAACAGGCCCGACTGACTAACCCCGATCTGCGCAGTTCCGCAGCTGACCGAGACGCGGCATTTGAAAAGATTAATGAAGCCCGTAGTCCCTTGCTGCCTCAGTTAGGTCTGGGCGCCGATTACACTTATACCAGCGGCTATCGCGACAGCAGCGATACCCACTCGAACACAACCAGCGGCTCCCTGCAGTTAACGCAGACCATTTTCGATATGAGCAAATGGCGCGCCCTGACGCTGCAGGAAAAAAATGCCGGCATCCAGGATGTGACCTATCAGACTGCCCAGCAGAATCTGATGCTGAATACCGCCACCGCCTATTTCAACGTGCTGCGCGCTATCGATTCGCTGTCCTATATTGAAGCGCAGAAACAATCTATCTACCGCCAGCTCGATCAAACCACGCAGCGCTTTAACGTCGGCCTGGTGGCGATCACCGACGTGCAGAACGCCCGCGCGCAGTATGATAACGTGCTGGCGAATGAAGTGGCCGCGCGCAATGCGCTGGACAACGCGCTGGAAACGCTGCGTCAGGTAACCGGCAACTACTATCCGACGCTGGCGTCGCTGAATATCGATCGCTTCCGCACTGATAAGCCGCAGCCGGTTAATGCGCTGCTGAAAGAGGCGGAAAGTCGCAACCTGAACCTGTTGTCCGCACGTCTGTCGCAGGATCTGGCGCGCGAGCAGATTCGCTATTATGAATCCGGCCATATGCCGACGCTCGGTCTGAACGCCTCTACCAATTTGTCCAACAACAAATATGGCGGCAGCCGCGCCGTACAAAGCGACAGCATTACCGGCAACAACCAGGTGGGCCTGAGCTTCAGCCTGCCGCTTTATCAGGGCGGCCTGGTCAACTCTCAGGTGAAGCAGGCGCAGTACGCGTTTGTCAGCGCCAGCGAGCAGCTGGAAAGCGCGCATCGCTCCACCGTTCAGACGGTGCGCTCCTCCTTTAATAACATCAACGCCTCTATCAGCAGCATCGACGCTTACAAGCAGGCGGTGGTTTCCGCGCAGAGCTCTCTGGATGCGATGGAAGCGGGCTATCAGGTGGGGACGCGCACTATCGTCGACGTGCTTGACGCGACTACGACGCTTTACAACGCCAAGCAACAGCTTTCCGATGCGCGCTATGACTATCTGATCAATCAGCTGAACATCAAGTCTGCGCTCGGCACGCTGAACGAGCAGGATCTGCAGGCGCTGAACGCCAGCCTCGGCAAAGAGATCCCGACCTCGCCGGAAACGGTGGCGCCGGAAAATCCGCAGCAGGACGCGGCGGCCGATCACGGCACGCAGATGCAGGCGGCGGACAATCAAGGCGCTGAAAGCGCGGCGCCGGTAGCGGCGCGCCAGAGCGGTAATCCGTTCCGTCATTGATAGCGTAATGCGGCCGCTGAAACTTACTTATTCAGCGGTCGCAACATCTCTTTTTTCTTTTCTTTCCCGCTTACCTGAACCCGCATCCCATTTGAACGTATAGCTAAGTAAATATGCAGGCGCAGCGCCGTCCATTGCTTCATTTTTAGACCGGTTTAACCTATCCTTTGCGCTACCTTTGGGCAGAGGACTATCCACATGAAACGGACAAAAAATATTCATCTCGACGCCTTCCGTAAGAGTTGGCGCGCCCGCCATTTAACGCCTGTGGCGCTGGCGGTCACCGCTGTTTTTATGCTGGCCGGCTGTGAGCAAGCGGACGAAACAGTATCCCTTTATCAAAATGCCGACGATTGCAGCAAAGCGAACCCGGGCCAGAGCGCACAGTGTACGACGGCCTATAACAACGCGTTGAAAGAGGCGGAAAAAACCGCGCCTAAGTATGCGACGCGCGAGGACTGCGTGGCGGAGTTCGGCGAAGATCAGTGCCAGCAGGCGCCTACGCAGGCAGGCACCAACGCGGAAGCGCATCAGAGCGGCAGCTTCTGGATGCCGCTGATGGCGGGTTATATGATGGGTCGCCTGATGGGCGGCGGCGCGGGCATGGCGTCGCAGCCGTTGTTCAGCTCTAAAAACCCGGCCAGCCCGATGAACGGCAAGTTCGTTGACGCCACTGGCCGCAACTACGGCGCCGCCACGCCGGGCCGCACCATGACGGTGCCGAAAACAGCGCTGGCGCCGAAACCGGCGACAACCCGTACCGTTACCCGCGGCGGCTTTGGCGAAAGCGTCGCCAAGCAATCCACCATGCAGCGCAGCAGCGCCACCGGCACCAGCAGCCGTTCGATGGGAGGCTAATCAGCCTGATGAAACGCATTCCTGTTGATGAACGACCTGACTGGCGCGCCCGCGCGACCGAGTACGGCTTTGGTTTTCATACTATGTATGACGAACCTTACTGGTGTGAAGACGCTTACTACCAGTTTACGCTGGCTCAGGTAGATTATCTGGAAGAGACCACGGCGGAACTCCATCAGATGTGTTTGCAGGTGGTGGAAAAAGTGGTTAACAGCGAAGAGCTGTTAGCCAAATTCCGCATTCCAAAGCATACGTGGGATTTTGTCCGCTCCTCCTGGAAAACCTCGCAGCCGTCGCTTTACTCGCGCCTCGATCTCGCCTGGGACGGCAGCGGCGACGCCAAGCTGCTGGAGAACAATGCCGATACGCCTACCTCGCTGTATGAGGCCGCTTTCTTTCAGTGGCTGTGGCTCGAAGATCAGCTGAAGGCCGGCAAACTGCCTGCCGGCAGCGATCAGTTCAACAGCCTGCAGGAAAAGCTGATCGATCGCTTCGCCGTTCTGCATCAGCAGCACGGTTTTGGTCTGCTGCATTTTACCTGCTATCGCGACAGCGAAGAGGATCGCGGCACGGTACAGTATCTGCAGGACTGCGCCAGCGAAGCGGGATTGCCCAGCGAATTTCTCTATATCGATGACATCGGGCTTGGCGAAAAAGGCCAGTTTACCGATCTCAACGATCAGGTGATCGGCAACCTGTTTAAGCTCTATCCGTGGGAGTTTATGCTGCGTGAGATTTTCTCTACCAAGCTGAACGATGCTGGCGTGCGCTGGCTGGAGCCCGCATGGAAGAGCATTCTTTCCAATAAGGCGCTGCTGCCGCTGTTGTGGCAGATGTTCCCGAATCACCCTAATTTACTGCCAGCTTATTTTGCTGAAGACAACGTTCCGTCGATGGACAAGTATGTGGTGAAACCGCTGTTTTCACGCGAAGGGGCCAATATTCGGATTATCGAACGAGGACAGGAAATCGCTCGCGTCGACGGTCCTTATGGCGAAGAAGGGATGATTGTGCAGCAGTTCCATCCGCTGGCGCGGTTTGGCGACAGCTATACGCTGATCGGCAGCTGGCTGGTAGACGATCAACCCGCCGGCATTGGCCTGCGCGAAGATCGCGCGATGATTACACAAGATCTTTCGCGTTTCTATCCGCACGCCTTTATCGAATAGCGTTAACGGGCAGCCCCCTGCTGCCCGCTTTTGCCGCAAATCCCAACGGTTACCCTACCTGAACGGACAACATACTCAACGTAGACATCTCGATGCCCTCTACCGGCACCGTTACCGGCTCATTTGCCTGACGCGAGCCGAGGATATAGAGCAACGGCAGATAATGCTCCGGCGTAGGATTGGCAAGCGCCGCGCCGTCATGCCCCATAAAATTCACCAGCGGATGCGCCCCGGCCTCGCCCTGCCACTCCAGGTGATCACGTACGTAGCGTTCAAATGCGCTTGCCCACGGCAACGGTTCAGCACTTTCCTCCCAGCGCGCCATGCGCAGGTTGTGCACCACATTGCCGCTGGCGACCAGCATCACGCCGCGATCGCGCAGCGCCGCCAGCTGCTGTCCCATCTGGAAATGCCAGACCGCTGGCCGGGTGCCGTCAATGCTCAGCTGCACCACCGGAATATCCGCTTCGGGATACATCTTTATCAGCACGCCCCACGAGCCGTGATCCAGCCCCCAGGCGGTATCCAGATGAACATTGACCGGTGCCAGCCGTTCGGCGATCTCCCGCGCTAAAGCGGGCGATCCGGGCGCCGGATAGCGGGTATCGAACAGCGCCTGCGGGAAGCCGCCAAAATCGTGGATGGTGCGCGGATTTTCCATCACGGTGACCGCCACGCCACGCGTATACCAGTGCGCCGAGATCGCCAGGATAGCTTTTGGCTTCGGCAAGGCAGCGCCCAGCTGTCGCCAGATCCGGGTATAGCGGTTTTCTTCCAGCACGTTCATCGGGCTGCCGTGTCCCAGGAAAAGCGCAGGCATACGGGTATGGCTCATATCATCCTCAATGGTTGCATCGGTTTCGTTGGGCACAGATTACGCCCTTCAAAGACGGGATGCAGGCGGATAAGCATGACGATCATATTCAATAATTTTGATCTTTATTCAGACAAAACTTTACGCAATACCCCCTCGCTTTTTGTCAGAATTTCAATAGTCTTAATACGAATGATTATCATATGGAGTATGCCATGTCGGTTCCTTTACTTCTGACTATTCTGGCCGGCGCTGCGACCTTTGTCGGCGCGTTTTTAGGCGTGATAGGCCAGAGGCCCTCTAACCGCATGCTGGCGTTTGCCCTGGGGTTCGCCGCGGGCATTATGTTGTTAATTTCTCTAATGGAGATGCTTCCCGCCGCGCTGCACACCGAAGGGATGTCTCCACTGCTGGGCTACAGCATGTTTTTACTGGGCCTGCTCGGCTACTTCGCGCTTGATCGCCTGTTGCCTCACCAGCACCCGCAGGATTTGATGACGGCAGCGCAAAAGCCGCGCAGCCTGCGACGCACGGCTATACTGCTGACGCTGGGGATTAGCCTGCATAACTTTCCTGAAGGCGTCGCCACCTTTGTCACCGCCAGTAGCGATCTGGAGCTGGGGCTGGGCATCGCGCTAGCGGTGGCGATTCATAATATCCCTGAAGGACTGGCGGTAGCGGGCCCGATGTATGCCGCGACCGGCTCGAAGGCGCGCGCGCTTTTCTGGGCCTGTATTTCCGGCATGGCGGAGATTCTGGGCGGTCTGTTGGCGTTTTTGGTGCTTGGGCCAGTTCTCTCGCCGGTCGTCATTGCGGCGATTATGGCTGCGGTGGCCGGCATTATGGTGGCCTTGTCCGTGGACGAACTGATGCCGCTGGCGCGTGAGATAGATCCGCACAATAACCCCAGCTATGGCGTGCTGTGCGGCATGACGGTGATGGGTTTTAGCCTCACTTTGCTACAAAGCAGCGGCATCGGCTAATGCTATTAATCTGAAAATAATCACGCAGAGGACTATAAATCAACAGGATAGTTGCTATTCGCGATTTTTCAGGACCTGTCTGGTATGCTTGTTCCCCGCCGCTTCGTACACTTCCGTCACCCCTGGACAATGACGGAAACATTATGCTGGCTCAAGGTGCCCTTCTGTGTCTGGCTCTGAATATTTACCATGAAGCGCGTGGAGAACCGTTAAAGGGACAAATCGCGGTCGCATCGGTAACCATGAACCGGGCAAACTGGGACATCACAAAAATTTGCCCGGTAGTTTACGCGCCAAAACAGTTTTCATGGACGCATCTGACGAAAAGCGCTTTCAGCTACCCGCCTGATGCTGACAAAGGCTGGCAACGGGCACAACAGATAGCTCACCAGATTATCAACGGCGAGCTTTCTGATGTGACTAACGGCGCAACCTATTATCATAATCAAACCGTTACGCCTGCCTGGCGCAACGAGTTCGCCCGCACCGCCACCATTGGCAACCACATTTTCTATGCAAAAAGATAAAACAGGGCCGGGTGCAGGCTGCTTATCAAACAGCAATAAAAAAAGCCGGGATTATCCGGCTTTTTTATCGCGCTCAGGCAGCAGGAGGCGTTAGCTCGCCTGACGGGTTTCATGGCTGCGACGCCATGAGATCAGATCTTCAATGGTGACCAGCGGCATGTTGTGCTGTTTAGCAAACACGATCGCTTCCGGCGCGCAGGCCATAGTGCCGTCATCATTGGTCAGTTCGCACAGTACGCCCGCCGGCTTAAATCCTGCCAGCGTCACCAAATCGATGGTCGCTTCAGTATGGCCGCCGCGCGTCAGCACGCCGCCTTCACGCGCCCGTAACGGGAATACGTGACCTGGGCGATTCAGATCGCTGGGTTTGGCATTGTCAGCAATGGCGGTACGAATCGTGGTAAGACGATCTTTAGCCGATACGCCGGTAGTGACGCCGCGCGCCGCCTCAATCGTAACGGTAAAGCCGGTGCCGAACGAACTGGTGTTATTCTCCACCATCATCGGCAGATCCAGCTCCTGACGGCGCTGTTCGGTAATACAGAGACAAACGATGCCGCTGCCATGGCGGATAGTCAGTGCCATCTGTTCGACGGTCATGGTTTCAGCAGCGAAAATCATGTCAGCTTCGTTTTCACGATTTTCATCGTCCAGCACCATAACACCGCGGCCTTCGCGTAATGCGGCGATGGCGCGTTCCACACGCTGTTCCGGCGTGCCAAATTCAGAAAGTAGCGTCTGATTCATGGTAAATAAACCTTATCAATATTGTGGTTACCAGAATCAGGGCGTGCTTGAGGAGTGCATAAAAATAACGCGAGGCGAGCCTGTGGCTCGACAAGAATCGTTATCCTCTCCCATCCGGACTTTAACCGTCGGCCCCGGAATCACACCGGATCTGCTGACCTTCCGATCGGGAGACCGGAAGCGCTCGCGGGCTTTCAGCTGATGCTGATTTACCGCCGGTGGGGAATTTCGCCCCGCCCTGAGAATAAGCGAATTTACTATAGCGCCAAACGGCAGGTGCGGCAACGCTCAATAGCAGCATATGCTTATCCGTTTTCCGCAACTGCCATTTTAGGTTTATCCTTTTCCTGACAGGCATTACACTTAAGTTATCTTTGTTGCGACCAGGAAACCGCCATGATTGACCCGAAAAAAATTGAACAACTCGCTCGTCAGGTGCATGACGCTATGCCGCGCGGACTCCGTGAATTTGGCGATGATGTTGAGAAGAAAATTCGTCAGGTCCTGCAGGCGCAGCTGACGCGCATGGATTTGGTAAACCGCGAAGAGTTTGATGTGCAGACGCAGGTACTGTTGCGCACCCGTGAAAAGCTGGCCGTGCTGGAACAGCGTCTGGCTGCGCTGGAAGGTCAGAGCGGAACCGCAACGTCAACGCCATCAACGCCAGCCTCTGCAACCGCGGCGGTGGCCCCGGCGCCCGGCATTACGCCTGCCGCGCCTCAGAATGCGACCGCTACGCCTTTAACGCCTGCGTCCCAGGGCGCGTCAGCTTCTGCGCCGCCGACATCGCCAGCAGCCCCCACCTCAACGGACGGCGTTAAAACGGTCGATCCGCAGTAACAATCCGTTGAGGCTTCGGCGGTAATCAATCGCACCGGCAGGCTGAGTATTATCTCCTGAGCCTGCCGGCGTGTTTTCCAGCGACGGATTTTACGAACGAATACGCTTGATGATATTGGTTGTGGAAATGCCGTCTTCAAAGTTCAGCACGCGCACTTCGCCGCCGTTAGCCCACACTTCCTCGCTTCCGGCGATCTGTTCCGGCTTATAATCGCCGCCTTTCACCAGCAGATCCGGCAAAATGCTGGCGATCAACCGCTGCGGCGTATCCTCTTCAAACGAAACCACCCAGTCGACCGACTCCAGCGCGCCTAAAACAATCATGCGGTTTTCCAGCGGGTTAACCGGACGGCTGTCGCCCTTCAGACGTTTGGTAGAGGCATCGCTGTTGACCGCCACGATCAGACGATCGCCCAACTTACGCGCGTTGGATAAGTAGGAGACGTGACCGGCGTGCAGAATGTCGAAAACGCCGTTGGTCATCACCACTTTTTCGCCGCGCTGACGCGCCAGCGCTACCGCCTCTTTCAGCTGCGCTTCGGTCATAATGCCGAAACCGCTTTCGGGACGCGCATGAATGGCGTTTTCCAGCTCCACGGGCGATACGGTAGAAGTGCCCAGCTTGCCGACCACCACGCCTGCCGCGGCGTTCGCCAGGAAACAGGCGGCTTCCAGATCGTCGCCCGCCGCCAGCGATGCGGCCAGCACGCCGATAACGGTGTCGCCGGCGCCGGTCACATCATATACTTCCTGCGCCTGCGTCGGTAAATGCAGCGGCGCTTTGCCTGGCTGCAACAGCGTCATGCCGTTTTCCGAACGCGTTACCAGCAGCGCGGAGAGTTCATAATGAGCCACCAGCTGCATACCGCGCTCAACGATCTGCGCCTCATCCTTACATTTGCCGACCACCGCTTCAAACTCGGAAAGGTTAGGCGTCAGCAGCGTTGCGCCGCGGTAGCGTTCAAAATCGGTGCCTTTCGGGTCCACCAGCACCGGCACATTTGCCGCCCGCGCCAGCTGAATCATCTGCTGAACGCTGGCTAATGCGCCTTTGGCGTAGTCGGACAACACCAACGCGCCCGTGTGCGGCAGGGCGGCGGCAATGCGCTGATGCAGCGGCTCAGGATCGATGTCTTCGAAGCCCTCTTCAAAATCAAGCCGAATCAGCTGCTGGTTACGGGAAAGAATACGCAGTTTGGTAATGGTAGGATGCGTCGACAGCGCAACGAAATCGCACTTCACGTTCACGTTTTGCAGGCTGACGCCCAGCGCACGCGCAGCATCATCGACGCCCGTCAGACCAACAAGGCGTGACGACGCGCCTAACGCCGCGATGTTCATCGCCACGTTGGCTGCCCCGCCCGGCCGCTCTTCCACGTTGTCTACTTTGACCACCGGCACCGGCGCTTCAGGTGAAATACGGCTGGTGGGGCCATACCAGTAGCGATCCAGCATCACATCGCCGACGACCAGCACTTCTGCACGGTTAAATTCGGGCAGTGTCACTTTCATTACAGAGACTCCAGACTGCAGTAAAAATATTGCGCGCGATAATAGCACAGCTGCGTCAAAACGCCGCGCCGCGCATAAAGGTTCCGTCAGGCCCCGGCCGGAGTGGTTTGCAGCCAGCGCCGCCAGCTCTCCTGAACGATCTGACGCTCATGCATAAACGCCCCCGGCGCGACGTGTCCCGCTTGCTCCTGCAACGCCAGATGGTGCAGCTCATCGCGCAGCGTAACGTACGCCTGCGTTAGCGCATCCGCCTCCTGCGGCGTGATTTTGTTATGCCGCGCCAGCAGCGCCAGAATGCGCACATTATCAGACCAGCCCGTCAGTCCCGGCTCCTGAGCCGCGTAGCGCAGCACCAGATATTGCGTAATAAACTCAATATCGGTAATCCCGCCTTCGTCAGCTTTGATGTCCCAGCGCCCTTTATGCTTATGGCTCAGGTGCGCATACATTTTTTCGCGCATCTCACGCACTTCGGTTTGCAGCGTCGCCGCCTCGCGCGGCAGGCAAAGGATCTGACGACGAATCGCCTCAAAGCGCTGGCTCAGCGCCGGTTCGCCATACACGATGCGCGCCCGCACCAGCGCCTGATGTTCCCAGGTCCAGGCGTCCTGACGCTGATACTCTTCAAACGCCTCCAGCGTGCTTACCAGCATCCCGGCAGAGCCGGAAGGCCGCAGGCGTGCGTCCACCTCATACAGGATGCCGGATGAGGTGCGGGTGCTGAACAGATGCATGACGCGCTGCGCCAGGCGAAGATAAAACTGACGGCCGTCGATAACGCGTTCGCCGTCAGTGACGGCATCCGCTGGGCAATTATGCAGAAACACCAGGTCGAGATCGGAGCTGTAGCCTAACTCCCAGCCGCCGAGTTTACCATAGCCGACGACGGCGAAGCCGCGTTCATCCTGCTGCAAATGCGAAGGCCGCCCGTAGCGTTGCACCATCATATTCCAGGCTTGCTGCACCACTGCCTGAATCATCGCCTCGGCCAGCCACGTCAGGTGGTCGCTGACTTTCATCACCGGCAGCGTGCCCGCGATATCCGCCGCGGCGATGCGCAACTGCTGTACCTGCTTAAACTGACGCAGCGCCTCCAGCTGCTGCTCCTCATCCTCTTCGGGAATCCGCAACAGATACTGCCGCAGCTCGTCCCGATAGGCGTCGGTCGCGGTGGGCTGATAGAGCGTGGCGGGATCCAGCAGCTCATCCAGCAGCAGCGGATAACGCGCCAGCTGGCTGGCGATCATCGGCGAGGCCGCGACCAGGCGGATAAGCTGCTTCAGCGCGCCGGGGGACTCAGTTAACAGTTCGAGGTAGGTGGTACGCGTCACAACGCCAAGCAGCAGCGGGATCAAACGGCGCAGGGTGCTGTCCGCATCAACGCGCGCGCAGGCTTCATTCAGCAAACGCGGCATCAGCTGATCGAGCGCCAGCCTGCCGCGCGGCCCAATGGTGCGCTTATCAACGTCCTGCCGGAACTCCGTCAGCGTGCGGAACACGCTTTTCCTTTCGCCGTCGTCGAGATGCGTCAGCAGGCTATCCAGCTCGCTTTGCTCCAGCTTGTCATGCCAAAGCTCGCTCATCTCCTGATTTTCGCTCTCCTCTGCGCCGTCCGGCGCATCTTCACCGATCAGCTCGTTGAAGATCAGCCGCACCTGCGCCATCTGCTGCTCCAGCGCCTGATGCAGCGCATCCCAGTTTGCAAAGCCCATCGCCCAGGCAAGGCGCGCCTGATTCAACGCGTCAGCCGGCAGCGTCTGCGTTTGCTCATCCCCGATGCTTTGCAACAGGTTTTCCAGCCGTCGTAAAAAGAGATAGGCTTCACGCAGCGCGTTAACCTGCAGCTGCGTCAGCAGATGCAGCGCCTCAATGGCGGAAAGCGTCGGCAGCAGCGCGCGCTGCTGTAGCGTACGCTCGCGTCCGCCGCGAATCAGCTGAAATACCTGAACGATAAATTCACATTCACGAATGCCGCCAGCGCCGAGTTTAATATTGTCCTTAAGTCCGCGCCGCCGCACTTCACGCGCAATCATACCTTTCATATTGCGCAATGACTGGATGACGCTAAAATCGATATAGCGGCGGTAGATAAAGGGGCGCAACATCTGTTGCAGCTCCTGGCTCCAGCGGTCATCGCTGTTGCCCATCAGACGCGCTTTAACCATGGCGTAGCGCTCCCAGTCGCGCCCCTGCTCCTGGTAGTAATCCTCCAGCGCCGCAAAGCTGAGAACCAGCGGCCCGCTGTCGCCAAACGGCCGCAGACGCATATCGACGCGATAGACGAAGCCGTCCGCCGTCGGCTGATCGAGAACCTTAATCAGGCGCTGTCCGAGCCGGGTAAAGAACTGCGCATTATCCAGTTCGCGTCGACCGCCGCGGGTCGCGCCGTTTTCCGGCCAGACGAAGATCAGATCGATATCAGAAGAGAAGTTCAGCTCGCCGCCGCCCAGCTTGCCCATGCCAAGGATCAGCAGCGGCTGCGGCTCTCCCGCCGCATTGCAGGGGGTGCCGAACTCGACGCAGCAAGCCTGCCACAGCCAGTCGCGCGCCGCGACAATCAGCGCCTCGGCCAGCGCGCTCAGCTGCTGCAACGACGCTTCGGTGCTGCTTGCGCCGGTGGTCTGCATCCAGGCGATGCGCACCATCATCCGGCGTCGAAACAGACGCAGCTCCCGCATCAGCGCCGCTTCATCACTTACCGGTTGGAGCTGCGCGTTCAGCCAGTCGGCGTAATGACGCCATTCATCGGGCTGCGGCGGTAGCTCTGTGAGCTGCCGCCACCATTCCGGGTGCTGTAACAGACTGTCGGCGACAAAATCGCTGAAAGCCAGCACCGCCTGTTGTTGAATGCTGAGCGACGTCAGCGGGCGTTCCAGCCGCTGCGCCGCTTTTTCTGCCTGCTGCTGCAACGACGCTGGCAGCGGTCCGGTAAATGTTGGCAGCATAACCTCTCCCTGAAAGGCAATCAGACGTTGCCGTTAAGCCAGAAAGCTGGCTGCCGCAGCGCCTGGCGGCACAGCGGATCCAGCTCGTTATAGCGGTTAGCGTGAATGGCCTGCGCCAACTGTTGCCAGCTTTGCAGCCAGCGTTCTACATCCTGCGACGGATAGGCGCCCGCCAACAGATGCACCGCCAGCAGCTGGTGCGTCAGCCGCACCGCCTTATCCTGATATTCATTGTACTGACGGATGGTGCCGAAGGTTTCTTTCAGATCGGCGGCGACGCGCCCCAGCATAATATCGGCGAAGCGTTTGAAAGAACCCTGCATTCGGTCAGCGTTTTTGCCGACGACAAAAGGACGCCAGCCCGCGCTAATCAGCCAGCTGGAAAGGCTGAGCTGCGCATCAAGCCACGGTGAGCTGTAGCAGAAAGCCTGCGCGTCGAGCCGCTCTTTTTCCAGCGCCTCTGCCAGGCTGGTCAACTTTTGGCGCAGCTGGCTGCTCGCCTTGCGCGGCACCAGCGCGCCGAACAGCGAAAACGTCTGCCGTACGGTTTCCAGCGCTTCCAGAACCGCTTGCTGCGCGCCGGGTTCGCCACGCAGCCACAGCTCCTCATGATACTGCCAGTGCTGCAACGCCAGGCTCAGCGCCGCCTGCATGCCCTCTTCCACCGTCGCTTTCGGTTTGGCCTGCAAAACCGGCAACGGACGCACCGGCTGCTGCGGTTTGCCCTGCGACAGCCAGTAGCCGCGCGCCGCCTTGCTCAGGCTGCCGAGACGCAGACCGTCCATTTTCGCCAGTTCAGCCGCCAGCGCCAGCACATCCGCCAGCTTGCCGCGCTTCAACTCCAGCTCGATTTCATGCAGCGGCTCGCGCAAATCGTTCGCTTCGACCTCGCCCCGATCCAGCGCGACCTCGACTTCGCTTTCGCCATAGGTGACCAGCCACCTTTCGCGGCTGAAATGGCTGGTGAACAGCGGCGCCAGCCGCTGCTGCAACGCAGCCGTGTCGCAGCCTTCGGGCCACACGTCCGCTGGCAGACGGGCGATATCCAGTTCAGGCCTGGCGATATCGACATTGTATTCGGGGCGCTGATGCAGGCCGCCCGTCGTCTGTCCGGCCGTCTTCAGGGTCATCTCATACTTCTCCCCGACGCCGCGGATGCGCAGCCCCATATCCCAGCGGCGCAACTGGTTATCCGCCGTTTCATAATAGATGTTGGTCAGCGCGATGGGCGCGCTGTATTGATGCGGCCAGGCGGCCAGCTGGTCGCCAAGCTGTTCCGCCGCCTGCGGCGTGGCAATGAACTTTAATTCGATTTCGATGGTCATAATTTCTTATTCAATCTTTCACTGGCGCAGATTTCAGGATTAAGCCGAAGAGTAATGCAGATAACCTGCTGCTGTCTCTGCTTTATTATGCTTTCGCGAGCGTTGCCGCATCAGTTTGAGACCAGGATAGTTCTCATTCAGATTTTTGCGCGGCCTATCCAGACTGTGCCCTAAAATTTTTCCGAAACACATGAAAAAACGATATCGAATGAAAAAATCACACCTTATTGCCCTGACTTTGCTGACTTTCAGCGTGACTGTTCCCGCCCAGGCCGAAGAGAAACGTTATATTTCCGATGAATTATCCACCTGGGTACGCAGCGGCCCCGGCGATCAGTATCGTCTGGTCGGCAAGCTGAACGCCGGCGAGCAGGTGACGCTGCTGCAAACCAACAATGAGAGCCAGTATGGCCAAATCCGCGATGCGGAAGGCAAAACCAACTGGATTCCGCTGGCTCAGCTGAGCGCCGAGCCGAGCCTTCGCACCCGCGTGCCGCAGCTGGAGCAGCAGGTTAAAGATCTGACCGATAAGCTGGCCAATATCGACAGCAGCTGGAATCAGCGCACCGCCGATATGCAGAAAAAGGTCGCGGCCAGCGACAGCGTTATCAATGGCCTGAAAGATGAAAACCAGCAGCTGAGAAACCAGCTGATTGTAGCGCAGAAAAAGGTGAACGCCGCCAATGTGCAGCTGGATGACAAACAGCGCGCCATCATCATGCAATGGTTTATGTATGGCGGCGGCGTGGCGGGCGTGGGCCTGCTGCTGGGTCTGCTGCTTCCGCATATGATTCCGCGCCGCAAAAAGAATAATCGCTGGATGAACTAACCCGCCACGCGTTTTTCATGCGTACCGCGACGGCAACAGGGCTGTGATTGACCGCCCTGCTGCTGTCGTTTCCGTAATTCTGCTATTGTTGTGCCAGAATAACGATTCAGGACACGCTTTTTACCGGTGCGGCAAGCTGGCGCCGGCACGCCTGACGATTGATTTAATGAACTCTGGAGAAGACCCGTAGTGAAAACATACCTTGTCGGTGGCGCGGTACGCGATGGTCTGCTTAAGCTGCCGGTCAAAGACAAAGACTGGGTAGTGGTAGGCGCCACGCCTGACATGATGCTGGAGCAGGGCTATCAGCAGGTAGGACGCGATTTCCCGGTGTTTCTTCACCCTGAAAGCCGTGAAGAGTACGCGCTGGCGCGCACGGAGCGCAAATCGGGCAGCGGCTATACCGGCTTTGTCACCTGGTCTACGCCGGACGTGACGCTTGAGCAGGATCTGCAACGCCGCGATCTCACCATCAACGCCATTGCGCAGGATGAAGAAGGCCGCTACATCGATCCATATCAAGGCCGTCAGGACCTGGAAAAGCGGCTGCTACGTCATGTCTCGGACGCCTTTATCGAAGATCCGCTGCGCGTGCTGCGCGTGGCGCGTTTCGCCGCCCGCTATGCTCACCTGAGCTTCCGCATCGCCGATGAGACCATGGCGCTGATGCGCGAGATGGCGGCAGGAGGCGAACTGGCCCACCTGACCGCCGAACGCGTCTGGAAAGAGACGGAAAATGCGCTGCGCGCGCGTAATCCGCAGGTCTATTTTCAGGTACTGCGCGACTGCGGCGCGCTGGCGGTGCTGTTTCCAGAGATCGATAACCTGTTCGGCGTTCCCGCGCCGGCGAAATGGCATCCCGAAATCGATACTGGCGTGCATACGTTGATGACCGTCGCGATTGCGGCACAGCTGACGCCGGAGACCGATGTACGTTTCGCCACGCTTTGCCATGATGTCGGCAAAGCATTGACGCCGCCGGAGAAGTGGCCCAGCCATCCCGGACATGGACCGGCCGGCGTCCCGCTGGTGGAAAATATCTGCCAGCGTCTGCGCGTGCCGAACACCATTCGCGATCTCGCGGTGCTGGTGGCGGAGTTTCATGATGTGGTGCATACCATTGAAAATCAGCCCGCCGAGCGCCTGATCGCGCTGTTCGATCGCATTGATGCCTGGCGCAAACCGCAGCGCGTTGAACAGCTGGCGCAAACCAGCGAAGCGGACGCCCGCGGACGCGCCGGATGGGAGAGCAACCCATATCCTCAGGGCGCATACGTGCGTGAAGCGTTCCGTATTGCGCAGGCGGTGCCGACAAAAGCGGTTATCGAAGCTGGCTTTAAAGGCGCGCAGGTGCGCGAGGAGCTGAGCCGCCGCCGCTGCGATGCGGTGAAAAGCTGGCGTTCGGCGTTAAACGCGTGACGGCGACATCGGCTACTGCGGCATAAAGAGAAGTTGACCGCATAAAAAAGGAGGCGCATGCGCCTCCTTTTTTCGTTCTGCTTCAGGGTTACATAAAGACCATGTAAACCGCGGCCGCCACGATAAAGCGGTAGATGGCAAACGGCACAAATGAGATGCGCTTAATGATATGCAGGAAAAGTTTGATCGCCAGCAGCGCAACGATAAACGCGGTGACAAAGCCCACGGCGAACATCGGAAAATCCGCCATCGTCAGGAAGCCGCGACTCTTGTAGAGATCGAGTACGGTAGCGCCCATCATCATCGGCACAGCGAGAATAAACGAAAATTCAGACGCCGCATAACGGCTTACGCCCATCAGCATGCCGCCGGAGATGGTGGCGCCAGAACGGGAGAAGCCAGGCCAAAGCGCCAGACACTGAAAGCAGCCGATCATAAACGCCTGCAGATAAGTGATATCGTCAATCCCCGGCGCTTTCGGCTGCTTCGGCTTCAGGAACTCGGCGGCCAGCAGCAGCACGCCGCCGACAATCAACGCATACATCACGTTGATAGGGTTAAACAGCGACTTGATTTGATCGTGCAGCAGTAAGCCAATCACCACCGCCGGCACCATGCCCAGCAGGATATGGATCAGCGTAAGATGTCCGGTACCTACCCCTTCATGCTTCACTTCGCCGAAGTGGATACCGATCAGGCCAAACAGGCGCCGCCAGAACATCACGACCACGGCGAGAATGGAACCGAGCTGGATAACTACTTCAAATGTTTCCGCTTTATCGCCGTCAAAACCCAGCAGATGTCCAACAATGATCATATGACCGGTGGATGAGACAGGAAGAAACTCCGTCAGTCCCTCAACAATGCCAAGGATTGCAGCCACCCAAAGCTGATGAATATCTGCCATCAAATATCCTCTACCCTAATGTTTAAACCATTAAAAAGGCGGACGTCCGAAACGTAACCGCCAGAAAAGATGCTAACTCAGCGTCAAGCCTGCTTTATGACAGCCATAATGTGGTTCGGTTTCATTGTGATAGCAATCACATTGGATCTATTTCAGAATTGTTCCTGCTAGCGCTGACGGGTGCCGCGCTCAATAATAACGCCCACCTGCGCCGCCTGCGCGACCGCGCCTGGCTTGCTCACTTTGATGCGCACCCAGGGCGAGGCGAAACGCGTCAGCAGCAGCGTGGCGACCTCTTCGGCCACGCGCTCCACCAGCGCGAAACGCCCCTGACCGACATGGTCGATAATCGCGCTGGCGACGTCAGCGTAGCTCAGGCAGTCGTTAACATCGTCGCTGACCGCCGCCCGGCGGTTATCCCAGGCCATTTCGACATCGAAAACCAGCTTTTGCTGGATAGTTTGTTCCCAGTCGTAAACGCCAATAGTGGTGATCACCGACAGCTGTTCTATAAATACGATATCCATGATGGCAGTCTCTGTTTTTACGTTAACCGGATACCACTCCCGGCGAATTATGCGTATTATCCACAGATGATGAGAATAAAACGACCCTTACAAAACGGAACGGTGTTATGAGTGCTATCGCGCTTGGTATGATCATTTTCGCGTATCTGTGCGGATCTATTTCCAGCGCTATTCTGGTTTGCCGACTGGCAGGCCTACCCGATCCAAGGCATAACGGCTCAGGAAACCCCGGCGCGACCAATGTATTACGCATTGGCGGCAAAGGCGCGGCGGCGGCAGTACTGGTGTTTGATGTGTTGAAAGGCATGTTGCCCGTCTGGCTGGCGTATGCATTGGGCGTTTCACCGGTTTACCTTGGCCTGACCGCCATCGCCGCCTGTCTGGGACATATCTACCCGGTTTTCTTTCGCTTTCGCGGCGGCAAAGGCGTGGCGACCGCCTTTGGCGCCATCGCGCCTATCGGCTGGGACCTGACCGGCCTGATGACCGGCACCTGGCTACTGACGGTGCTGTTGAGCGGCTATTCCTCGCTGGGCGCCATCGTCAGCGCGCTGATCGCCCCCTTCTACGTCTGGTGGTTCAAGCCGCAGTTCACCTTTCCGGTCGCGATGCTCTCCTGCCTGATTCTGCTGCGCCATCACGATAATATTCAGCGTCTGTGGCGCGGTCAGGAAAGCAAAATCTGGAAAAAGAAGCGTAAGTAATCCGCATCGTTTTCCCGTCTCGCCTTTCCGTTTTCACACGGTGCGATCCTGACGTTTCCGGCGCGTCTGCTGTTCTCCTTAATCTTTTCGCCGATCGGCTCAATCACGCGCCGCCAGTTATTCTGGCGCGGAATCTTTTAATTAACTGAAAATCCAGCCCCGCTTTTGCTCCGGTTGTTACATTTAATCCGCTGGCCATTTTCGGCGGCTTATGTCGTCAATGAGGGCACCCTTTTCATCTGAGCCAACCTTTAGCGAGCGTAAGCGGCGAAGAATAAAAACGCCCTGACGCCGCCGAAAATTGTCGGCGTCCCACCGATGGTTTGCACCTGAATCTTTATCAGGCAGCAGGCACACCTTTCATCTCGGGATAAATATCCACCGGAAGAAAAGAAGAGGTTAATAATGAGAGAGCTAACACAAAGTGAATTCCATGAAGTAGCCGGTAGCGGCTTTATCGCGACTGTTTCCGGCAACGTAGCAGGTTTTATCGGCAATTCGCTTTATACGATGATACCGGAAATGGGGATTAAACTGCCGATTATCGGCACCATCGATATAAAAGATTATTTCCCTGATTTAGGCCAGCAGCTGGGCGAGGCCGTAGGATGGCAGATCGGATCATGGTTAGAAGGCGGTATTAGCAATATCCCGCTGATCGGGGGCTTGCTGAATAAACTGCTGGGCAATTAATTCCGTTCTCTGTGTAAACGATGCTGTCCCCCTCAGAAAAACAGCATCGTTTTTTAGCGATACGCCTTTTTACGCTATCGCCGGCAGCTCAGCCAAAGGCCAACGCGGACGAACGGTAACGCCAAGCTCGCCGCGCGTGCCGCCCTTCAGGCGCACCATGCCAGCGTAAGCGATCATCGCGCCGTTGTCGGTACAGAATTCAGGACGGGCGTAAAAAACTTCCCCACCGCGTGCCTGCATCATCTCCGCCAGCTTCGCGCGCAGCGTGCGGTTGGCGCTGACGCCGCCCGCCATCACCAGACGTTTGAAACCGGTCTGCTCCAGGGCACGCTTACATTTTATCGCCAGCGTATCGACTACGGCATCTTCGAAAGCGCGAGCGATATCCGCATGGGTTTGCGCATCGTCGCTGTTCTCACGAATGGTGTTGGCCGCGAACGTTTTAAGACCAGAGAAGCTGAAATCGAGCCCTGGTCGGTCGGTCATCGGGCGCGGGAAGGTAAAACGCCCCGGCGTGCCCTGCTGCGCCATACGGGAAAGCATCGGTCCGCCGGGATAGTCGAGTCCCAGCAGCTTGGCGGTTTTATCGAACGCTTCGCCGGCGGCGTCGTCGATGGACTCGCCCAGCAGCGTATATTCGCCAATGCCGGTCACGCCGATCAGCTGCGTATGGCCGCCGGAGACCAGCAGCGCAACGAACGGAAACTGCGGCGGATTATCTTCCAGCATCGGCGCCAGCAGATGCCCTTCCATATGATGTACCGGCACGGCGGGAACCTGCCAGGCGAACGCCAGCGAACGGCCGATGGTTGCGCCAACCAGCAGCGCGCCGACCAGCCCAGGGCCTGCGGTATAGGCGACCGCGTCGATATCCTTGCCTTCCAGACCCGCCTCCTGCAATGCGGCCTGAATTAGCGGCACGGTTTTACGCACGTGATCGCGTGAAGCCAGTTCCGGCACCACCCCGCCATAATCGGCATGGACTTTCACCTGACTATAGAGTTGATTAGCGAGCAAACCGGCCTCATCGTCATAAATGGCAATGCCGGTTTCATCGCAGGATGTTTCAATACCCAGAACGCGCATGGTTGCTTTACCTCTCTGTTGCGGCGCGCAGTGTACCACAGCGCCTGATGGCGCTGGCGCGATTTTGTGAGGTTCCTGCCTGCTTTATGAGCAAAAAACGAAAAAATATTGAACGCCCCGTTGCGCTTTACGCTATACTCCTTCGCCTGCAAAAATCCGGCAGCCGCCAGAGCGCTCTGTTGGTTTGCATAGCTCAATGTTGCTTTACAACGCAGACGCTATTGTTGTAAAATTCCGCACCATTTTGAAATGAGCTGACGCTGACGTCAGCAAAAGACCGAATTTATCGAGGTGAGAGTTACATGCCGGTAATTAAAGTACGTGAAAACGAGCCGTTCGACGTAGCACTGCGTCGCTTCAAGCGTTCCTGCGAAAAAGCAGGCGTTCTGGCTGAAGTTCGTCGTCGTGAGTTTTATGAAAAACCGACTACCGAACGTAAGCGCGCTAAAGCGTCTGCTGTTAAGCGTCACGCCAAGAAACTGGCTCGCGAAAACGCACGCCGCACTCGTCTGTACTAATTTCTTTCGGAAGCCTTGCGCTTCCATCGCGTGTTAAACGCAGACAGAGTCAAGTTAGAGGCCGTGCTTTCCGGAAGGAAGCGCGGCTTATTTTCGTTTATGAGCGAAGAAAACGGGGCTTATGGCCGGACGAATTCCACGCGTATTTATCAGTGACTTACTTGCCCGCACGGACATTGTGGATCTTATTGATGCCCGCGTTAAGCTGAAAAAACAGGGTAAGAATTTTCACGCGTGCTGTCCTTTCCATAACGAAAAAACCCTTCTTTCACCGTTAACGGTGAGAAACAGTTCTATCACTGTTTCGGCTGCGGCGCTCACGGCAACGCTATCGACTTCCTGATGAATTACGATCGTCTGGAGTTCGTCGAAAGCATTGAAGAGCTGGCCACGCTGCACGGGCTGGAAGTGCCCTATGAAGCCGGCAGCGGTCCCAGCCAGCTGGAACGCCATCAGCGTCAAAGCCTTTATCAGCTTATGACCGGGCTTGCCGATTTCTATCAGCAGGCGCTTACCCAGTCTCAGGCGACCGCGGCGCGCGCCTATCTGAATCAGCGCGGGCTAAGCGATGAAGTGATTGCGCATTTCGCCATCGGCTTCGCGCCGCCCGGCTGGGATAACGCTCTGAAGCGTTTTGGCCGCAACCCTGAAGATCGTCAGTCGCTGATTGAGGCAGGCATGCTGGTGACCAACGATCAGGGCCGGAGTTACGATCGTTTCCGCGATCGCGTCATGTTCCCTATCCGCGACAAGCGTGGCCGGGTTATCGGCTTCGGCGGGCGCGTATTGGGCGACGGCACACCCAAGTACCTGAACTCGCCGGAAACCGATATTTTCCATAAGGGCCGTCAACTCTATGGCCTGTATGAAGCGCAGAAGCAGCATCCTGAACCGGCGAAGCTGCTGGTTGTCGAAGGCTATATGGATGTAGTGGCGCTGGCGCAGTTCGGCATTGATTATGCCGTCGCTTCGCTGGGTACCTCCACGACGGCCGATCATATTCAGCTGCTGTTCCGCAGTACGGACAACGTCATCTGCTGTTACGACGGCGATCGGGCGGGCCGCGAAGCGGCATGGCGTGCTTTAGAGACCGCATTGCCTTACATGAATGACGGTCGTCAACTACGCTTTATGTTTCTGCCCGACGGCGAAGACCCGGATACGCTGATTCGTAAAGAGGGCAAAGCGGCGTTCGAAGCGCGGATGGAGCAGGCGATGCCGCTCTCCAGCTTCCTGTTCGACACGCTGCTGCCGCAGGTCGATCTGAGTACCCGCGACGGCCGCACGCGTCTTAGCACGCTGGCGCTGCCGTTGATTAGCCAGATCCCCGGCGAAACCTTGCGCATTTATCTGCGTCAGGAACTGGGCAATATGCTTGGCATTCTGGATGACAACCAGCTGGAGAAGCTGCTGCCAAAACAGGCCGAAAGCGGCGCCCAGCCGGCCGCGCCGCAGCTGAAGCGCACCACTATGCGCATTCTGGTGGGCCTGCTGGTGCAAAACCCGCATCTGGCGACCATGGTGCCGTCGTTGCAGGGCCTGGAACAGCTGAATATGCCAGGATTGCCGCTTTTTATGGAACTGGTGCAGAGTTGTAACGCAAACCCTGGCCTGACCACTGGCCAGCTACTAGAGTTATATCGCGGCACAAATTTTAGCCAGCACCTTGAAACGCTCGCAACATGGAACCACATGATTGTTGATGACGAAGTAGAGGCGATGTTTCAGGATTCTCTGGCGAAAATGTACGACTCTGCGCTGGAGCAGCGTCTGGAAGCGCTGATCGCGCGCTCCAGAACGCACGGCCTCAGCCCTGAAGAGCGCGAAGAAGTGCGCTCATTAAGCCAGGCGCTGGCAAAGAAATAGATTCGCGATCGCGTTGGTATCAAGAGACATTACCAGCGCTTACGGCACGGCGTCCCCTGATATAAACAGAATAGGGGGAGCAACGCGCAGGCCGGAACGCAAACGGATAAGCATGACAGTCTCACAGCAAACTTTAGCGGCTTAAGTGCCGATATATACTCAGGCAGACCCTGAAAGCCGCCACGAGGGCAGCGGCAATAATCCAAACGCCTTCAACTGTTATTGTTGGCCCTTATGGCTGACCCGACACCAATCAAATTAACAGAAGTGTGGATACCGTCTTATGGAGCAAAACCCGCAGTCACAGCTTAAGCTGCTTGTCACCCGTGGTAAGGAGCAAGGCTATCTGACCTATGCCGAGGTCAACGACCATCTGCCGGAAGATATCGTCGACTCCGATCAGATCGAAGACATCATCCAGATGATCAACGACATGGGTATTCAGGTGGTGGAAGAAGCGCCTGATGCCGATGATCTGATGCTGAACGAAAACAGCGCTGACACGGACGAAGATGCGGCTGAAGCGGCAGCTCAGGTGTTATCCAGCGTAGAATCTGAAATTGGACGCACAACCGATCCTGTCCGCATGTACATGCGTGAGATGGGCACCGTCGAACTGCTGACGCGCGAAGGCGAAATCGACATCGCCAAGCGTATCGAAGACGGCATTAACCAGGTGCAGTGTTCCGTCGCCGAGTACCCGGAAGCGATCACTTATCTGCTGGAGCAGTACGATCGCGTTGAGGCAGGCGAGTCACGCCTGTCAGATCTGATTACCGGCTTCGTCGATCCTAACGCCGAAGAAGATCTGGCGCCGACTGCTACCCACGTTGGCTCTGAACTGTCAGAAGAAGAGCGCGCCGATGAAGATGACGAAGATGAAGACGACGACAGCGACAGCAGCGATGACGACAACAGCATCGATCCTGAACTGGCGCGTGAAAAATTCATCGAGCTGCGCGATCAGTATGAAGCGACGCGCCTGACGATCAAGGCGAAAGGCCGCAGTCACGCCGACGCGATTGAAGAGATCCAGAAACTGTCGGAAGTGTTTAAGCAGTTCCGTCTGGTGCCGAAGCAGTTTGACTATCTGGTCAACAACATGCGTGAAATGATGGAGCGCGTACGTACGCAAGAGCGCATCATCATGAAACTGTGTGTCGAACTGTGCAAGATGCCGAAGAAAAACTTCATTACCCTGTTTACCGGTAATGAGACCAGCCCAACCTGGTTCCAGGCGGCGCTGGCGATGAACAAACCCTGGTCTGAAAAACTGCGCGACGTGGAAGAAGATGTGCAGCGCAGCATGCAGAAACTGATGCAGATCGAGGAAGAGACCGGCCTGACGATTGAACAGGTAAAAGATATCAACCGTCGTATGTCGATCGGCGAGGCGAAAGCGCGTCGTGCGAAGAAAGAGATGGTGGAAGCGAACCTGCGTCTGGTGATTTCAATCGCCAAGAAATACACCAACCGCGGCCTGCAATTCCTGGATCTGATTCAGGAAGGCAACATCGGCCTGATGAAGGCGGTAGATAAGTTCGAATACCGTCGCGGCTACAAGTTCTCCACCTATGCGACCTGGTGGATTCGTCAGGCGATTACCCGCTCTATCGCGGATCAGGCGCGCACCATCCGTATTCCGGTGCATATGATTGAGACGATCAACAAACTCAACCGTATTTCGCGTCAGATGCTGCAGGAGATGGGCCGCGAACCGACGCCGGAAGAGTTGGCCGAGCGTATGCTGATGCCGGAAGATAAAATCCGCAAGGTGCTGAAAATCGCTAAAGAGCCGATCTCCATGGAGACGCCGATTGGTGATGATGAAGATTCGCATCTTGGCGATTTTATCGAAGACACCACGCTGGAGCTGCCGCTGGATTCCGCCACCTCTGAGAGCCTGCGTTCCGCCACGCATGACGTGCTGGCTGGCCTGACGGCCCGTGAAGCGAAGGTGCTGCGTATGCGTTTCGGTATCGATATGAACACCGACCACACGCTGGAAGAAGTAGGCAAACAGTTTGACGTTACCCGCGAGCGTATTCGTCAGATCGAGGCGAAGGCGCTGCGTAAGCTGCGTCATCCAAGCCGTTCAGAAGTGCTGCGCAGCTTCCTGGACGACTAAGCGCATCGATAGCGTAAAAAGGCTTCCTCCGGGAAGCCTTTTTTATTGGCTAACGTCCGCGCAGCGTCAGCGCGCTTTCCAGTTCTTTATAGGCTTCCGTCAGCTTTTCCTGCGTGGCGCGGTTCAGGCCGCTGGGATTGGGCAACACCCAGACTTCCGTTTCGCCGATGGTGGCAGCCTGCCTGCCCCACTCCACTTTGCTCTGACGAAACGCCTTTTTGTAGGCATCCTTACCTAACACCGCCAGCGCCGCTGGCTGGTAATGCAGCATTTTTTCTATCAATGACTTGCCGCCTTCGCGCAGCTCATCCGTCGACAGCTCGCTGGCCTCTTTTGTTGGTCGATCCACCAGCCTGGTGATACCGCAGCGGGTATCCAGCAGGTGCAACTCCTCTTCCGGTTTGAGCTGGCGCTCGGTAAAGCCGGCCAGCCAGAGCGTTTTCCAGAAGCGGTTTCCTGAATAAGCGAAGTGGTGACCGGTATGGGCGGAAGACTTGCCCGGATTGATGCCGCAAAAAACCACCCGCAGGCCGGGCGCGATAATATCTTTGATCTCATGATCACTCATCCCTGCTCTCCTGTTGTACGTCAGCCTGGCATAATGCTTAATAGTTTAGCAACCGATCGCCTGACGCAGGCATCGGCTTTTGCGACACGTCCCGTTGCGCTGTCGACACTCAAAGAAATGAAGGCTTTTCAAGCAATTGAACTGCTGCAAAAATCGCCAACCGATAAGCGATAGCTGGATTGCCCAGGCGAGTTACTTTATAATCACGCCCCACAGGCCCCTTAGCTCAGTGGTTAGAGCAGGCGACTCATAATCGCTTGGTCGCTGGTTCAAGTCCAGCAGGGGCCACCAGATTTTAGCTGCTAAATCAGCTACTTATAGCCACTCTTCGGAGTGGCTTTTTTGTTTTCCGATTTCAAGTGGCGATGAAATGGCGATGGATTTTCAGCAGTTGCCCCCTGCAAGCATAAAAAAACCCGCTTTCGCGGGCTTTTCTGTAGGTCATAATTTTTCAGTGAAGCAATGACGGTTGGCTTTCATTATGCGTAAACACAGTAACTTTATTAACCACACCTGGAGCAACAATCACGCCTGCTACGGATTCATGCGTCTTAAACGTACAGCTGCAATTAATGTTCTGGCACTGGTGATAACGTTCTTTCGTCTCGCGCGATATGTAGCGGCTGCTTTTAGCGTGAGCAGAGGTCTGGCAAAGCGGACAATGCATCATTAAAGTGATCTCCCTGTAATGTCCTGCTTTAATACAGCATGATTCCAAAAAGAGCAACAAAATTCACTTATTGTGAATAATCTTTTTCTGAATCTACGTCGTATTCCACATCAGACAGCAGCACCTCAAAATCCAGCGTGGTGGTGTAGCCGCTCCCGTTCAGACTGTGCGTGACCTTGCTGATAAGCCACGGCTGTGCATCGATCACCGATTTAAAGCCGCTCACCCTGACCGGCGTCTCCGGGAACACATCCGCCCGGCCCGTTGCCAGCGTCAGCGAAAACTCGGCAACGCCGCGTTGCAGCTTCTCCCACTTGGCTTTCGCTGCACTCATCGCGGCCTTTTGAGTGGCGTAGACCGTGGTCAGCGTAAAAACATTATCCTCACTGCCCGCCAGATACTCCCCCTTGCGCGCCTCCGGCTCCTTGGCGGTCGCGGCTTTCGTTTTCTCCGCAGCCGGATGCTCCGGCGTGTGCGGCTTCTCTTCTTTGGGTTTGCGCTTCAGCTTTACCTTTTTCGGCTTCGGGTCTTTGGTGTGCAGCCAGCTGGCGACCACGCCGGTATAGGCACCGCGATCGGCAATGCTGAAGCTGTGCCGGTCGCCGTCCTGGCGGGTCAGGGTCAGCTGCGGGATCGGTTTGCCGCTGACGGTAACCCCGGCACCGGGCCGGATAAACAGCAGACGTCCTGCCTTGATGGCCGCCACCGCGCCATGCAGCGAGGCCAGCCGCGTCAGAAATTTGGCGTCTGTCTCCTGCGTCTGGTCGATATGGCGCACCGCAACGCCTGTGAATTCAGCCGCCACAGCAGGGGCCAGCTTGTTGCGTCCGGCTATCTCTTTCAGCACAGCGCCCAGGGTGGTGTCATGCCAGGATGTTTCACGGCGTGAGTTCAGCGTGCCGCGAAAGTCGGCGCTGCGGGCGCGAATGGTCAGCGTGTCCGGTGCGCCGTGATGCTCCACTTCATCAACGGTAAACTCACCCTTGTCCGTCAGCGGCTGCCCCTGCCAGCCGAGAAACAGTTTCACCACCGCACCGCGTACCGGCAGCGCCAGCTGGCCGTCGGCGTCGTCCAGCTCAATATCCAGCTGGTCAGCCTCAAAGCCCCGGTTATCGGTAAGCGTCAGCGACAGCAACCGGTCGCGCAGGTTCGCGGTCACGTCCTTTGCGTTTACCGTCAGCCTGAAATCAGGGGAAAGGCGTGCGCCTGCCTGTACCGGCAGGCTGCTGATAACCGTCACGATAACAGCCCTCCGGCTGAAGAAATCACGCTGCCCGCCGCTGACTTAATGCTGGCCGCGACCGATGAAAGCTGCCCCGGCAGGTTTCCCGCGCCGCTTATCAGCCCGTCAGCCTGTTTTTTCAGATCGCCGAACATCGCCGTTAAGGACTCATCAACGCGCAACAGGCTCAGGGTAAAGGTAATTTTTCGGGCGCTGCCGTCGCTGTAAAACTCGCTGTGCGTGGCGGCAACGCTTTCCGTCACGTACATGCCGTAAATTTTACCGTTACCGCCTATCAGCGGCCACGCCCGGCCCTCGTCGGCCATCGCTTTCAGCGTCAGCAGCGACACCGCACCGCCGGTGATTTCCGGGCGCAGCTCGCCGCTCAGCGTGATTTTTTCATCGCCCGGCCCGATAAACTGTGCCGAGGCACGCCGCCCGACGCGGCTGTTTGTCGGCCAGCGATAATCAGTGCTGTGTTGCAGTTCGTCATAGGGCAGCGTCTGGCGCATGAACGGCAGCATGCCGTAAATCATCATCATGGTTTAATCCTCCCATCCCATTCTGCTGCGCTGTTGCGCTTTCGCTCTGTTCTGCTCACGGGCGCTGTTCTGCGCCATCAGGGCCAGCGCATCGTCTTTAGTCATGCCTTCGTGCATGTTCAGCACATAATTGCTGTTGTAGGTATTCTGCTGCGTTGCCCCCCTTGCAGCGGGTGCCGTTACTGGCTTATACGGCGCACCTCCGGTTGCGAGGTTGTACTGCAAATCGCCGGTACTGATACCCGCGCCGCCCGTAGCCACCGCATCATGCTCCGGCACCTTGTCTTTCAGCCCGGAGGATTTCTTGTCGATAACGCCCAGTTTTTCCAGCACCCAGTCAATACCGCCTTTCAGCTGATTCAGCATATCGGACGGAAATTTCAGGGCATCGGCCAGCATGGTGCCAAACTTTTTACCCATATCCCCGGCAGACGCCAGCTCCGCCTGTGTGGATTTCACCGGCTCCAGCAACCTGCCAAACCAGCCCCACAGGGATTTCACCTTACCGGTAAACCAGTCAAACACCGGCTTCAGCGGCGCGAACGCCTCGCTTATTGGGCCCATTGCCGCCGTAAAGCCTTCAGCCACACCGGAAATAAATGCGCTTATCGGCTCCCAGTATTTACGGATTATCAGGGCACCGGCCACGATGGCGGCCACCACAGCCACGACAGGCAGCGTGATGGCACCCAGCGCAGCGGTAATCGCACCGCCTGCAATCGTGAAGCCCGCACTGAGCAGCCCGGCACCCGCTATCAGGGCATTAATACCCGCCATCACCGGCCAGACAACCAGCCCCACGCCACCCAGTACCGCCGCCAGCCCCGCGACCGCCCCGCTGCCAGTACCAGATTGGAGGTCAGCGCAGGATTGGCCTTTATCCAGGCGTTTAATTGTGTGAGCCAGCCCGTTGCGCTCTGCGTCAGGGTGCGCAGGTGGCCATCCATTCGGGTAAAGACGTTAAACCGCAGCCCCGAAAACGCGCCCTGAAGTTTCGCTACGTCACCCGATAAATTATCGCGCAGGGTTTTACCCATGTTACCGGCTGCGCCGCTGACGTCGCCGAGCTGGTTTTTAACCCCCGCCAGCGCGCCGAGAAAGGCCGGTATCTGGTCAACCGATAAATCCTCAACCGGCGTGCCAAACAGGGTTATCGCCGCATTTGCCCGTTCCGCCGGGTCTTTGATGGCAAGCAACCCCTTCGCCGTTTTCTGCATTGCCGCCCGTGCTTTATCGCCGCCGGTGGCAATATCGCGGGACATTTTTTCGGCGTTAAGGCCAATCTGCTTATACGCGGCGACGCTGTTTTTCGACATATCCGAGCCGCGAATGCTGAATTCCTTGATGGCATCGCCAGTTTTATCAAGGGCAAATTTGCCCTGTTTCGACATATCAACCAGCAGTGACATCGCCTCCGCGCCGGTGAATCCCATGTTGCGGAAGTGGGTCGAATACTCGTGAAGAATTTCAGGCAGTTCGCCGCGCATTTCGGTGGATACGCGTTGCATACCTGAGACGATCAAATCCATTGCCTCGTCGCTGCTGCCCGCGAGGTTGTTTTTCATCATGATCGCGGCAATCTGGATGCTTTCGGCCGTATCGGTGCCAAAGGTGGTCTGCATATCCAGCGCCTTGCGGGTGATGCGGTCTAACTCAGCCTCGCCCACGTCGCCCAGCGTGCCGAGTGTGCTGCGTACCGCTGACACTGCCTCGGTGATTTCTGCAATATCCCCGCTCACCCCAGATGCATTAATGCGCTGAATGGCTGCGGTGTACTGCCTGCCTTTCTCGGCATCCTCCCCCTGACGGGCCGCAATCATCGCACCGCTTTGCTGTGACTGAATTTCGGGTGCCATTAACCGGCTACCGGCATACAGTGCAGCGGTGCCCGCTCCGAGCGAAGCGGCGCTGACATTACGCACGCCCGCCGCCGCGTTTTTACCCCGCTCGTACCGCTGGCTTATCGCGTTCAGCCGCTCCTGTTGCTGGCTCACACGGGCTAACGCTTCGCGCTGGCGATTAATGGTTGCGGTCGTTTCCGCAATGCTGTTGCGCAGCGTGCGCCCGGCAGCGGATAAATTCCGCGTATCGATACCGGACTGTTGCAGCTCGGCGCGCTGGCGCTGGACGGACTGGCGCAGGGAGTTATATTTTTCCTGCATTGCCGCCGCGCTGCGCCTGGCATTTTCAAAGGCTTTGACCTGCGCCGCCGTCGGGCTGGCGGAGCTGCGCATCTGCACACCCAGCGCGGCGGCTTCCGCTTTGGCTTTTTTCAGCGCCTCGCCGGTCACGGCCAGTTGCGCGCTGACATTACGAAAGCTTTCAATGCGGTGCGCCTGCGCGTTCAGCGCCTTCAGCTCATCCTGTGAGCCACGGATATCGCCCGCCAGCGTTTTGCTGGCGGCCTGCACCGCTTTAAAGGGACGCGTCGCCTGGTCTACCGCTTTCAGCAGCACCTGCAGTTTGAGGTTGTTACTCATCCGGGGATACTCCGCTGCGCATCAGGGCTTTGTGCCGCCAGTCCAGTAACTCGGCCAGCGGCATGTCGTACATTTCAGACGGGGGCCAGTGAAAGATGACCGCAACGTCGGCCATCAGGTCATTCACGGTCAGGCTTCGGGGCCAGTCTTGTCGGCCGACTTCGGCAACAAAAAACCGATCACTTTCCCGCCCAGCGTAATCAGGTCAACCGGATCGAGGTTTAGGCACTCTGATTTCGTCAGTGCAGGCAGGGTAATGCGCGGCAGCACGGACAGCAGGGCGTCCACGTCCGAGGCGCACAGGTCAGCCAGCCGCACGCCGCGCAGCGCGCCCGCGTTGGGCTTAAACAGTTCCACCTGGCTGATTTCGGTCTCGCCACGTTTCAGCGGGGTTTCCAGGATGATCACGTTTTCGTTCTGTTCCATTTTCGTTACTCGCAATAGTCAGGTTTATTCAGGGCCAGCGCCGGGCGCTGGCGTCAGGGTTACATCAGGCCGAGGTTTTTGCGGCGCTGCTCCAGCAGGTCGGTGCCGTCCACCTTTTCAATCATGTTGATGGTGTCGATCTCCATCAGCTCTTTGCCGTCCCACGTCAGGCGGAAATAGGTGTTTTTGGTGGTGATTTTGGTTTCGGTATCCTCGCCCTGTTTGGCCTCGCCAAAATCAAACGCCTGATGGCGGCCGCGTACCTCGATCTCCACCGCGATTTCCTCGCCGGTGTCGTCGCGCTGGTAGGAGCCGGTAAAGCGCAGCGGTACAGCCGCGCTGCTGCCCCACTGTTTCAACACCAGATCATCCACGCCGCCGATCGTCCACTCCATATCAAGCGCATCATCGTCCAGCCCGTTATCCACGAACGCGGCACCGTTCATGCCGCCGCCCCGGTAGGCGTCCAGCTTGCGTGACAGCTTCGGCAGGGTCACGGCGGTCACCACGCCCTGATAGCTGTTTGAATCGTTGAAAAGGTTCAGCCCTTTTAATTTGCGGGGTAATGCCATTTATCCGGCTCCTCAGCTGTTAACGGATGCGGCGAAGTTCGCCAGGTAGCTGTCGGTGATGCGCTGGCGCAGGGTCAAATCTTCCAGCGGCGGCACCGGCGTGTAGTCGTAATCAATAAAGAGCTTGCCCGCCTTCAGCGTGTCTTTATCGTTGGCCGTGTCGTCATACCAGCACGACGCGCCCAGCAGGTAACCGGCGCTGACCAGCTCGCGGAATTTGGCATTGATGCCCGCGATAATGTCGCGCACCAGTACCGGCGTCAGCGGCTTGTCGTTGGCCCACATATGCGCCTCGGCCATCGTGTCGGCAATCACCTGCGCCGTGCGGGTGTAGTTTTCAAACGCAAACAGCGGATCGTCGCTACAGGTGCGGTTGCCCCAGAAGCGGAAGCCATCTTTACGGATCAGGGTGGTAACGCATGCCTCGTTGAGCAGGTCGGCGTCGGTGCCGGTCTGCTGCAAATCCCAGAAGACCGAGGCGGAAATGCCGGTCACACCGTTAACGCCAACGTTGGACAGGGTTTTGTGCCAGCCGGTTTCGGTGTCGATTTTTGCCCGCAGGCCCAGCGCTCGGGCGGTGGCGTACGCGGTTTCGGACTGATTGGCGGTGGTGTTCCAGCTGATAAAGTCCGGCCAGATAACCATTAATTCGCGCTGGCTGAAGTTCTCGCGGTATGCCATCGCCTCGGAAAGGGTTTTGCAGCCCCATGCCGACACATAGGCGAAGGCGCGCAGCTGCTGAGCAATGCTGGCAAGCGCGGTCGAGACTTCCAGCGCGTCGAGACCCGGCACGCCGAGAATGCGCGGTTTGACGCCGAGCTGCGTCTGCGCGCTCAGCAGCGCCTTCATGCCGGTGTAACGGCCATTCTCGTCGGTGGTGCCGATAATGTTCGAGGTGGTTTCCGCCGGGGTGGCACCTTCCGCCACGCGCACCACGACGGTGACGGGTTTGGCCTGGTCAGCGATCGCCTGCAGCGCGGCGGCCAGCGTGCCTTTTTTACCGGCTTTGCCAATGGCCGACAGCACGTTGGTCAGCAGCACCGGCTCATTGAGCGGGAAGGCGGCCGCATCGGCATCGTCTGCGGTACAGACCATGCCGACAATGGCCGTGGATACGGTGGAAATGGTGCGCGTGCCGTCGTTGACTTCGACGACGCGGACACCGTGATGATAATCAGACATCTGATGCACTCCGTGTTATGGGTGCGCTCAGAGTGTCAGCTCAGGCGGGCGGGTGCATGTCTTCAGGGTTTGCTGGTCTCTGGCAGGACAGAATCACGCAGGTGCTGCTGTTTTTCGGCGGGGATATAGCGATAAAGCGTCTTTACGGATACCTCCAGCACCAGGGCAATCTGATGCAGTGTGGCACCGTTCGCCAGCATCCTTTCAGCCCGGCTGACCACTTCAGGCGTCATTATCCGTCGCCTGCCCCCGATGCGGCCTTTTTCCCGTGCCGCCGCCAGTCCTGCACGGGTACGCTCAACAATCAGCTCGCGCTCCATTTCCTCCAGCGCCCCCATAACATGAAAAAAGAAGCGGCCCATTGGCGTACTGGTATCAATGCTGTCGGTCAGGCTGCGGAAGTTTATTCCTTTTTCGCGCAGTTCCTCAGTCAGCATAACCAGATGGCGCATGCTGCGGCCAAGACGATCCAGCTTCCACACCACCAGTGTGTCGCCTTCCTGCAGACAGCGCAGTGCTTTTTTCAGTCCCGGCCTGTCTGACTTTTTCCCGCTTATTCTGTCTTCAAAAATCAGTTCACAATTTGCGCTCTGCAGCGCGTTACGCTGCAAATCAGTGTTCTGGTCATTTGTTGACACCCTGATATAGCCAATCAGCACGGTAAACCTCGCATAAATGGCGTGGAGTGTGCCAGCCTGGCGCTTTTAAGGGCCAGGGTTTTCTTTCGGTTTTGGGTTGGTTTGGGCGAGGCGGCAAAGCTAGACGCCCCTACCGGTTTTTTAGCTACGTCCGGCTGGATAAAAATTCCTATATCCAGTGGAGTAAATTTCATTATTCAGTGGGGGCGGGTTTCAGTTAGCGCACCTCTAAATATTGGCTCAACGTTAAAAGGTTATGATGGCGCCACATCATTCACTTATCCGATCGCATTTCCGAATGCGGCATTGATGGTAAGCGCAACACCATCAGATTCGGGTGAAACGCTGATTGAAACTGCAACAGCAGGTATAAATAGCAAAAACACAGCCTCTATTCGCATTGGTGGTGTAGCGGTTAAATCCGATCCGCTCGCCACTATTGAAATGCAAGCATTTGTATTTGCGTTAGGCTATTAAAGGTTGGTTTGGGCGAAGCTGCAAAACGGAATGTCGGAAGTGATATAAATCAAATCCTGACATGAGCGCTTTTTCGTCCGGTCTCTCAAGAACCGGCTGGCAGAAGATAGCGGGAGGATTAATTTTGCAGTGGGGATATGCCCCTGTTCCGGCTGGAAGCGCAACGGGGAAAGTACAGTTTCCTGTAGTATTTCCGAAAGATATTTTTGCAATCCTTGTTACTGATACCGGTGCCGCATGTCTTTCATACGGAACTACTGACCGAAACAACGCAGGATTTACTGTAGCGCGACTTACCAGCACGTCGAATGGTAGCGTCAACGGCTTTTATTTGGCGCTCGGAATATAACGTTACTTCACTGCCATCGACTATAAAAATAAAATCGTCTTGTTGTTTGGTACATGGCACAACAGTAATTCATTAAAACTAAAGAAAAGTGAATTTAGAATATGGCTTTATATTTATTGGAGGATATCTAATGAGTTACTGGTTTAGCCCTGAACACAATGCTTTTTACCCCAAAGCCCTTGAAAATGTATACAAGAGTGCAGGGGCGCTCCCAAGTGATTTAAAAGATGTAAGTGACGATGTTTTTATGAAATATTCCGGGATGCCACCTGCTGGAAAAATACGGGCCCCTGATAATGAAGGCTTTCCATGCTGGGCTGACATGCCTGTTCCTAAATTGTCTGAAGATGAATTAAAAGCACAAGCCAGAAAGTTACGTGATGACTTTATATTATCAACAGATCGGATGTTAGTTGTGGACTATACAATTAATGATATCTCTCTGTCTGATGAACAGCGCGAAGAATTGTTAAAAGTTCGTGCCAGCTTCAAAACCTGGCCTAATGATGATGGATGGCCGAAAATCGCGCTGCCAGAAATCCCTTCATGGATTTTGATTGAGGCAGTTGATAATGGCTATGTGGTTCCTGTATGGCCAATTAATAAAAAGCCCGAAAGGGCTTTTTTTATTAGAACGCTTCTTTTTAATAGCCTATTACAATATAAAAACCAGTAACGCCCTCCGTATTACCAGAAGAAAAAGCTCTAAACTGACTTTTACTCATTATCAGAAAAGATAATATTCCTGCTACTGCTGGCGAGTAGCCAGAATGAGATATGACCATTCTTAAAGCTGCATTGGGGAATGGAACCGTAAAATTATTTACGACTCCTTTATCAGCCCCAGCACCGGCGCAACTGGCATAGCCCCACTGAATAATTAATTTAATCCCGTTTCCGGTTGGTAAACTTATCCATCCATTTTCACCAATTGACACTGTCGCAGCAGGCAGTTTTGCAGCTTCGCCCAAACCAAGATTTTTGAGAAACGCCGCCACGTCAGCGATATCGCTGCCATTCTTCGCAATATCCATTTTCCCGGCCAGCTTGTTCAGCACCGTGGTCGAGAAATTCGGATCATTGCCCAGCGCGTCGGCCAGCTCTTTCAGCGTATCGAGCGTGGCAGGTGCCGCTCCGGCCAGCGCCGAAAGCGCAGCGGTAACAAATGCCGTGGTTGCCAGCTGCGTAGTGTTGTTGCCCGCTGCAGGCGTCGGGGCTTTTGGTGTACCGGTAAAGGTCGGGCTGACCTTTGGCGCATACTGCGAATGCGGATCGGCGGCAGCGAGATGTTTCGCCATCAGGCTGTCCGCGTACTGGCGTACCTCAATCACGTTATCATCCACGTATTTACGCGTTGCCAGCACTACCGACGGGTCAATTTTCAGCGTCACGGCAGCCATGCTGTTCACGATTAAAATCATGCGGATGGTTTGGGTGCGTCCACTGCCTTCCTGTAGCTGCGGCTTGTAGGTTTCGGCACAGTTCGCCACGGCCACCATATCGCCGTCGGCATCAAACAGGCCGATTTCACGTATCCAGAAGCCGCCCTCATTTTCAGGAATGACCTGCTCGGCAATAATCTGGCTGCTGTTCACCGCGTCCACGCTCAGCGAATTTAGCGCGGCGCGGCGCTTTTCATTAACGAGCCTGGTCTGTGAAGCGTCAGGCGTTGGTAACGTGCCGCCGCCGTCACCCACGGCCATTTCGGTAATCTGGATTTTGGTGCCGAGCGCCGCTGCGTTGGCGAGCTTGGCCGCGCCCTGATTCGTCAGCAGGGCATAGAATTTTGTTGTCATGCGTGTACGTCCGTCAGGTCAGTAATATGCACCGCTGCGCCGGTATAACCCGGCCCGCTCACGGTAATGGTTTCAGGTGTGTAAGGGTAAACGGTCAGCTCATCCCCACTGTAGGCTGCTGCTGCAACCGGCAGCGCGCCGGTTGAGTCCAGGTTAATCGACAGCCCGATAAGGTGGCGACTGCAGGGTTTTGCATCCGCTATCAGGCGCTCCAGCTCGGTATACATTTCCTGCGTAATGCCGGTATCCAGCACGCCCACGTCCAGGCGAAACGTGCCGGGTGCCTCACCGGTTTTCCACCACTCAATGATGCGGATCAGATAGCCGAGCGGCTCCACCACGCGACGCAGCGAGCCGATGGTGCCTTTATGCCGGTGAACGTATTCCGACGCGGCGACCACGCTGCGCTTTGTGGCTTCCGGCCAGCTGGCATCCCAGCGGTCAACCGACCAGGCCCAGGCGAGATACGGCAGCAGCTCAACCGGGCAGGTCTGCGCGTTCCACAGTTTGCGCAACGGCACCGGAATGGTTTCTATCTTCGCGCAGGCTTCAGCAGCGGCCACTTCCAGCACCGATGAGCCGGACGGCAGCAGGCGATCACTCATCTGAACCCCGACCGTTATGCGGTAGCCGGTGCAGTAGGCGGCCTGCGTCTTGTCCAGCACCACGTCGGCCGCCGGCTGCGCCAGTTCAACACGCTGCACGCCCTCAACATGCAGCGCGGCATACAGCGCTGACTTGCGAATGTCACGGCCGAGGCGGGCCTGCGCGCTGACAAAGGCAGCGAGCTTTTTCTCGGCAGCGGCGCGCACAGGTTCAGCTTCCGGCCCCGGATAGAGGTACAGCGCCGCCTCAACGGCATAATTTACGATAGCGGCCGACTGCACCGTGACGCGATCGGCCACCGGGCGCACGTTCTCATCGTTCAGCGCGGCATCCACCACGGCCAGCAGGTCGGATGGGGCTTCGCCGTTACCCTCACGCGACAGCACCGTGACGGTGACGCAGGCGGGCGACGGGCTGATGGCCGAGGCATCCGCCACGCGGCCGTCGGCGCTTTTCGCATGATATTCGTAGGCACCGGTCGGCCCGGCCACGCTCAGCCCCTCAAAGGCAGACGCCACGCGCAGCCGGAAATCGTCGTTACTTTCCATCACTGCGGGCGTCGGCGGGATGGTGGTATCGTCGGCCGGGGTAAGTGTCAGGCGGGTAACGCCGTTGTTTGCGCCGAGCTGGTCAAGGTCACCGTCACTGGCGTAGGCCACCATATTTGCCTGCGCCGCTTCATTCACGCGCTGGCGCAGAATGACCTCGCGGTAGGCGTTTTCCTGTAACAGCTTCACAATCGGCTCAGACTCCAGCGCCAGCGTGCGGGCAATGGTCGCCTGCTGCTCAGCCGGGTAAAGCGAAATCAGCGTGGCTTTGCGTTCGGCCAGCAGCGTTTCGTAATCCAGCACCTCAACCACATCGGGCGCAGGCAGCTGGCTCAGGTCAATGGTTGCCATAGTTTCAGCTCACGGGAACGGTTAGTGAAAAATCCTGCGCGGTGTCGGTGCGGCTGCCGGAGATTTCCACCACCATGCCGCCGTCAAACGCAGGTTCGTAGCTGATGGACGTCAGCTTTACGCGCGGCTCCCACTGCAAAATCGCCATATAGCAGGCCGACATAATTTGCAGGCGCAGCGCCGCGTTCTGCGGCTGGTCAATCAGCGCTGACAGCAGCGAGCCATAGCTGCGGCGCATAATCCGGGAGCCGATCGGCGTGGTGAGAATGTCGCGCACTGACTGGCGGATATGTTCAAGGTCTGCCAGCGCCTCGCCGGTGTCGCGGCTCATGCCGCTGTATTGCGCAGTAGTCATAGTGGCGCTCCCGTTGTTCCGCCGCTGTCGCCTTTATGTTGATGCGTATGCAAAATTTTGCCGTTAGAGCTGAACGCGCCACCGCTGTGCTGCACATCGCCTTTCATGGTGCCGCCGCCGGTCAGCTCAAAGGTGGCGGTTTTCAGCGCATGAGTGCATTCAACCAGCGGGCTGTCCAGGGTGATGCTTACCGCCGCCTTAATCAGCGCGGTCTGGATGCCGGTTGCGGTCAGCGCGCCGGTATCCGGCTCGTACTCAATCACGGCACCGTCCGGGAATGACCAGTGCAGGGCGTCAGCTGATGCCGACGGGGCAGGGTTGTTGTCAGAAAACACGCCGGGCAGCACAAAGCCGGTGTCAAGCTCGCCGCCGAGGCAAAGGACAAGCACCTGCTCGCCCACAGACGGCGCACTCCATGAGCGTGAGCGCCCGGCGCGGGCGGTGAGCCAGTGCAGCCAGTCAGTAGTGTTGTTTCCCGTATCTACACGGCAAAGCCCGTCGTCCAGATTGACGGCGGCCACGGTGCCGATGCGGATCAGGTTGCGCAGCAGGCGCAGGATTTCGCTGATTTGTTCGTTCATGGCGTTAGTGTTACGCCGGACGGCTGGAGCGACAATCAATCGTCGCCCGCTGATAAATCACCGGACAGGTTATTCCGCCAGGCGGTTAATGATTTCCATCTCAATTGCGTGCATATCGGCATCGTTCAGGCCGAGCAGCGGGCGCGCTTCATACAACACCTCTTTCACCCTGCGGGCTGGCCGGTCGCGCAGCCCGTAATGATGCACGCGGGCCATGCGCTGCACCTTGCCGGTAAACTCCACCACGGCGTCGTCAGCGCTGGCCTTTGCCTTCATGTACTTTGCGGTGCGCAGCTTTTTGAACATCTCATGCTTTACCCGGCCTTTCTTGTTCCTGACCGGCTGCGCCCGGCGAGGCGCAAACGGCGTGCCGTCCGGGGCCTGCTGGCGCTTAATGTTCTGCTGCTGACTGGCGCGCAGCCGCTTCGCAATATTGCGGGCCATCTCTTTACGCGTTGCAGGCGACAGGTTTGCAATCAGCGCGGCCAGGCGTCCGTCGAACGCTTCCAGCCCGTTCATGGGGTCAGCTCGCTGACCAGCTCGCCATGCACATAAAGCTGAAGCGGCCGGTTGACGTTTTCCGGCAACGGCGGCTCGCCGATATGGTCAACGTGCAGCGCATCGCCGTCCTGCTTCACAAGCACGCGCTCAGTGAGTTGCAGATCGATGCTGATATCGCAGAGCGTGTCGCTTAACACATCCACCTTAAAGGTGAAGCCGGTGCGGCGCTTTTCTTCGGTCGCCATAATGTCGGGTTGATTCTCACGCAGCCAGGCCAGCACCGGCACCATCACCAGATCGATATCGTCGGCATAGTCAGTAATCACCAGATTCAGCTGATACTGGTATTCAAACGACAGCGAGCTGGCGAGCGTCGAGGCAATCCGGCCGCTGTCAATAAACACATTCAGGCTGTCAGGGTTTCGCGCCAGCAGCGGGACGCTGTTTGTCAGCGCCTCGCGCAGCTGTTTCGGTTTCAGCATCGTGTTGCTCCTGGCATTCTTTGATGGTTTCCACCTGCAACCCGCAGGAAACGAGCGCAGCCTCCAGCTGGCGGTTATCAGCGGCCAGATCGCCCTGCGTCTGCAGCCGGTTGCCCGGCACCGGGCAGCTGGTCACGCGCGGGCAGCCAGTCCAGATAATCACGGGCGTTGCTGAAGGCGGGACGGCTGTGCAGCCGGACAACATCGTCAGGCAAAGCAGCAGCAGACCAGCCGCGTAGTGTCGGGTTTGCATCGGTTTCCCTCTGTACCTGCAGTTCACGGTTAAGGGCAGCGGTCGAGGCGCGGCCCTGCAGCAGTCGCAGCGCAGCCTCGCGCTTTGCCCCCTCGCGGGCCTCATCGTTCAGGCGGTTTATTGCCCTGTCCCGGCTTTCAATTCCGGCCGACAACGTGCCGATAACGCGCTGCGCCTGCGTCAGCTCATTTTCCGTTAAGGACAGACGCCAGCAGGCGAAGGCCAGCGCCGCCAGCGCCACGGCCAGCCCCACGGCAATCAGGCGCATCATGCAGCCCCCTTCAGGCACCAGGCCAGTTCCCGGTCGCGGCGGTTCTGCAGCCCCTGGCTGAATACGCCTTTCACAAATACCCAGCGCGGCAGCTGCAGGCAGGCGCTGCGCCACTCGCCCCGGTTGATGTGAGCGCCGAGCGTGGAGCGGCAGGCGGCGTAGGTGCCGACGTTAAACGCCCACGACACCACCGCGTCATAGACCGGCTGCGGCATGTCGTTGCGCATACAGGCATCAATCACGCGCTCCACGCGCATCACGTCATACACCAGATTCACCGCCGCCTGGCGCTCGCTGATATGGCTCTGCGGCGTCACGCCTGCGGTATGGCCGATGCCGTTTGTCCAGACACCGGCGCTGCACTGGTACGGCGAGGTGCGACAGCCTTCCGCATCCGCAATCAGCTGTAGCCCCGCTTCCGACGTTTTCAGGGTCTTGAACTGCGGCAACAGGGCGGCAATGGCAAGCACGGCCGCCACGGTGCAGCGTTTAGCGGTCTGGCTCAAGGTTCACCCCCTGCACGCTCTGGCGCTGCAATTCATAGGTTTTGCGGCGGTAATGCCAGTTAATAAAAAAGGTCGCCACGTTAATCACCACGGTGATCACGGCCACGCCGGAGCCAACCATAAAGGCAATCTCCTGCGGCGTGTGGCGGCCAAACCACATCAGGATGAGGCCGATCAGGTAGTTAATCAGCGAGCTGATTTTCTCCATGTTTGTTAGTCCCACAGGTTAACGGTTTCGCCCGTTGAGGCTTCCGGCAGCGGCGGCAGCGTCACCTCGCAGCCGTGCGGCAGCACCGGCCCGCTTTCCGCGAGGCCGGGATTGGCGGCATAAACCTGTTCAACCACCTGCTGCGTGCGCCCGTAATAGCGAAAGCAGATTTCATCAACGGTATCGCCCTGCTGCGCGTAAATTCTCATTACAGCAGGCTCACAATGCAGCCGGGCCTTTCGGCGATGCGGCTGATACTGAAACGGGCGTCACGCCAGTATTCGTCGGCGGTGCCTTCCACCACGTCGGCCTTTTTTCCGGCGGCGTCGTAGCCGCGATAGCGTTCGGCAATGGTGGCAGCCGTCAGCGCCGCCACGGCGGCAAAATAGTGCGTGACCTTTTCGCTTTCGCCGTCGAAGGTTTCGGCAGGCACCGACGTCAGCAGGGGAAAGCCTGCCGCCATCCTGTCCGCCCGCCAGTCGTACAGCTCGGCGTTCACTTCGGAAATCGCGGTCTTTACTGCCAGCCGCAGACGGTCGGCGGTGACGGTGCCTTCCAGGCGCAGCGCGTTGCGCAGCTGTTGCAGGTCAATGTCAGGCCAGAAAAAGGTGTTTTTCACCGGCGGCTCGGCATCGGGTGCCGGTCGCTGTCCGTTTATCACTACTGAAGTCATTTCATGGCCTCTGAATAGGTGGGCGGTGGAGGACGGCGCAGACGCTTAACAAGCGCATTGCCGTCCTGCCGCCCGGCGCGGGGCGCGTTCTGTCAGCGGCGGGCCGCAGCCTGCTTTTTCATGACCGCAGCCAGCCGCTCAATGTCTTTTTTAACGCCGCAGCCTTCATGCAGTTGCAGCGCCCGTGTAAGGTGAGGTAACGCCTCGTCAGCCCTGCCCGCATCGCGCAGCACATACCCGGTAATTTTGTGCAGCTTGGCGCGCACCTGGTCGGGCATGTCTTCGGATTCCGTCAGCCTGAGCGTTGCCAGCAGCGGGTTGATATCCACCGGTGCTTTTACCGTCCAGGCACGCGTCGCCGCGCTGGCCACTTCCTCGGCCAGCAGGTAGGCGGTGCTGTCACGCTTAAAGCCGTCAGGCGGGACAAGCCCGTGCGTCAGGGCGTGGCGCGCAATCTCCAGCGCGCCGGGAATGTCGCCCGTATCAAGCCGCCAGATCATGACGGTCATCAGGACGGCATCCTGCACGGCTTTCCCCTGGCTCAGCACGCCCGCCACCCACGGCTGATAGTCCGGCAGCATCTGGCGCTTCAGCTCCGCCTTGCGCTCGGTGGAGCGCACTTTTTTCAGGCGACGCTTGTCGTCGTTGAGCTTTACCAGCATCTGCTCATAGCCGGTTGCGTGGCGCAGCGGGTTGCTCTGCTGCTGTGCGGCCTCAATGGCCTGCTGGCGCATCATGTGACGTCGGGCAGGGCTTAACATGGGTTACGCCTCCGGGGTTTCCGCCGGGGTTTCCGCTTTCGCCTCAACCGGCGCGTCAGACAGCTCAATGTTTTCCACCAGGCAGCCTGCCGCGTAGTCTTCCACCACGTAGTCCTCGTTGATGGACTCGTAGTTTTCGATGCGGTCGCGCTTCGGCACCTCGTCGATCAGGCGGCGGTGCGTGCCTTCCTGCCAGTAAATTGACAGGTTATCGAGGCGCGTAATCATCAGGGCATTGGCCGGGAAATACGGCACGCGCACGGCAGGCAGGTTGCCGATGCGTTTCTGACTGACAATCAGGTCGGCGGCCAGCTGCTCGGTGTTGGCCTGGCTCTGGTTCACGATGGGGAAATACTTGTCGGCCAGCAGCTGACGGCCGCAGATCACAACCAGCTCCGGGTCTTCCTGATACCACGGCTCAATCAGGGTGTTGGTGGCGTCCATCACCAGTGCGTCAAGGTTCACATAGGTGCGCCCTTTGCCGACCAGCACCTTGTCTTCCACCGTGCCGTTCTCAAGGGTGACGTTGCTCATCACGCGCTTGGGTGCGTTGTCGCGATACTTCTGCAACCAGCCCACGGCCACGTCCTGCAACATGGGGTTAACGGCGCGATTGGAGGTTTTGGCGCGGTGGGTACCGTTAAAGCCGATCATGATGCGGTCGAGTGACTGGCGCTTTACGATGGCATCACGCAGGCGGGCCTGAAAATCTTCATAGCGGGCCCACAAATCCAGCGTGTTATAGCGAATATGAAAGTCGTAGTTCACCTGCGCGCACTCATACATGTCGCTGTCCAGCGCGGCAAAGTCGGCGGTTTCGCGCTCGTCGCCGCCTGCGGTGTCGGTGGTGCTGGCAATCGAGCCGGTCACGCCGATGCCGATTTTCTCGCCCTTCATTTCAGCAACCGGCACGATGTTGATGCGGGTCAGAAAGTCCGAGGACTCCTGTACGCGGTTCATCAGGGTCTGCGTGACCGACGGCTCCACGGTGAATTTTTTGTTCATGTCGCCGGTGTCAACGCCGTTCAGCTCGGCCAGGCGGGACATAAAGGCGTTAAATTTAAAGCGGGTGTTCTGGCGCATCTGCGCTCCTGTTCTGTTCAGTTATCGGGTTGTGGTTCAGGCAATGCCTGTCAGCAGTCGGTCTGCGCGCCGGATTTCGGGTCGCTGCCGGTTGCCGCCGGACGACGGGTAAAGCTGGCACCGTCATTCTGCGAAAGCTGCGTTTTCAGCGCGCTGAAGGCGTTGCGGTCGTCTGCGCTCTGCTGCTCCAGCGCCTCAAGGCGTCCGGTTAAGCCCGCTTCCAGCGCCGACAGCTTCTGCGTCAGCTCTTCCTCGTTCTGCTGCACCTTTTCCGCAACGGCCGTGACGGCCGCGCCCATGTCGGCAAACTGCTCGCTGTCGGTTTTCTTTTTGCGGGAAAACAGGCCGGTGACGTAGCTCAGAACGGACGGGGCCGGATCGGATTCTTCGGTGAACTCAATCAGCGTTTCTTCCGCAGCCGTAAACAGGTTGTCTTTATGCAGCTTGCGTGAGGCCAGCGGATTCGCCGCAGCGGTGGCGCTGAAGCTCAGAATCTCAGTGCCGAGGCTTGCCGGGTCGTCGGTCACGGCCAGACCAACCAGATAGGCTTCGCCGGTGTCGGCAAACGCCGGATTCACCTCAATGGAGGTGTAAATTTTCTGGCGTGCCTTTGTCAGCGCAACCAGCTCCGGCGTCGGGTCAATCCAGCCATACAGCGCCAGCTTGCCTTTCAGCGGGCCGTCGGTGATTTCTGCCGCTTCCACGGCGGTGACGTCACCAAAGCGGCGGAAGGTGCCGTCAGGCCCGTAGCTCTTGATGTGTTCCATATTGATGCGTGCGCCGTAGACGGACGGGTCATAGCTCGCCGCCATCTGAGAAATCCAGTCACGGGAAATTTTGCGCCCGTCGGTGGTTGCGCCTTCGACGGCGATGCGAAAACGCTTTGCTTTAGTTGCCATTAATCAGGCTCCGGTCAGGGGTGTGGTTCGGTTCGGGGTCAGTTTCCCTGCCACGGGGTTTTCCCTCAACGTAAGCCGGTTTGCTCACGGATGAGCGGACAGGGACAGCGGGCGCGGGCGTTTTGGCACCGGTAGCCTTATCGCCATGAACATGACACCCACCACCACCATCAGCGATCCGCGCCGCCAGGCAGCCCTGCTTTACTGGCAGGGTTACTCTGTGCGCCAGATAGCGGAAACGCTCAGCATCAAAACGCCGACCGTGCAGAGCTGGAAGCTGCGCGACGCGTGGGAGGACGTTGCGCCCATCAGTCGCGTGGAAGCCAGCATGGAGGCGCGGTTAATTCAGCTCATCCTGAAAGAGGTCAAAGGCAATGGTGACTACAAAGAGATAGACGCGCTTGGCCGTCAGATTGAACGCCTCGCCCGCGTGGAGCGCTACCGCAGCAGCGGCAACGAGGCCGATCTGAATCCGAACGTACGCAACCGTAACAAAGGCGAGCGCCAGCCGGTCGTGAAGAACGTCTTCAGCGACGAGCAGGCGGAAAAGCTGACCGGCCTGTTTATGGATAACTGCTTTGAATATCAGCTCAACTGGCACAAAGCCGGACTGGATCACCGTATCCGCAACATCCTGAAGTCGCGCCAGATAGGTGCCACGTTCTACTTTGCCCGCGAGGCGCTGATTGACGCGCTGACCACCGGGCGCAACCAGATATTTTTGTCGGCCAGCAAGGCGCAGGCGCACGTCTTTAAAAACTACATCATTGACTTTGCCCGCCAGGTGGACGTTGACCTGAAGGGCGACCCGATTGTGCTGCCGAACGGTGCCCGCCTGATTTTTCTTGGCACCAACGTGCGCACCGCGCAGAGCTACACCGGCAACCTGTATCTCGATGAATATTTCTGGATACCGAAATTCCAGGAGCTGCGAAAGGTCGCCAGCGGCATGTCGCTGCATAAAAAGTGGCGCACCACCTACTTTTCCACGCCGTCGAGCCTGTCGCACTCCGCTTATCCGTTCTGGTCGGGCGAGCTGTTCAACAAAGGGCGGCGCAGCAAAGCCGATCGCATCGAAATCGACCTGTCGCATACGCACCTGGCAAAAGGCGCGCTGTGCGGTGACGGCCAGTGGCGGCAGATTGTGACGGTTGAGGATGCGCTGACCGGCGGCTGTAACCTGTTTGACCTCGACCAGCTCCAGCTGGAATACAGCCCGTCGGAATACCAGAACCTGCTGATGTGTGAGTTTGTGGACGATGAGGCGAGCGTGTTCCCGTTCGCCGAGCTGCAGACCTGCATGATCGACAGCCTGGAGGAATGGAGCGACTTTAACCCGTACCTGCCGCGCCCGTTTGATTACCGCCCGGTCTGGATTGGCTACGACCCGTCGCACACCGGCGACAGCGCAGGCTGTGCCGTTATCGCGCCGCCGCTGGTTGCGGGCGGCAAGTTTCGCGTGCTGGAGCGTCACCAGTGGCGGGGCATGGACTTTGCCGCGCAGGCAAAATCCATTGAGGACTTAACGAAAAAATACACCGTCGAGTATATCGGCGTGGATGCGACCGGCATCGGCCAGGGCGTTTTCCAGCTGGTTCGCCAGTTCTACCCGGCGGCGCGTGAAATCCGTTACTCGCCGGAAGTGAAAACCGCGATGGTGCTGAAGGCAAAAGACACCATCAGCAGCGGACGCCTGGAATACGATGCGGGCCAGACCGACATTACGCAGTCTTTTATGGCAATCCGCAAAACCATGACCGCCAGCGGCAACCGCTCCACCTATGAGGCGAGCCGCAGCGAGGACGCCAGCCACGCCGACGTCGCCTGGGCAATCATGCACGCCCTGCTTAACGAACCGCTGACCGCCGCCAGCGGCGGCGCTAACCCTTCAATTCTGGAATTTTACTGATGAGCAAACGCAGGGGCCGTAAGGCTTTCAACGCAAAAACGCAGCCCGTACCGGCCGCCGCACCGCAGCAGCAGGCGGAAGCGTTCACCTTTGGCGAGCCGACGCCGGTTATGGACAAGCGCGATATCCTGGATTATGCCGAGTGCATCGGTAACGGGCGCTGGTATGAGCCGCCGGTCAGCTTTCACGGGCTGGCGAAAAGCCTGCGAGCGGCGGTGCATCACAGCTCGCCGATTTATGTGAAGCGAAACATACTGGCGTCCACTTTTGTGCCGCACCCGATGATGAGCCAGCAGGAGTTCAGCAAGTTTGCGCTGGACTATCTGGTGTTCGGCAATGCCTTTGCCGAGCTGCGCCGTAACGGCCTCGGTGAGCCGTGGCGACTGGAAACCACGCCCGCGAAGTTTACCCGCCGGGGCGTGGAGGAAGGCGTTTACTGGTTTGTGAATGACTGGAAAGAGCCGCATCCGTTCGCCGCTGGCAGCGTCTTCCACCTCATTGAGCCGGATATTAACCAGGAGCTGTACGGCCTGCCGGAATATCTCAGCGCGTTAAACTCTGCCTGGCTGAATGAAGCGGCCACGCTGTTTCGCCGCAAGTATTATCAGAACGGCGCACACGCAGGCTACATCCTGTATATGACCGACGCGGCGCAGAGCAGCAGCGATATCGACCGGATGCGCCAGGCGATGCGCGACACGAAAGGCCTGGGTAACTTCCGCAATCTGTTTATGTACGCGCCGAACGGCAAGCCGGACGGAATTAAGATCCTGCCGCTCAGCGAGGTGGCGACGAAAGATGATTTCTTTAACATCAAAAAGGCCAGCCGTGACGACCTGCTGAGCGCGCACCGCGTGCCGCCGCAAATGATGGGGATTATCCCGGACGGTGCAGGCGGCTTTGGCGATTCGGTGAAGGCGGCACAGGTGTTTGTCCGCAATGAGCTGACGCCGTTGCAGGAAAGGATAAAGGAAATTAACAGCTGGGCAGGCGAAGAGGTGATCGCGTTCCGCCCCTACGAGCTTGAGCAAAAAACGACCTGACCTGCCAGCTCTCAACGCGCCGCATTTCACGATAGATCACCGCTCAAAATCCCGCCCGCATACGTAACCCCGTAAACGCCCCCATACGCGTTTTGCGGGGTTTTCTCGTTTCGCTTGTTCTTATTCATCTGCCGCCGCTGCGCTCGTCTGCGTGGCGCTGGCGCGTCCTGCGCGTGAATGTTTTCACCGTTCGCGCGCAATGCTATCCCCGCCACGCCTGCCCGCTTTATGCATCGTTTTTAATGCAGGTGCATGATCCAAAAAAAACGGGGCCAGCTGTGGCCCCGTCATATGTTTTTTGCTGTATATGGTGCATGCAAATCCATGCGTGTTATGCATGCATGGCCTGCCGCAAAGAGAAACCGCTCACTAACTTCTTTTAAAAGACGTTTCAAGACGGCCAGTTTTTTAAATGATTCCCTGATGAAGTGAAGCCGACTACATTATTTTTTGTGTTTTATCGGGTGCGATTCAATTCGCCTGGACAGTAACCTTCAGGGTTGTTTTTCAAGCGGCACGGCTGAAAAGAAGACTGAAAACTGTTGATTAGCCATTGCAGTATTACCGGCAATATCAGCTATCAGGCTGAGCGCGATCTCTCTGTCGCGTTCTTTGCAAATCCCTTCACTGGTCAGCCTTGCAATCAGCTCTACACGTTCAAGTATTACCCGCTTTTGTAAATCATTATCCATGCGCCCTCCCCTTTCGATTACTGTACAGATATACAGTAGCATAGCACTATCACTCAGAAAAAGAAAAATATTAATGGCGAATAGCTTTTTTATCTTGATGATAAGAAAGACTATTTACGTCGTTTGACCTACTAATAACTAACCTGCCAACCTCCCTTTAGTCAGCTACCATCCGTCCGCCTTTTATTAACCTTAGTTCATTATTGTGCGTTTTTTGCTCGCGCCATATCGGCCAATCGGTTTACTCTGGCTAACAGGCTCTCCTTTCTTGATGATGCTTTTGCGCGCAATAACTCACCATATTTGGAGCTACGGAACATACGACCGGCGATTTTCGTTTCGGTACCGCCAAGCAAACGCACAGCCAGACCGCGACTGATGGTTTCACCGCACAAATCTTTCACCTGGCTTATCACGTTGTCGCATGCAGCCTCAATTTTCTCCGATCGCCTCAGCCTCAGGTGCCTTTTTTCTGGCTTCTGCGCTCTAATCCGGCTTAGCAGCTGCCGCCTTTCTCGCCTGCTCATGCCGTCCAGGTCTATTTCTGGATAACTTTCCGGGGAATTCGAATCCTTGGATCTCAAACCTCCCGTACAGTTATTGACAGAACTCCAAGGGGACGCGGGCGCGTCCCTCAATTCAAAAGCCAGGTCAACGGCGGCACGCTTCGGCACAATCTTCCACTGCGTGAGGCGGGTTAAAATGGGGGTGTCGTCACCAATAGCTGTCGCGTATACACCTTTGATACGCGTGATTTCTTCACCGTACTGATTGCAGTCCTCGCTTGTCTGATACCAGTTACGCACGACCAAATCGTCACGTTTTACAAACGGCCCGCCCTGAGCATTAACGTACTCAGCCCATTTGCCGCCATCAGCTGCGTCATGCACAGCAGCAAATTCAACACTCAAACCGTGGGCGGTTTCGCTGTCTGCCATTTTGCGTAATTCACGGAAAACAGTCACAGGTGCGCCACCGATAAACTGAAACTGGCGGATATTCCATCGGGCTGCCCAGGCACAAACGGCGGGTGCGGTTTCCTTCAGCTCCTTACCGCTTTCGTCGTCCAGCTCGCCGTCCAGCGCATATCCGTCGATATTTTTTGAAATGTACTTCGCCACGTAGCCGGTTGCGCTGCCTTTCTCTGGATCAATGGATTCTGCATGGAAACGAGCCTTGCGGGCTTTTTCTGTAGTCAGCTCGCTACTGTCCTGTTGATAGGCATAGTCGCGGATCACCTGGCGCACCTGCTCCACATCTTCCGGGCGCATAAACATCAGCATATGCCAGTGCGGGGTGCCGTCATGGTGCGGCTCGGCAACACGAATCCCGAAAATACGGATATCTTCACGATGAAGCTTGGAGCGGATTTTCTGCCATACATTGCACAGGTAACGCTGGGTATCTGACGGGCTGGCACCGTTCCACTTACGATTGCGGTGACCGGTCTTAATGGTGGCGTGATAGCGGGCGGGTGCGGTCAGCGTATAAAATTCACCAACAAAGCCCATTTCAGCACAAATATCTTCAAAGCCGCGAATACGGTTCATTAACTCACCACGACGAATATTAGGGTTAGCAACGCTACCGTCGTATTTTTCAATAAGACTAATTCGGTTGCCTTCCTCGTCTTCTAAATCCATACCTTTGAGATACTCACGGGTGCGGCGCTTCTGTTCGCGCCATTCAATAACAGTCATTGAGCTGGCGTAAGGGGTATGCTTTTTGCTGACGTTCGCCAGGGCAATTTGCAGATGCTCACGCCATGAGGCAGCCACACGACGCAGGCGACCTTTCCACCATGTTTCGTTTTGCATGCGCATGATCGCGGGTGCTACATCTTCAGGGCAGAACAGACGGGAAGTAACTTTTTCCCATAACGGCGGGGTCTGCCCCATTTCACGGGCGATCGCGGCAGCGGTCATATAGATGCGGTGAGTGTATTTGTAATCTGACTCGTCGGCAGACTGTGAATGCGCCTGCGCCATTTCCGCCAGAATAAAGCTGGCGGCATCACCGGCCAGCAAATCCACATCAGCGCGGGACATATCGGGCAGTCGGTTAAATCGACGCATCAACTCCCACAGCGTACCGGCAGCACCGGCAGCCCCCTGTTGTTCTCCGGCATTACCGGCCAGCAGGGTAAATGTTCCGGTGGACATTTCGCCGAGGCGGTACTGCGCGTTAACTTTTTCAACGCGTGGCAATGTGCGCTCAACGAAAGTTTTCGTTAAATACACATTGGCACGGGCTGTGCCCTGGTTTTTCTTCAGCTCGCTTGTGCGGCGTTTAACGTCCAGCTGTACCAGTACGGGCTGCTTTTCCAATAACTCCTGCGCACGCAACAGCGCCGCAATCATCTGATCGCGGCGGCGGATTTCTTCATAGGTAGGATAAGGGCTGGCGATGGCCTCCCGTGGAGCATTCCACGGGTAAGCGTATTCTTTCTGCATCAGAGGCCGCCCTGGTAATGACGGCTTTTCAGCTCTGCGATTTCCTGACACGTCACGCAGCGGGTAACGCCGTGAATGGCACGGCGGCGTTTTTCCGGTATTGCTGCGTCACAGTCTTCGCAGAAAAAATTGCTGACTTGCGTCGGCCGACCGGTTACCAGAATCACTTGCTGTTCCAGCTCCTCCTGCACGCGCTCTTGTACGCGATCCATTGAGTCGCCCATTAGTGCAGCTCCTGCGATTCGCTTTCATAACGTGTAGCTTCCTGGCGGATAAGCTCTGCTGCCTCAATGCCGTTCAGCCCCTTCTGATGGATATGTAAAGCCAGAGCAACCAGCCGCTCAGAAACGCGCAGCGCGCGCTCTTTACGTTCCTCGTTACGGGCCTTATTGAGCAGCGCCACCATTGCGTCGGTGTCAGCTTCAAAATTGCGGGTTTCAATATTTCGCATTTCTCTTTCTCCATATTTCGGGCAAAAGAATGCCCGGCGGGTTTACGCCTTTAATTAATTCAGGGTTATTTATTCAGGAATAAAACAGTCTGCTGTTGAAAACTGACGCGGTAATATCCGTCCCCAGCGCGCAACCTTATTCATTGCGATAATGATTTTTTCACGGCGGCGCTCGTCGAAATACTCAAACGGCTTGCCGATTTCATCAGCTTTGAAAGTGCCCGGCGCTTCGCGGTTCGCCAGCGTCAGCACGCAAAACTTAAAGTCTTCGTTCTGCCGGTTGAAATAATTCAGCGCCGGATTGCTGTTTGCCTTAAGCAGCTGTCGCCACGTTTTCCGAAACTCATCAAACGTCATTGTTTCGACTTTATCCGCGCGGGCATGTACCAGACGAATTTCGGTAAAACGTGCCGGTGCGGTTTTTTCTGTTACAGCGAGTGCAAGATTATTCATACCAACCACCTATGAAACTTTTGAGGCGACCAATCATGCCTGGGCGCTTCGTTGATAATGCGCGCAACAGCTGCTGCTGATTGTTGCTGGGATGCCAGCGTGTGCCGTCGTTCCCCATAATCCAGCCATGACCGTAAGATGGTGACTGGCTCTGCCGCTTAAGGAGCGGCGCGACCGAAAAAGGCATCATTCCCTCAGCTCATACCAATTGTTGCGCCAATTCCGCTAATCGCATCAACAGTGGAGGCCATTGCAGGATTTGACTGAATACGCGCCTGGACAGCCAGCGCAGCCAATGTGAGACAGCGAATGCCGTTATTGACGTTCTGCAACAGACCGCGCTTGCAGTTATGGGTCAGTTGAACGCCAGGCAAAGCGCCTGCTGCAAGCTGCCCAATTTCGGCTGTTGCTTTCATCACGTAATGCGGCAGCTTTTCTTTAGCCATCTCGTTAACAGGTACGCAGGGCAGGCATTGTAATTGTGCCAGCGCGCCGTCAATCAGCGTTGGGTCTTCGGTTAGATCGGTCAGGGTTAGCATCTCAGCGACAGTAAGCTGATGAACCTGCTCCGGGTTGAGCTTGTTGCGAAGTGTCTGCACTTTCATACCAGCCCGTTGTGCCAGCACATTCATGTTGTGCGTGAGCGCAAACTTGCGACAGGCGCTTTCAAAGTGTTGTTGGGTGGTAATCTGAAAATCAAACATGTGCGAATCTCCTTATTCACTTAATGTGAATTAACCACCGATAATGAGCTGAAAACGAGAATGCCCCAACGCTTTGCGCAACTGCTCTTCTTTCCAGCGAGCGTAATAAATTCGAATCGGGCTGCCAGCTTTAGAGCAGCCTTTAGGGATGGTGCGGGTTTCGATTGGTAATTTGGGGTTGTCTCCAGTCGTCCAGCGGTAAACTGTGCGAACAGAGACACCCTCTAACTTGGCGAACTCTTTAGTAGTAACAATCGGCGCGGGAACCGTGAAGATTGCGATTTCAGAAGCCATATAGCATCATTCCTCTTTTGGGGTTTGTGACATTGTTTGCCAAAGTCTTGCCATCATTTGCCACCGTTAACAGCGATATTAATATTATTTTTAATATCACGCAACTAAGGAATATTAACTTTAATGTTGGATGCTAATTTTGATAACTCGGCGTTACTAAATCGGATTTGCGAGGTTTATGGTTTTACTCAGAAAATTCAACTAGCTAACCACTTTAAAATCGCCGCCAGTTCCTTACAAAACCGCTATACGCGCGGCAATCTGTCTTATGACCTTGCAGTACTCTGCGCCCTTGAAACCGGCGCTGATATCAAGTGGCTTATGACTGGCGAAGGTAAGAGGGGTCATTCATCTGAAGAATCCAACACCTTAGCTCAACTCAACAAGTTCACTTTAAGTGAAGGCAGACTTACTGAAGTTGGTATTTTGCATATCGATTATGGGTTGTTTGGGAGGCTGTTAAAAAACGCTTTATGCGTCATGAGCGAAAGTAAAAGCTATATCGTAGAGAAAGAGGCATCGCTAGCGGACGGCTTGTGGCTTGTTGATGTAGAAAGCTCGGTTAGCCTCAGAGAACTAACCGTTCTTCCAGGCAAAAAGCTTCATGTTGCAGGCGGTAAAATTGCCTTTGAGTGCAGCATGGATGAGATCAAGATGCTGGGTCGCGTTATTGGTGTTTACAGTGAGGTGGCTTAATGGCAATTCGCAAACTTCCAGAGGGGGGCTGGCTTAGTGAGCTATACCCTAACGGTGCGAAAGGAAAACGCATCCGCAAAAAGTTTGCGACAAAAGGCGAGGCTTTAGCTTATGAGCAGCATGCAGTTCAGTTACCGTGGAACGAGGAGCAAACAGACCGGCGTACATTAAAAGATTTGATTACGTCTTGGTATAGCGCTCATGGCATCACTCTCAAAGATGGGGAAAAGCGCCAGCTCGCAATGCTTCATGCTTTCGAATGTATGGGGGAACCACTTGCTGTTGATTTTGATGCGCAGATGTTTTCCCGATATAGAGAGCGTCGATTGAAAGGAGATTTTGCTCGTTCAAGTCGCGTGAAAGAAGTCTCCCCCCGCACGTTAAACCTAGAGCTGGCCTACTTTCGCGCTGTATTTAACGAACTTGGTCGGCTTGGTGAGTGGAAAGGCGAGAATCCATTAAGGCACATCCGCCCGTTCCGAACTGAAGAAAGTGAAATGGCCTGGCTAACTCATTCTCAGATAGCTCACCTGCTAGCTGAATGTCGGAATAGCGATCAGGCAGATTTGGAAACGGTAGTTAAGATTTGCCTTGCTACAGGTGCAAGATGGTCAGAAGCCGAGGGGCTGAAAAAAAGTCAGATTTCTAAATACAAAATTACCTATATAAAAACTAAAGGCCGCAAAAACCGAACAGTCCCCATCACAGAATCAATTTATAGGATCATTCCTGAAAATAAAACTGGCAGACTTTTCGCTGATTGTTATGGGGCTTTTCGATCTGCACTCGAAAGAACAGGAATTGAATTACCAGCCGGTCAACTTACCCACGTGCTGCGACATACGTTTGCAAGTCACTTTATGATGAACGGGGGAAACCTTTTAGTTTTGCAGCGGGTATTAGGCCATACAGACATAAAAATGACTATGCGATATGCTCACTTTGCGCCCGATCATCTAGAAGAGGCAGCGAAGCTAAATCCTTTAGCCCAAAGTGGCGATGAAATGGCGATAGAAATGGCTAATGTTGGCAACTGAATGGCATATGTTGGCAACATATGTCATTGAAAATAAACGCAAGTTATTGTTTTTCTGTTGCTTATCAAATTTCTCATAATCGCTTGGTCGTTGGTTCAAACCCAACAGGGGCCACCAAATTTTAGCTGTTAAATCAGCGCGTTAAAGCCACCTTTCGAGGTGGTTTTTTCTTTTCGTACTGCCCAGTGACCCTTTTTTGCCCCAGTGTTGCGTAAGTTTTCCGATAGCAGCCTGAAATACTCCCGTTCTTCGTGATTTTCTCGGCTGGCTAACAATATTTTCGCTTCGCAACAGATTTCAGTTTCACCAGCACGTGAAAGCCGCGCCGCGCCACGCCTGCCATCCTTTCAGATCGTCCGGCGGCCTCACACAATTCAGCTCCAAGTAAAATTAACTTTCCCATATAAATCATTAAATTAATTTCCCAGCAGTCCAAAGGCGATCCGGTTTACTGAAAAAAGTGAAATTTATTTCACACATTACAGTTGCGGTTTTTCAGCAGGAAGCCCGGCGGCGCGGGCTGATGGGGGCGTTTTGTAAAAAAGAAAACTAAAATAATTTTTCTGATGCAAAACCCGCAGGCGGATGCGGTGTAGCGCCGATTTGATGAGCGAAGCAATTATTTTTCCGGTGCAATAATATATCCTGCGCCACTCTGGGCGCGTGATCGTATTGAAATGCGGGATTGAGTTCGATTTTACGTAGCGTTGTGGCCATTCTGTGGGGTCTGGTAAGGGCTTTGACTACCGCCGTGATGCTAAAAGCTACTTAGCATTAAATGACAAAGATCCTTTCCAAAACCAAGCGACTTCGTTATTCTTTCGGAATCCTTCCACTTGTAATGGAAGCACATAACAAGTAATGAGACATTTCAGAGATTCCGCCAATTTATGGAAGATTTATCTTTAGCTCCCGGTTCGACCTTTGAGCCAGCTCCAGCTGCAAGCATGGGAGCAACCGACCTGATCCATCTGAAAGAATGCCTGCGCATTGAAGTGATTAGCCGTGATGGTAAAAAGCCGTTCAGCTGGAGTAAGGCCGTGCACCGCTGCATTACAAGTCCAACACGTCGTTTTTATTTTTGGTGGCGTATAGCATCATGGCTGCAGGTAATGGTCCCAACTTATTGATAGTGTTTTATGTTCAGATAATGCCCGATGACTTTATCATGCAGCTCCACCGATTTTGAGAACGACAGCGACTTCCGTCCCAGCCTTGCCAGATGCTGCCTCAGATTCAGGTTATGCCGCTCAATTCGCTGCGTATATCGCTTGCTGATTACGTGCAGCTTTCCCTTCAGGCGGGATTCATACAGCGGCCAGCCATCCGTCATCCATATCACCACGTCAAAGGGTGACAGCAGGCTCATAAGACGACCCAGCGTCGCCATAGTGCGTTCACCGAATACGTGCGCAACAACCGTCTTCCGGAGCCTGTCATACGCGTAAAACAGCCAGCGCTGGCGCGATTTAGCCCCGACGTAGCCCCACTGTTCGTCCATTTCCGCGCAGACGATGACGTCACTGCCCGGCTGTATGCGCGAGGTTACCGACTGCGGCCTGAGTTTTTTAAGTGACGTAAAATCGTGTTGAGGCCAACGCCCATAATGCGGGCGGTTGCCCGGCATCCAACGCCATTCATGGCCATATCAATGATTTTCTGGTGCGTACCGGGTTGAGAAGCGGTGTAAGTGAACTGCAGTTGCCATGTTTTACGGCAGTGAGAGCAGAGATAGCGCTGATGTCCGGCAGTGCTTTTGCCGTTACGCACCACCCCGTCAGTAGCTGAACAGGAGGGACAGGTGATAGAAACAGAAGCCACTGGAGCACCTCAAAAACACCATCATACACTAAATCAGTAAGTTGGCAGCATCACCTGGTAGAGGCTAATACCTCATTGATAACGCTTACCGATCAGCGCGTTATCTTTCTTGATAAAGGCTTTTGGGGCAGCATAACGCAAGTTGATCTTGCTCTTAAAGATATTGTCAGCGTGAGCGTGAAAGCCGGTCTGGTATTAGGTGAAATCACCTTCTCAACCAGCGGTCAGAATTACTCGGTCAGTAATATTTTCAAAAGCGCTATTACGCCCTTTAACAATTTACTTAACAAAGCACGAAACAATTATGCGCCTTCCCGGCCTTTGCCGGAGCCACCGCCTCAGACTGCCGCCACGCCAGCTGCGCCAACCGCAGCACCTGCGCCCACTGCACCCACTGCACCCACTGCGCCAGAATTCGATGATTTGATATCAAAACTTGAACGTCTGGCTCAGCTTAAAGAAAAAGGCATTTTGACCGAAGAAGAATTTCTGCAACAGAAGCAGCGCTTATTAAATCGATAATTCAGCCAACGTGGTTGGCTGGTTGAAACGTAGCGCAAAATGTTTTTTACGCATTAAGCGTTCCTGACGCGCCGGTCTGTAAAATGCTTTTCGGGCGCTCATGAGCGCCTCTTCTTTATTAATTTTCAACCCAGCCCCCTTCCCTGTGGCTGCGTTTCTCCACCAGTGCCGGAACAGACTTCATCTCGCTTTCAGAAGCGCCGCTCAAAAGCCAATGAAATAACCTTTCAGCCCAGCGTCAATTCTGTTCTCAGCAGCCCAAACACCCAGTCATCCTGCCAGCGGCCGTGCAGATGATAGTTTTCGCGCAGCACCCCTTCCAGCCGGAAGCCCGCTTTTTCCAGCACCGCTTTCGAGGCGTGGTTGCCCACGGTGACGGAGGCAGTGAGCTTGCGGAAATCCAATGCGAACGCCAGCTGGCACACCGCACGCAGCGATTCGGCGCCGTAGCCTTTGCCCTGAAAAGCAGCGGCGAGCAGAAAACCCACCTCGGCGATGCCGTGTTCACGATCGACAAAGCCGGTAACGCCGACCGGATCGCCGGAGGTCTTTTCGCGCATCACCAGACAGAGCCAGTGCTTACTGCCCGGCTGCCAGCGCGGGAGGCGTACGTCAAAAGCATGGCGGCGAATGATCCCGGCGTCGTGCACGTCGCTGACGAAACGCATCACCGCTTCATCCTGATACAACGACAGGAAAAAAGGCCAGTCATCTTCCATGATGGGCTGATAACGCAGGCGGGAAGAATCGATATGCATGAATTTACCTGTATTACTGGACTGAAGAAGACCATAGCAAAAATCGTCCCGGCGACCTGCCTTTTTCCGAAGCCGGAAGCCGCAGAACAAAATACCGGCGCTTATGGCGTCTGTTTATACGATTGAAAAATGCGCAGCGGCGTATGATAACAGACAGTAAATTTTGTTCCCGCCGGAGTGGTTATGTCTGAGAAAGATCCTGTTGTTGAACGCCTGTCGCTGGAACTGCTGGCGCTGCGCCAAATTGTCCAGATGCTGATTACCTTTGGTAATATGCCGACGGGCGGCAAGCTGAATAAATATCTGGAAAACCTGGCCAGCGAAGTTGAGCATCGCGACGGCCGCGAAGCGAATAAAGCGATCGCCGACGTGATCCGTACCTATATTCGCTCTTAATTCTGACCCCGTAGCAGCGCTGATTTGCTGCTGCGGTTTTTTCTTTTACTGGCGCGGCCAGGTCAGCGCATCGTTGATAAGGTTGTCCTTTTCCGGGCCCGGCGTCGTCTGATTACGTCCGTTGCGCTTCGAAACAAACAGCTGTTTATCCGCCGCGGAGACCAGGCGATTAAAATCGTCGCAGATATGGGCGTGATCCAGCGTGCCGCTGCTTACGCCGATACTGACGGTGACCGCCGCCGCATTGCCGCGCAGCATTATCTTCTGCTGCATCACGCGTCGTCGAATCGCCTCCGCCTTCTGCACGAACTGCGCGTCCGTGAGGTCGAACAGCAGCACCAGAAACTCCTCACCGCCGAAACGACAAACCAGCCCTGCATCGCCGACGCTCTGCTGCATGCGTTGCGCTACCTCCTGCAACACCGCGTCTCCGGCGTCGTGCCCGTAGTTGTCATTGATCGCTTTAAAATAGTCGATGTCGATTAACAGCACGCCCATCTGACGATCGCGCAGCGCGCCGGTTTCTTTCATCTGCTCTAAACGCGCGTACAGACCAGAACGCGTCAGCAATCCGGTGAGAAAATCGTGATTGGCGCGCAGCGCAAGCTGACGATTGAGCTGTCTGATGGCGTCCATGCTCACGGCGACAATCAGCGGGCTGATCGCCACCGTCGCCACGCCTAGCCGCGCCGAAGTCAGATGGCTTGGCGGCAGCAGACTGTCGGCTCCCTGAATATTCATCACGTTATGTACCACCAGAATAATTTCCGTGATGCCGGTGAGCAGCGTTAATGCGCTGGTCAGCCAGAGCGGGTAACTGATGGCGCACCAGATCAGCGCCGGAACCGGAAAAGAGAGGCTGCCGCCGCCGCCGATCAGCGCCGCCGCGCAAATGGAGCAGATCAACGCCAGCGCCGGCGCGCACTTTCGCCATTGGCGCAGCGCCGCCAGCAGTTCGGCGCGGCGCGGCAGCGTCAACAGCAGCGGCAGCAGCAAAACGCCAGTAGAAAACTGCTCGCTCAGCCAGTCGCTCCATGCCGTCAGAAAGCCGTCGCGAAACAGCAGCTCCTGCGCCAGCGCCCCCCAGCTGGCGCATGCCAGGGACGCCAGCAGGCAGGCGGGAAAAATGGTCAGCGCGTTTTTTATCCTGCCTGAGGCATTAAGCGGAGCGGCGCGCTGAATCAACATCGAGACGGCAACCAGAATAAACAGAATATTCGCCCCGTTAATGGTAAACGCGGGCAGCGCCCAGCCGGAAAAGAGCGCGTCGTTAAACACCATCGCGCCATAGCAGACCAGGTAGTAGCGTGGCCGGTGCAGCCAGGGCAAACGGACAAAAATGCTGGTCAGCAGCGCGTTGATGGGCCAGAACAGCGACAGCTCCGCAGGCAGACGCAAATGGCCGCCAACAAAGCAGAAGAAGGAAGTGAAAAGAAATAGCGTCAGAATAGTGTTAAGCGGTTTTTCTTTGTTGAGAAGCGCGAGTTGCATAGCTGGACGTACCTGGTGCGTTGCCTCTGCCGCCGTCAGGCCTTCAACCGGCAGCTTCATTCAGCGGCTATTATTATCGGTAACCACGCCGTAAATAACGCTGGCGAAGCGCGGCATCTTATCACAGCATAACTGGCCAACAGGGTGAATCTTCTTCAGGTCAGGGAAAAGAGATGATAAAACAGGCGCTCGCTGAGCGCCTGTTTAACCGGTCTTTTGCAGCGGAAGCGACTATTTTACCGCCACCGGCCACTGGTTCAGACGGATGCCGCGTCTCGGCGCTTTCTCGCCAAAATCTTTCAGCACCGCTTTGACATCCGGGTCGAGATAATCCACGTTGTCATGATCGACGATCAGCACGCTGTTTTCCGGAATTTCATCCAGCAGATTTTGCAGACGCGGATTGTGCATAAATGTCAGGTTCTGCTGCAACCGCAGCACATAGTGGTCGTCGTAGCGGGTCAAATGCATAGCGTTGCGGTGGCTTTTGTAAATGCTGTAGAGGATCTGCGTGGCGATTCCCAGTCCAATGCCCGCCAGCATGCCGAAAGCGATGATGCCGATAATGGTGGTGATAAAAGGCACGAATTGCTGGGCGCCCATGCGGATTTGGTCAATAAACAGGCGCGGCGTCGCCAGCTTATAACCGGTATAGAGCAGCACCGCCGCCAGGCTCGCCAGCGGAATAACGTTCAGCAGATCGCTGAACCACAGCCCGCAGATCAGCAGCAGCACGCCATGCAGCAGAATCGACACCTTACTCTGCGCGCCGACGCTGACGTTGACCGAACTGCGCACGATCACCGCGGTGATTGGCAGCGCGCCGAGAAAACCGGCCAGCGTGTTTCCGATGCCCTGCGCCAGCATCTCTCTGTTCGGAGAGGGATGCGGGTTCTGCGGCCGCAGCTTATTCAGCGCTTCCTGACTGAGCAGGGTTTCCAGACTGGCCACCAGCGCCAGCGTTATCGCCACCACATAAACAGAAGGATTGCGCCACGCCTGCCAGTCCGGCCCTTCCAGCTCGGCGGCCAGCGCGCTCAGGCTGCCGAATTCAGGCAGCGTAATACGCGGCAGGCTGGCGAGGAAATCGGGCTGTAGCCGCTCGCCGAATACCGTCGCCAGCCCGCCAATCAGCACGGCGATCAGCGGCCCTGGGATCCAGCTCAACGCCTTGATGTTTTTAATCACCGGCGTCGTCCAGAGCCACAGGATCAGCAGCCCCGCGCCGGCCACCAGCATCGACGAGGTTGAGAAGCGGAAATCGCCGCTAAACAGCCCGCTCAGCTCGCCGTCGCCGCTGGCGCCCAGCGCCACCGGGATCTGCTGCATAATCAGTAGAATGCCGATCGCCGCCAGCATCCCCTTAATCACGCTGCCTGGCACCAATGCGATAAAACGTCCGGCGCGCAGCATTCCCAGAATGAACTGAATGATGCCCGCCAGCACCAGCGCGAAGAGAAAGGCGGAGAAGGATCCCAGCGTCTCGATGGAGGCCACCACGATGGTAACCAGACCGGCGGCCGGGCCGCTGACGGCAAAGCGCGAGGGACTAAAAGAGGTGACCACCAGACCGCCGATCACACCGGTCAGCAGGCCGACGAACGGCGGCAGGCCGCTGGCCTGAGCGATGCCCAGACAGAGCGGCAGCGCCACCAGAAACACCACAAGGCCGGCGGGAAGATCCTGCCGAAGCGTCTTCATATTCATGACGATGTTTCCTCTGCTGATTGCTGAATTAACTCTTTCAAATGTCCCGACTGCAGGTCATAAACGCAGCCGAACAGATCCAGTTCAACGCCGTTGCGCCAGGCACGCCGCACCGGCTCGCTGGCGGCCAGATGCGCGAACTGCGCCAGCACGTTCGCTTCCACCAGCTGATTGTGCCGCGACGCGTCCGCTTCGCCCGCCGCATGAAACGCCTTCAGGCCTTCGACCAGCGCCACGCGCAGCGCCGCAATACGGCGCGAGAGCGGAGAATTTTCCTGCGCCAGCGGGCTTTCCGGCAGCGCGACGGCGGCCTGAATGCCGCCGCAGCCGTAGTGGCCGCACAGAACGACGCGCTTTACCTCAAGGTATTCCAGCGCATACTGCAACACGCTCATAAAGTTATCGTCATCGGTCAGCACCATATTGGCGATATTACGGTGCACGAACAGCTCGCCCGGATCGGCCCCGGTCAGCACTTCCGCCGGAACGCGGCTGTCAGAACAGCCGATCCATAACGAATGGGGCTTTTGCTGATGTAAATAGCGCTCGAAATAGCGCGGATTACGCTGCGTTTTTTGTAATGCCCAACTACGGTTTTTCGCTAACAGTGGTTTCAGGGTCGTCAAAATCGTCGTCTCCATTCTGATAAATACAGGCAGGCCTGGGCGACAGTGAAAAATCATCAGGGAATACCGGAAAGCATGGAATATGCGCCGATAAAATAAGTAGTACCACTGCGGATAATAATAAACGAACATTGAAAAAACAATGCAGCAACAAAATTGCAAAGTGTAATCTTATTTAAATGCAATGTATAAATAAGGTAAATAAGACATTTTCCATTGAAAAGAGCCAAGAATCATATTGGTAAATTTATTATTATAAATCAAATAGTTAAATAAAAATAAAATAAATACAGAAATAAAATACACTATTTAACCTTAGGAATAAAAAGGTTAAATAATATAGACACCGGTCTCTTTAAGAGGCATCCGTCTCAATTTAAAAGGCGATTTAGCAGCTATTAAGTCATAAGAAAAAACAATATAAGTACAGGAAAGTCCGGTACTGGCGCTATGTACGGATTAAATCATCACGCAGGTAATTAATATCGATATTGGTTATTTACCATTTTGAACTCTTTTTCGCTTTCCCTTGTTCTGCCATCTGTGAAGTTAAACTATTTGCGTTTATTTACGTAACGGCGGGGTAAAAAGCCTTTTAAAAGCGCCGGGCGGCAGCGAACGTATGCGCGCCCTTTCCTGTTCAGGGCGCGGACGCTATATTCAGCAAGCGATCGGCTGCCTGCATTCTGACGTATTAACGCGCGTTCGGCGGCTACGATGCAATCAACGACTCATCAGCAAGGATTAATCATGTCTGACGCTTCTCCAGTAAGAACTTCCGCGCTGCTGGCCTCTCTCGATTGGCTGGATCACGCTTTTTTACCGGCGGGCATGGCGCCGCCGGAAGAGATTGCCTGCGGTCATCAGCGTCATACCGCGACGGTGGTGATGGCGGAAGAGGCGTTCCCGCGTAAACAGCGCGAGGCGGATGCCGTCATCGCCACCGGCCCGCGCCCGGTCGCCGTCTATACGGCGGACTGCCTGCCGGTGCTGATCGCCGATACCCGCCAGCGGAACGTGGCGGCGGTGCATGCAGGGCTAAAAGGCGCGCTGGCAGGCGTATTGCCGCAGGCGATCGACAGGCTGATCGAGGCTGGCGCAACGCCTGACAGCTTGTTTGCGGCGATTGGTCCGGCGATTGCGCCCTGCTGCTACGAGCTGGGAGAAGAGATGCTGAATACGATTCTCGTTAATCCGCTGGCGACGGCGCCGCGCTGGTTTACGCTGCAACCGCTCAACAAGCAGGCGGTCAGGCCGCAGGCGCGCGCTGCGCATCAGGGCGTCTGGTTCGATTTGCCGGCGCTGGGCCGCCAGATGCTGCTGGACAGGGGTATTCCGGCGGCGCAAATCGATATTCTGCCGGTCTGTACCTATTGCTGCGCGGAAGCGCAATCAAGCTATCGACGTAATACCCATTTTTCCGACGGCTACGCCCTGCGCTATTCCTGGATTCGGCGGAAGGCGTAGCGCGATCGCCATCGTGCTGCGAGCTTCGACCAGAACCGAGCCGTCGCTCGCGCTGCGATCAGGAACGCGAGAGGAGATCGTTGCTGTATTTAAAAAGCTCATTATCGGAACGCAGGCCCAGCTTTCTTAACGCTGACTGTTTTTGTCCGCTGACGGTTTTGCGGCTGCGCTTGAACTTAACGGCGATTTGCGAAACGCTCATACCGTTCAAAAAGCAGCGAATCACCTCTACTTCGCGCGGGCTAAGCAGCTTCACCTTCTCATACAGCGATCCTTTCTGTGCGGCGTCGGTGGGCCGGCTGCGCGCCTCCTCATCAATAACGTAAAGGCCTTCAACTTCATAGGCCATATCGCGCGACAGCCAGTTGCGCCCCATTCCTACCTGACGGATCGCCTGAATCATTTCACTCATATCCTGGCTTTTGCCGATAAAGCCTTTTACGCCCGCGTTCAACACCATTTTTACTACGGCGGGGCTTTCCATGGCGGAAGAGATAAGGATATTCAGACGCGGATAATGATTACGCAGCTGCTTGATCAACGCCAGCCCGTCCAGCTCCCGCTCGCCTAATAAGAAATCAAGGACCAGCACGTCAAGCTGCAAATCAGGCAGCTCGTTAAAAAGCAGCTGACTGGCGCCGAACGTACCGACCAATATGATATCCGGCTCCGCGCCAACGCAAATTTCAAAGGCGGTGCGGATCATAGGATGATCGTCCAGTAGCGCAACCCGTAATGGGCTGGCGATCGTTTTTGTCATTTTTCACTCCTTGAATAATTACCAATGCGCAGGTGTTTAATTTAATCGTTTAATTCATCGTTTTCGCGGCGGCTAAAAAGCCATGCCCGCTATTCAATTAATAGTTTCCGTTATGCCGTTCTCTTACCTGGCGCCTCATTGCCCTATCCATGAGCATGCTGATACGCCTGGCCTGTGCGATGGCTATTAATATTTAACTTTTTTTCACTCTCTGTCACGTAATTATTTTTTCCCTGTCATTCATCAAAATATTGAGACAATTCCCGATACTTTTAGCATAGAAATAATTTTAGCGGTAGTCTGTCATGCTGACGGGACGAGTTGACGAAAAGCATAAGCTCCGCTGTAGAATACGAGATATGTCTCAAAGATCAAACTGTTTTTGCTGTCTGTCTAGGCTTCACCATAGAATATATCTATTATTATCAGTAAAATCGTAAAATAAAAAAACGCATTTATTAAGACGTTACTTCCTGCCGTTTTTCTATTTTTACTATGCTGAACTATCAGGGAAGGATTAATGACGATAAGAAATTTATACTTTTATATCTTTTTATTCCTCTTTACCTTAACGGCTCTGGCGCAGCCGCATGAATTAACCCTTCAGGTCAACGCGGACATTGTCGTACCGCAAAAAGAAGAGGTTAAAGGATTAAAAAATTTCGTTTTACCGCCGCTGTTACGCGTCGGTATCCCTGGGCCGCCGCGACCGCCGGTTTATCATAATATGGAGTCCGATAAATTTGAGGGCATTGCCGCCGATTATCTGAGCGCGCTAAAAAGAATGCTGGGCATAGAACTGCAGCTCATCGCTTACGATACGCCGGCCGACGCCCTGCAGGCGCTGAGAAAGCAGCAGCTGGATATGATCGCTTTTTATAATCCGCATCTTTATGGCACCGACGGCGTGATTGTCACCACGCCCTGGCTGCTCGACTATCCGGTCATTATTCAGCACGATCGTTCACTGCTCGGCTTTAAGCGCAATGGCCAGCCGGTACTCGCCTGGGCCAACGCCCCCGCCTTTACGCAACAGCTGCAGCGTCATTTTCCCGATATGCGCCTGCAGCATTACCGCAGCCCGGAAATGGCACTCGCCGCCGTCGCCTTCGGCCAGGCTGACGCCATGTGGGGCAGTGCCGCCAGCATTGAGTTCCTGCGCCGCTACGGCTACGGCAGCCTGATTAGCCTGACCGCTAACTATTCCATTCCCGACATGAACCTCTCATTCGGCGTGTCCGCCACGCAGCCGCAGCTGGCTCAGGCCTTAGATATCGTGCTGCAAAATATTCCGCTGTCTGGCCGCCAGCGCATCATCGCCCGTTGGGGGCTTGATTCGTCGTTTGTTCAGAAGGCGAATCCATTAATGCTAAATGCGGAAGATGCGCTTTGGCTGCAGCAGCATCCCAGGATTCCCGTCAAGCTGAATCACGGCGCGCCGCCGCTGTCGATTAGCGGTCATGATAATGAGCCAGAAGGCATCGACGCCGAATTCCTGCGGCTGATCGGCGAACGGGCCGGCTTTACGTTTATCTGGGTCGACCAGAATGGCGGCAGCAATCCGCTGGTACTTTATCCCGCCGAGCTGGCGCCCGAAAAGCCCGATCCGGCACTGATCTATTCGCGCCCTTATATCGTTACGCCTTGGGTGATGGTGCAGCGCAACCACGGGGCAGCGACGGCATCACTCTCTCAGCTGCGCGACAAGCTGCTGGCGATGGAAAGAAAAAGTCCGATGCTGGAGTGGCTGAAGCGGCACTATCCCGGCTATAAGGTTCAGCTGGTCGATAACGCGCAGCAGGCGTTCGACCTGCTGGCGCAGGGTGAAGTCGACGCGATTATTCAGCCCAAGCTGGTGGCCGATTATCAGCTCAATAACAATTATCCCGGCCTGCTGCGCATCATCCGCACAGTGGGCGACGCGCCCGCCCGCTACGTTATGGCGACGCCACGTGAAAACAGCGAATTGATGCATATCATCAATAAAGCACTGCTGGGCATTTCACGCATTACGCAGGAAAAAATCGTGTTGCGCTGGCAGAACGCCCATCAGACCGCCAGCGGCAGCGGGTGGCCCTACTATAACAGCCTGCTGATTAAAATTGTGCTGGCGGTCGGGCTGGTCGCTCTGCTGGTGCTGCTCTGGAATCGCCATTTACAGCGAATAATCCGCGAGCGCACTCGCGTCGAACAGGCATTGAAAAACCAGTTAACCTTCACCAATACCTTGTTCGACGAGTCGCCGGTGGTGATGTACGTGCGCGACCGACAGATGCGGCTGCAACACTGCAACAAGGCCTACGTCGATTTTCTACAGCGTCCGCGCGAGCAGCTGCTTGGCTCCACGCTGGAAGAGCTTCCCGCGGATTTCGAAGCGGCTCAGCCGTTTCAGGAGATCTATACGCAAACCTTTCGGGAAGGCGAGCCGCTGGTGCAGGATCTTAAGCTGCGCTATCAGGGCCGTGATTATTATACGCTGCACTGGGCGCTGCCCTATCGCGATCACGCTGACAATATCGTCGGCATCATCGGCGGCTGGCTGGATATCACCGAGCGCTATGAGCTGCTTACCGCGCTGGAAAAAGCGAAAGAGGAAGCGGATCGCGCGAACGAATTTAAAAGCCGTTTTCTGGCTAATACCAGCCACGATATCCGCACGCAGCTCCATGCGATCATCGGCCTGCTGGAGCTGGAGATACGTCGTTCAACGCGGCCGCTCGGCCCGAATATTACCGCCGCCTATGAGTCGGCCACCGCGCTGCAAAGCCTGATCGGCAATGTGCTGGATCTGTCGAAAATCGAGTCAGGCGTTTTTCAGCCGGAGCCGACCAATGTCAACCTTGTCACCATTGTCGAACAGCTGTTTACGCTGTTTCACAGTAAGGCGGACGCGCTCGGCCTGCGCTTCAACAAGCTGATCGCCGTTGAAAATCCCTGCGTCCTCACTGACGCGACGATGTTTAATCAGATCGCGGCCAACCTGCTGAGCAACGCGCTCAAGTTTACCCGCGTCGGCGAAGTGGAGATCGCGCTGTTGCAGCAAACGGACGTCGCGCTGGAAAGCGATCGCGGCAGCTATCTGCTACGCATTAGCGATACCGGCTGCGGCATTAGCCCTAACGATCTGCATAAAATTTTTGAGCCGTTCGTGCAGGCGGGCGATCGTTTGAGTCAGCAGGCGGGCACCGGGCTGGGCCTGAGCATCTGCCGCCATCTGGCGCGCCTGCTGGGGGCGAAATCAGCGTAGAAAGCGAACCCGGTGCAGGCTCGGTGTTTCTGTTCCGCTTTACTGCGCCGCTTTGCCAGCCGTGCATGTCCGCCGATGCCGACGTCAGGCAGCCCGTCGACAACAGCGCGCGACGGATCCTGATTGTGGAAGATCACGCACCCAACCGTCTGCTGCTGGCGCAGCAGCTCACCTGGCTGGGCCATGAGGTGACGGAAACCGAGCGGGCGACGCAGGCGCTTGAACTGTGGGAACAGCAGAAAAACCGCTTCGACCTGATTATTACCGACTGCAATATTCCGGGTATGGACGGCTTCGCCTTTACGCGTCTGCTGCGCCAGCGCGAGGCGGAACTGGGTATTAAGCCGGTCGTCATTGTCGGCCTGACCGCCTCGGCGGAAAAAGCGATCCAGCAGCGCTGCCTGGAGGCTGGCATGAACTGCTGCCTGTTTAAACCTGCCAATATCGAAACGCTGAGAAGCTTTATCTCAATGTCGGTGCCCGGCGGCGCGCCCGCGGCTCTCGGCAACGGTCTGCTCGATCAGCTGAGCGCGGTCGATCCCGCCGCCTGTGCCAGACTGATTGAAAGCGCTATCGAAAGCCACCGGCAGCTAGCGGAGAAACTGCTGGCGTGTCGTCAACACGATGAGCTCACCACGCTGGCGCATACGCTGAAAGGCGGCGCGCGGCTGCTGAACGCCGAGCGGCTGGAGGCGCTTTGTCAGCAGCTGGAAAACAGCCGCCGCGAGGATCGGCTGATCGACGCACTCTGTCAGGATGTCGTCAATGAGGTTCAGGTGCTGGAAACGATGCTGCTGGCGCGGCTGAAGGCGCTAAATCTGAATTAAAGCCGCCATGTTGTTTATCCCGCCCGCTGAGGCAACAGCGGGCGGCCTGCTTTTTTGATATATCTCACAGCCTGACGCTCCACCGCTTTCCTTTCTGTACGCGATCGCTACAGTCAACTCATCCGACCACCAACAAAAGATTAACATTCAGGTGAGCAGCCTATGTCGATCACGCCTTCGCTTTTTGATCCGCTCGATCTTGGCTTTATCCAGCTTAAGAATCGCGTGCTGATGGGCTCGATGCATACCGGTCTGGAGGAGCGGCCCGACGGGCCGGAGCGGCTGGCGGCCTTTTACGCCGAGCGCGCCGCAAACGGCGTGGCGCTGATTGTCACCGGCGGCATCGCCCCTTCGCCGGAAGGCGTGGTGACAGCGGGCGGCTCGGTGCTGAACAGTGAAGCACAGCTGCCCCATCATCGCATTGTGACCGATGCGGTTCACCAGCACGGCGGTAAGATCGCGCTGCAGATCCTGCACGCCGGACGCTACAGCTATCAGCCTGCACTGGTCGCGCCCTCGCCGCTACAGGCGCCGATTAATCCCTTTACGCCGCAGGCGCTGACGCATGAGGCGATAGTCCAGCTGATTGCCGATTTCGCCCGCTGCGCGTCGCTGGCGCAGCAGGCGGGCTATGACGGCGTGGAAATCATGGGTTCCGAAGGCTATCTAATCAATCAGTTCCTCACGGCGCGCACCAACCAGCGCAGCGATGAATGGGGCGGCGATTTTACCCGTCGGATGCGCTTTGCGCTGGCGATCGTCGAGGCGGTGCGCGCGGCGACCGGTCCCCATTTTATTCTTATCTACCGCCAGTCGATGCTCGATCTGGTGCCGGAGGGCAATACGCTGGAGGAGACCATTCAACTGGCGCAGGCGATCGAAGCGGCAGGCGCCACGCTGATCAATACCGGCATCGGCTGGCACGAGGCGCGCATTCCCACTATCGCCACCTCGGTGCCGCGCGCCGCGTTCGGCTGGGTCACGCGCACGCTGCGCCAGCATGTGACGCTGCCGTTGATCGCCACTAACCGCATCAACCAGCCGGAGGTGGCGCAACGTCTGCTGGATGACGGCTGCGCAGATATGATCTCGATGGCGCGTCCTTTTCTGGCGGACGGCGCCTTTGTCAGTAAGGCGCAGGCGGGCCGGGCCGCTGAAATTAATACCTGCATCGGCTGCAATCAGGCCTGTCTCGACCAGATTTTTGCCGGCAAAGTCACCTCCTGCCTGGTGAACCCGCGCGCCTGCCATGAAACTCTGATGCCGGAGTCGCCTGCTGCGGTGCGGAAAAGTATTGCGGTAGTGGGCGCTGGGCCCGCCGGGCTGGCATTCGCCGTCAACGCCACGCAGCGCGGCCATCGCGTCACGCTGTTTGACGCCGCCGCAGACATCGGCGGCCAGTTTAACGTGGCGCGCCAGATCCCCGGCAAAGAGGAGTTCAACGAAACCCTACGCTACTACCGCACCCAGCTCGCGCTATTGCACGTCGACGTACGGCTGAACTGCCGCGCCGACGCAGGTATGCTGCGCGATTTTGACGAGATCGTGCTGGCAACCGGCATTGTGCCGCGCCTGCCGGCGATCGAAGGCGTCGATCACCCTAAGGTGCTGAGCTATCTGGATGTGTTGCGCGATAAAAAACCGGTCGGCCAGCGCGTCGCCATTATCGGCGCGGGCGGCATCGGCTTTGATACCGCCAGCTTCCTCAGCCACAGCGACCGCGCCGACAGCCTGGAGAGCGCCGACTTCTGCCGCGAATGGGGCATCGATCGGACGCTGCAACAGCGGGGCGGCCTGACGCGCGCGCAGCCGCAGCCGAGCCTACGTCAGATCTGGCTGTTGCAGCGCAAGGCGGGAAAACCGGGCGCCGGGCTGGGGAAAACTACCGGCTGGATTCATCGGAACAGCCTGCTGGCGCGCGGCGTGGAGATGTGGGGAGGCGTGCAGTATCAGCGTATCGACGACGAAGGGCTGCATTTACTGCGCGACGGCCATGCGATAACGCTGCCGGTGGATCAGGTCATTATCTGCGCCGGACAGGAGCCAAACCGGGCGCTGGCCGCGCCGCTGGAAGCGTCAGGCAAGCCAGTGCATATTATCGGCGGCGCGGACGTCGCGCTGGAGCTGGATGCGCGCCGCGCTATCGCGCAGGGCACCCGGCTGGCGCTGGCGCTGTAGGCGGCACGCCGATCAACCGGTCGACGGGCTGCCGCATCAGCACTTCAGCACTTCAGCACTTCAGCACTTCAGCACATCAGCACATCAGCACATCAGCACATCAGCACATCAGCACATCAGCACATCAGCGCAGCTTAACGGATCGCAGCACCACAAACTTTTTGTTGGAGGCGATCAGCGTGCAGTTGCCGAACAGCTTCTTCATTTTGCGGTAATAATCGAGATGGCGGTTGCCGACGATGCGCAGTTCGCCGCCATATTGCAGGCAGCGGCGCGCATCGCGGAACATCTGCCAGGCGATATGATCGGTGACCGCGCTCTGCTGATGAAACGGCGGGTTGCACAGCACGGCATGCAGACGGTCGGCCGGAAAGCCGCTCAGCGCATTGCCCACCTGAAAATGGCTGCGCGCCATATCCTGCGGCCGGTTAATCTCTACGTTCATCCGGCTGGAGGCGACCGCCATCCAGGACTCGTCAAAGAAATGTACCTCCGCCTGCGGGTTCATCTCCAGCGCCATCAGGCCAATCACGCCGTTGCCGCAGCCGAGATCGACGATTTCGCCGTTGATGTTATCAGGCAGATGCTGCATAAAAAAGCGCGCGCCGATATCCAGTCCGCTGCGTGAAAAGACGTTAGCGTGGTTATGGATCTGATACGGCGTGTCGTCCAGCGGCCAGCTCAGGGTCTCCGGCTGAGGCTTCAGCGTCGGGGCGGCGTAAGTGCTGTAAACCAGCCGCGCTTTTTTCCACGCCAGCGAGGTTTTCGTCGGGCCGAGGATGCGTTCGAACAGTTGCAGCGTAGACGTATGGATATCCTTCGCGCGCGCGCCGGCGATTATTACCGTCTCCGGCGTCACCACATCGCGCAATTGACGCAGCTGATGCTCCAGCAGCGCCAGCGTGCGCGGTATCTTAATCAGCACGCAGGCGGGCGCGGCGGGCAGCGGCGCCAGGCTGTCGAGCAGCACCACGCGATCTTCATCCAGCTCGTTGTCGCGCAGGTTTTGCCGCGTCGCCTGCTGGCTAATCCATGAGTCGCTGATACTGTACAGCGGGCGATCCAGCGTACAGGCGAGCGCGCCGAAGCTGTCGTTGAATACCAGCAGCGGCCCTTGCTCCGGCGCAGGCAGCGCCTGCTGCAACAGATATTCATCCGCCGCGTCCCACGCCTGCAGCGGGTTTTCTTCCTGCATGCGCGGGAAGCGGTGTAAGGTCAGGGTGCGTTGGCTCAGTTCTGGTTGGCTCATGGATTCCTCGGCGTGGTACTATTGCGCATCTTTTCGCCCCGAAAGCGGGGGCGCAGTATACTGCCTTTTTATTCGAGTCGCGTCATGTCATCGTTAATTTATCTTCAGGGCTATCCTGACACGCTGCTGCGCCAGGTGCAGACCCTTATCGATCAACAGCGCCTCGGCGAGGTGCTGGAAAAACGCTACCCCGATATGCACAACGTCACCAGCGATAAAGCGCTGTACGACTATACGCTGGCGCTGAAAAACCGTTATTTACGCAACGCGGCGCCGCTGAATAAGGTGATCTACGACAGCAAAATCCGCGTGATAAAACATGCGCTCGGCCTGCATACCGCCGTGTCGCAGATTCAGGGCGGCAAGCTGAAAGCGAGAGCGGAGATCCGCGTCGCCAGCCTGTTCCGTCAGGCGCCGGAAGCGTTTTTGCGCATGATCGTGGTGCATGAGCTGGCGCATATTAAAGAAAAGGATCATAACAAGGCGTTTTACCAGCTCTGCTGCCATATGGAGCCGGATTATCATCAGCTGGAGTTCGACACCCGGCTGTGGCTGACGCACCAGGCGCTACAAGGCAACGCCGGTTAAGTCAGATAAAATCTTTCGCCTTTCTTATCAGGCTGGTTTTGGTCAACGCGCCGAGGTATTTACGATCCTGCGGATTATTCAGCACCGGCAGGCGCTCCAGCGTGACCTGCGCGAACGCCTCCCATCCCTCGCGAATGGTCTGATTGCGGAACACGCAGGGAAACTGGCCGTCCATTACCAAAATTACCGGCGAATCGAGCGTCAGCTCGCGATCGAGGATCTTACGCGAGATATCGTGAATCGACACCGCGCCGAGAAAGTGGCCCAGATCGTTGATCACGTAAACATAGCGCTCCTTCTTCAGCGAGCTGACCGCCAGCGCGCGGCCAACCGACTCATGCGGCTGCAACGCCGCGCCGGGCACGATAAACTGCTCGATAACGCCATTATCAAAATCGAGCTTGGCGTCGGCGCGGTTAAAATGCTGCGTCACCACCGGATAGGTACTGGCGGCCTGTAAACGCCAGGCGAGCATCGCCGCCAGCACGCTGGCGATCATCACCGGAAACAGCAGGCTGCTGTTCAGCGTCATTTCCAGCACCATCAGCATCGCCATCAGCGGCGCCTGGCTGACCGCCGCCAGCATCGCAGCCATGCCGACCACGGCAAACAGCAGCGCGTTGCCAATCGGCAGCCCCGCCTGTAGCGCCAGCGTGGCGAGGATCACGCCCAGCAGCGCGCCCACCAGCAGCGAAGGCGTAAACAGCCCGCCGACCGCATTCGATCCCACCGACAGCGCCGTGGCCGCCATTTTCAACAGCAGCAGCAGCGCCAGCGCGGGCAGCAGATAGCGTCCCGCCATAATATTGACGATCACTTCATAGCCGTTGCCGAGAATATCGGTGGAGACGATCGCCAGCGCGCCCACCAGCACGCCGCCCAGCCCCAGGCGCAGCGGCAGGCTTTTTACTTTTGCAAAGAGTTGCCTGCTGCGGCCGATCAGCGTAAGCATCGCCCAGCCCAGCAGGCCGGCCAGCAGGCCGATCGCCACAGTCAGCAGCAGTGTGGTCGGGCTGAGTTGAAACTGTACCTCGGCAAAGGGGTAAAGCGCGTTGCGGTAGCCGAGCGACCACATGGTCATTACCGCCGTCGCCGCCGCGATAATCAGCGGAATCAACCGTTGCAGCGCAGTAATGCCGAAGGCGATTTCCGCGACGAAAATCGCCGAGGCGAGCGGCGCGTGGTAAACCGACGCCAGCCCGGCGGCGGCGGCCATGGCGACGATCTCGCTGTTGCTGAGCGTGGTGCATTTAAAGCAGAAGCGCCCCATCAGGCTGCCGCAGAGCGCGGAAAGCTGCACCATCGGCCCCTCTTTCCCCACCGACGCGCCGCTGCCGATGCTGGCGATGGATGATAGCGCGCGGAACAGCGAGGTTTTAGTCGGCACGACGTCGAGACGCGCGTTAATCACGTCGAGATAGTCAGTCTTGCTGGTTTGCTGGCGCTCCAGCGAGGTGGCATAGCGCAGAAAAAAACCTGCGATCACTCCACCTGCGCCGACCAGCAACGGCCAGAAAAACCAGGGCCAGGCGGTTATCGCCACGGTAATGTCGCGGTCACTGTGAAACAGCAGTTGGTTGATCAGCGCTATCAGGTGTCGAAAGCCCAGCGTCACCAGCGATGCCGCACAGCCGACCGGGATCGCGACCATAATGCTGGTCCAGTTCAGTACATGTTTACTGCTGCTCACATCGCATCCTTCTGTTGCGGTTCCCTGAATTCAGGCGAAGCACCATCATATTGGAAGGCGGATCGCAGGATCAAATCGCCTGCGCGGTGTTGTCATTGCACGAACCGCCGCACATGTTACTCTGCATCTCTTCGCTAAGGATCAGGAGCCTGACTGACTTATGATTCGCTTCGCTATTGTAGGCACTAACTGGATTACCCGGCAGTTTGTCGAGGCCGCGCAGCAAACCGGCGCCATGACGCTGACGGCGGTTTACTCGCGCACGCTGGAGCAGGCGCAGGCTTTTAACAAGGATTACGGCGTCGCGCATCTGTTTCTTTCGCTGGAACAGATGGCCGCTTCCGATGAAATTGACGCCGTCTATCTCGCCAGCCCTAACGCCCTGCACTGCGAACAGGCGCTGCTGTTTTTACGCCATAAAAAGCATGTGATCTGCGAAAAGCCGCTGGCCTCCAACCTGCACGAAGCGGAACAGATGATCGCCTGCGCGCGCGAAAACGGCGTGGTGCTGTTTGAAGCCTTTAAAACTGCCAGCCTGCCCAATTTCCTGGCGCTGCGTCAGGCGCTGCCGCAAATCGGCAGGCTGCGCAAAGCGCTGTTCAACTACTGCCAGTATTCATCCCGTTACCCGCGCTACCTCAACGGCGAACGACCCAACACCTTTGAACCGCGCTGGTCCAACGGGTCGATTATGGATATCGGCTACTACAGCCTCGCCAGCGCGCTGGCGCTCTGGGGCGATCCGCTGCGTGTTCAGGCGCAGGCGACGCTGCTGGAGAGCGGCGTTGACGGGCACGGTTCGGTGATCATGGACTACGGTGATTTCGACGTGACGCTGCTGCACTCCAAGGTCAGCGACTCCCATATCCCCAGTGAAATTCAGGGCGAAGAGGGATCGCTGGTGATTGAAAAGCTTTCTGAAAGCCAGCGCGTCGTATTTATGCCGCGCGGCGGTCAGCCGCAGGATCTGACGCAGCCGCAGCACAGCAACACGATGCGTTATGAAGCGCAGCACTTTGTTGAGCTGGTCTCACAGCGCCAGGTCGAGCATCCCGGACTGGCGCTGTCGCTCAGCACCGCGCGCTGGCTGACGGAGATCCGGCGGCAAACCGGCGTGGTTTTCCCGGCCGACCGGGAAACACCATAAAGCGTGTGTAAATATTTCTAAATATGTCTTTCCGTCGTTGCTTATTTAGGCGCGCCCTACTATCTTTTGCCTCAGCAAAGGGGAGTAACTTGTAAGCCGATCGATCGTCACTACGATGCGTTACGCATCCGGTCATCGGGCAATCCGGAATGTGATTCTGGTTGTAAGTGAGACCTTGCCGGAAGGCGAGGCTTTGCTTGCAGCAAACAGAGCGGCTGGCGTCTTCCGACGTTGGCCGTTTTTTGTTTATTGACAGGATATGTTTATGCAAACCGTTGGTACTCCATTACTTTGGGGCAGCTTTTCCGTTGTCGTACTGCTCATGCTGGCGATCGATCTCTTTTTACAGGGGCGGCGCGGCGCGCAAACCATGACGCTTAAACAGGCCGCCGCCTGGTCGCTGGTCTGGGTCTCCGTTTCGCTGCTTTTCGCCGCCGCGTTCTGGTGGTATCTCGACGGCTCCGCCGGCCGTGAAATGGCGAATACGCAAACCATGGCGTTTTTAACCGGCTACGTGCTGGAAAAGGCGCTGGCGGTAGATAACGTGTTCGTCTGGCTGATGCTGTTCGGCTATTTCGCCGTCCCGCCCGCCTACCAGCGCCGCGTGCTGATCTACGGCGTGCTGGGTGCTATCGTGTTGCGCACCATTATGATCTTCGCCGGCAGCTGGCTGGTGACGCAATTCAGCTGGATCCTCTACCTGTTTGGCGCCTTCCTGCTGCTGACCGGCATTAAGATGGCCTTCAGCAAAGAGGATGATGAAAACTCGGTAGGCGATAAGCCGGTTGTGCGCTGGCTGCGCAGCCATCTGCGCATGACCGATAATATCGAAGGCGAAAAGTTCTTTGTGCGTCGCAACGGGCTGCTGTACGCCACGCCGCTGCTGCTGGTGCTGATTATGGTTGAGCTGAGCGACGTAATCTTCGCCGTCGACAGCATTCCGGCGATCTTCGCCGTCACCACCGATCCCTTTATCGTGCTGACTTCGAACCTGTTCGCCATTCTCGGCCTGCGCGCCATGTATTTCCTGCTGTCAGGCGTGGCGGAGCGTTTCTCGATGCTGAAATATGGCCTGGCGATTGTGCTGGTGTTTATCGGCATCAAGATGCTGATCGTGGATATCTGGCATATCCCCGTCTCGGTTTCGCTGAGCGTAGTCGGCACCATTCTTGGCCTGACGCTGCTAATCAACGCCCTGGTTAACCGAAAAAATGATCGTAAACAGCTGACAAAATAATATGCCGCGGGCGCGCTGCGCCCCGCTCATAATGTTGTATTAAACCGGTGTATTAAATGTAATCACTATCACAGTTCGGTTACACAGAAATAAAAAAAGATGATCCAGCGCGGAAAGCAAGAATTTCTGCTTTTCCTGCCATCGCATTTCCTTATACTCCCCCGGCAAACACACATGCCGTTTTGTCGTCTCGCGAGGCGGCCTCGGTAACGATAACAAAGACTGGTTCTGACGATGGTAAAAAGCTCCTCCACGCTGATTGCGCGCCTGTTTGGCGGCAGTCTGGTAAAACAAATCATGATCGGCCTGGCGGCGGGCATCGCCCTTGCCTGGTTCTCTAAAGAGACGGCGCTGGCCGTCGGCCTGCTGGGTTCGCTGTTCGTCAGCGCGCTGAAGGCGGTGGCGCCGCTGCTGGTGCTGGTGCTGGTGATCGCCTCGATTGCCAACCATAAGCAGGGGCAGAAAAGCAATATTCGCCCGATCATCGCGCTCTATCTGCTGAGCACCTTTTTCGCCGCCGTGGTGGCGGTGGTGTGCAGTCATCTCTGGCCGCAAACGCTGACGCTGAAGGCGGCGCAGACTGATATCACGCCGCCCTCCGGCATTATCGAGGTGCTGCACGGTCTGCTGATGAGCATGGTGGCGAACCCAATCGACGCGCTGATGAACGCCAACTATATCGGCATTCTGGTCTGGGCGATCGGTCTGGGCATCGCCTTCCGCCACAGTAGCGACACTACGCGTCAGCTGCTGAACGATGCCTCTGAAGCGGTAACCTGGGTGGTGCGTATGGTGATCCGCTGCGCGCCGCTGGGCATTTTCGGTCTGGTGGCGTCGATTCTGGCGTCAACCGGCTTCTCGGCACTGTGGAACTACGCTCATCTGCTTACGCTGCTGATCGGCTGTATGCTGCTGATGGCGCTGGTATTCAACCCGATTCTGGTCTGGTGGCAGATCCGCCGCAACCCTTATCCGCTGGTGTTTACCTGCCTGCGCGAAAGCGGCGTAACCGCCTTCTTTACCCGCAGCTCTGCCGCCAATATTCCAGTGAATATGGCGCTGGCGAAACGCCTGAATCTGGATGAAGATACCTACTCCGTTTCGATTCCGCTGGGCGCGACCATCAGTATGGCGGGCGCCGCCATCACCATTACCGTGCTGACGTTGGCCGCCGTGCATACGCTGGGCATCCATGTCGATGTGCCGACCGCCGTGCTGCTTAGCCTGGTCGCTTCGCTGTGCGCCTGCGGCGCGTCCGGCGTAGCGGGCGGCTCGCTGCTGCTGATCCCGGTGGCCTGCAATATGTTCGGCATTCCGAATGATGTCGCGATGCAGGTGGTGGCAGTCGGCTTTATTATCGGCGTATTGCAGGACTCGGCGGAAACCGCGCTGAACTCCTCTACCGATATCCTGTTTACCGCGGCGGTTTGTCAGGCGGAAGAGCGCCGCGAAGCGGCGAAAAATATCGGCTAACGCGAAAATAAAAGTCCCGCGACAGATCGACGCGGGATACGAGGTCAGGAAGAACGTTTCTTTGATCGGCCAATACGCCCGCTGCGGGCGCGCAGGCGACCTTCGGGTCGCCTTTTTTTGGCCTACAGCGTGACGCCGCTTTTGAAAATCGCCAGCTCGCGGAAATCGTTGCGTTCGTTGTTGGTCAGTTTGCCGTTCGCCACTTCGACGATGTAATCGACAAAGCTGTCCAGCAGGCTCTCCATCGGCATACCCTGCACCAGCGGCCCGGCGTTAAAATCGATCCAGTGCGGCTTGCGTTCCGCCAGCTCGCTGTTGGTGGCGATTTTCACCGTCGGCACAAAGCCGCCGTAGGGCGTGCCGCGACCGGTAGTGAACAGCACCATATGACAGCCGGCGCCCGCCAGCGCGCTGGTCGCCACCGCATCGTTGCCCGGCGCGCTGAGCAGATTTAAGCCCGGCTGACGCAGCCGCTCACCATACTTCAGCACGTCCACCACCTGGCTCTGGCCCGCCTTTTGCGTGCAGCCCAGCGATTTTTCCTCCAGCGTGGTAATGCCGCCCGCCTTGTTGCCCGGCGACGGATTTTCATAGATCGGCTGCTGATGGGCGATAAAGTAGCGTTTGAAATCGTTGATCATCTCCACCGTTTTTTCGAAGGTAGACTCATCGCAGCAACGGCTCATCAGAATACGCTCGGCGCCGAACATCTCCGGCACTTCAGTCAGCACCGTGGTACCTCCGTTGGCAATCATCCGGTCGGAAAAGCGGCCCAGCATCGGATTGGCGGTGATGCCGGAGAAGCCGTCCGATCCGCCGCACTCCAGGCCGAACTTCAGCTCGCTCAGGCGTCCCGGCTCGCGCCGGTCATGACGCATTTTCTCATAAAGCTGGTGCAGGCGCGTCAACCCCGCTTCGACCTCATCTTCTTGCTGTTGACAGATCATAAAGCTGACGCGATCGCTGTCATAGTCGCCCAGCGTTTCACGGAAGGTATCCACCTGATTGTTCTCGCAGCCGAGCCCAATCACCAGCACCGCGCCAGCGTTAGGGTGACGCACCATATTTTGCAGCATGGTGCGGGTATTCTCATGATCCTGCCCCAGCTGCGAACAGCCGAACGGATGACTGAAGAGATGCACGCCGTCGATATCCGTGGCGTCATTGGTTTCACGCAGAAAGCGTTGCAGGATCTGACGCGCGATGCCATTGACGCAGCCTACGGTCGGCAGAATCCACAGCTCATTGCGGATGCCCACTTCGCCGTTGGCCCGACGATAGATCTGTACGTCACGATCGGCGGCCTGCGGCGGCAATGTCAGAAAATCGGGCTGGTACTGATACTCATCCAGATCGCTGAGGTTGGTGCGCGCATTCTGGGCATGGACATGCTCGCCGACATCAATCGTCTGCGTGGCGTGACCGATCGGCAGTCCGTACTTGATGATATGTTCATTGACCGCAATGGGCCGCAGCGCGAACTTGTGCCCGCGACCAATCGGCTGACGCAACGTGACCATCACGCCATCAAGCGTCAATATGCTGCCCTCATCCAGATCGCTGAGCGCGACGGCGACGTTGTCGCGCGGCGCGATTTTAATTGCCTGTTGCATAGCCGCTGTTCCTCATTTTGGTATAGCCGCCCGCATTCCCTGAGCGGTGATGGTTTGCAGGTGTGCGGCAACGGCGTCAACCAGTCCTGGCAGCTGACTCAGATCCTGTTGCCAGTGTTGTGCATCGCTCAGCACGGCGGCGACCAGCTGTCGCAGCGAGATGGCGCCCTGCGCCTGCTGCGGCCAGAGCGTAGCGAAGCGATCCAGCCACTGCGCGTCATCCTGTAGCGCCCAGGCCTCGCCGTCGCGCTCGCCGCGATAGTATGCCAGCAGCGCCGCCAGCGCGAAGGTGATGCGTGTCGGCCACTGCCCGGTTTGCTGATGCCCGGCCAGCAGCTGCGGCAGCAGGCGCGTGCGGAACTTGGTCATGCTGTTCAGCGCGATGGCAGAGAGCTGATGACGAATAAACGGATTGCGGAAGCGCCCCAGCACCGCATCGGCGAAGCGGTGCAGATCTTCCGCCGGCAGATCGAGCGTCGGGATCACCTCCTGACGCAGCAGAGCGTCGACGAAGCTGGCGATCTCTGCGTCATTCATCGCTTCCCCGACGGTCTCCAGGCCGGAAAGCCAGGCGACCGGCACCATCGCGGTGTGCGCGCCGTTGAGAATGGCGACCTTCTGCTCTTTCCACGGCTTAATGTCATCCACCAGGCGGATATTAAGCGGCAGCGCGTTCAGCCGCAGCTCGTCGGCGACCTGCTGCGGCCCCTGAATCACAAACTGGTAAAAGACCTCGCCCGCCACCAGCAGCGGATCGCGGTAGCCAAGCTGAGCGAAGATCTCCTCAGCGTCCTCTTTCGGATAGCCGGGTACAATGCGATCCACCAGCGTGTTGCAGAAGATGTTGTGTTGCACGATCCAGTCGCTAAAGGCTGACGGCAGCTGCCAGAGCTGCGCATAGCGCAGCACCATCTCGCGCAGCGTATCGCCGTTGTCATCGATCAGCTCGCAGGGCAGCAGGATCCAGCCTTTATCCGCCGCGCCGGAAAAGTGCTGCCAGCGCGCCCACAGCAGCTGGGTCAGCTTGCCGGGGAAAGATCGCGTCGGGCGATCGTCCGGCCGATCCTCGGCGTTGAAAGCGATGCCCGCCTCGGTGGTGTTGGAGAACATAAAGCGGATCTGCGGATCGCGCGCCAGCGCGATAAACGGCTCAAATTGCTCCCAGGGCTGGATCTCTTCGTTAACCGACCGAATCAGCCGTGGCTCGCTAACCACCTCGCCCTGTGCGTTCAGGCCACGGATTAGCGCGGTGTAAAGCCCGTCCTGATGATTGAGCGAATAGTCCACGCGCCGATTAAGCGGTCGAATCACCGTGACGCCCGCATCCAGGCCGCCGTGGACATTGAGCAGATCGATCTGCCAGTCGATAAAGGCGCGCAGAAAGTTGCCCTCGCCGAACTGAATAATGCGGGTGGGGTATTGCGGTCCCGGAAAAGCGGCGCGGTTAAGGGTTTGCATGCATTTTCCTCGGATTAAAGCTCAATGCCGAAATAGTCGCGGGCATTATTGAAGCAGATGTTCTGCACCATGTTGCCCAGCAGATCGATATCCGCCGGCGCCTCGCCGTTCTCTACCCAGCGTCCAATCATCTGGCAGAGCAGCCGACGGAAATATTCGTGACGGGTATAGGAAAGGAAGCTGCGGCTGTCGGTGAGCATGCCGACGAAGCGGCTTAACAGGCCCATCTGCGCCAGCTGGGTCATCTGGCGCTGCATGCCGTCCAGCTGATCGTTAAACCACCATGCGGAACCGAACTGCATTTTGCCCGGCTCGCCTTCGCCCTGGAAATTGCCCGCCATCGTCGCCAGTACTTCGTTATCGCGCGGGTTCAGGCAGTAAAGGATGGTTTTCGGCAGCGCGTTGTCGCGATTCTGCGCGTCCAGCAGGCGCGCCAGCGGTTCCGCCAGTGGGCGGTCGTTAATGGAGTCGAAGCCGACATCCGGGCCCAGCAGCTGCAGCTGACGACGGTTGTTATTGCGCAGCGCGCCGATATGGTACTGCTGCACCCAGCCGCGTCGGGCGTATTCCGCACCCAGCCAGACCAGCACTGCGGTTTTAAACTGCGCAGCTTCATGTTCGGAAGGCGCGTTGCCCTGAAGCCGGTTCGCCAGAATCTGATCCAGCGCGGCGTCGTCCGCTTCGGCGTACAGCACGACATCCAGCGCGTGATCGGAAACCTTACAGCCGTGCGCGGCGAAATGGTCGAGCCGTTTGCTCAGCGCGCGCCGCAAATCGTCGAAGCGACGAATATCCACGTCCGCTACCGCGCCAAGCTTGTTCATATACTCCGCGAACCCTTCCGCCTCGATATTGAACGCCTTATCGGGACGCCAGCTCGGCAGCACCTTAATGCTGAAGCTGGCATCCTGCGCCAAACGCTGATGGTGCTGTAAATCGTCGATCGGATCGTCGGTGGTGCCCACCATGCGTACATTCATCTGCTGCATGATGCCGCGTGCGCTGAACGCGTCCTGCGCCAGCAGCTCGTTGCACGCGTTCCAGATGCGATCGGCGGTTTTTTCCGACAGCAGCACGTCGGTGATGCCGAACGGGCGGCGCAGTTCAAGATGCGTCCAGTGATAAAGCGGGTTGCCGATGGTATGCGGGACGGTGCGTGCCCAGGCGTTGAATTTTTCACGATCGCTGGCGTCGCCGGTGCAAAGCGCTTCCGGCACGCCGTTCGCGCGCATCGCACGCCATTTATAGTGGTCGCCCTTAAGCCAGATGTCGTACAGATTTTTAAAACGATAGTTTTCCGCGATCTGCTGCGGCGGCAGGTGGCAGTGATAATCGAAAATCGGCTGATCGGCCGCGTAGTCGTGGTAAAGACGGCGGGAAAATTCGGTGTCGAGCAAAAAATCTTCGGTCATAAAACGGGACATTCCGGTCTCCTCTTGCATGAACGGCGCAGATGCATCCACCTGATGGCGAAAAGTTATCATACCAATTTGCGGCGGCGCAGCGATTATTTTGCGATACAGCTCACATATCAGACAGCTTTGTCTGGCTAATACTGCTGCCTGTCGCCCTGCAAACCAGTAAGAACCTGACATTTAGTGATTTTTATTATCCCATATCGCAAAAATGGTTTTTGTGATGGCATTCAACTTTTAAATCGGTATGACAAGTTATCGTCTGCCGGTCAGAATTTACTGAACGAATGTTTTTTAAAGGCAAGGAATAAAAAACGGGCGCTCGCAGCACCAGGTTCACAGATGCTCTCTGTCAGCCTTGGTCAGCAGGCAGCCCCGCATAACAACAACAGCGGCACGGGCCGCATACAGAACTGGAAGAGGTATGACATGCGTAAAATAAAAGGGCTACGCTGGTATATGATCGGTCTGGTGACCATCGGTACCGTGCTGGGTTACCTGACGCGCAACGCCATTGCCGTTGCCGCGCCTACGCTCCAGGATCAGCTTCACATTACCACCCAACAATACTCCTATATCGTCGCCGCTTACTCGGCCTGCTATACCATCATGCAGCCGGTCGCGGGTTATGTTCTTGATGTTCTCGGCACCAAAATTGGCTATGCGATGTTCGCCATCCTTTGGGCGGTCTTCTGCGCCGCCACCGCGCTGGCGGGCAGCTGGGGCGGCCTGGCGATTGCGCGCGGCGCGGTCGGCGCGGCGGAAGCCGCGATGATCCCTGCCGGCCTGAAAGCCAGCAGCGAGTGGTTCCCGGCGAAAGAGCGTTCCATCGCCGTGGGCTATTTCAACGTCGGCTCCTCTATCGGCGCTATGGTCGCGCCGCCGCTGGTGGTCTGGGCCATCGTCGCCCACAGCTGGGAAATAGCATTTATCATCACCGGCGTCCTCAGTATGATTTGGGCGGTTTGCTGGCTGATCTTCTATAAACATCCTAAAAAGCAGACCAGGCTGAGCGAGGAAGAACGCGACTACATTCTTTCTGGTCAGGAAGCGCATCATCAGGTCAGCAACGGCAAGAAAATGAGCGCTGGTCAGATCCTGCGTAACCGCCAGTTCTGGGGCATCGCCCTGCCGCGCTTTCTCGCCGAGCCAGCCTGGGGCACTTTTAACGCCTGGATCCCGCTGTTTATGTTTAAGGTCTATGGCTTTAACCTGAAAGAGATCGCGATGTTCGCCTGGATGCCGATGCTGTTCGCCGATCTCGGCTGCATCGTCGGCGGCTATCTGCCCCCGCTGTTCCAGCGTATCTTCGGCGTTAACCTGATCGTTTCGCGTAAGCTGGTGGTCACCATGGGCGCGGTGCTGATGATCGGCCCTGGCACCATCGGTCTGTTCACCAGCCCTTACGTGGCGATCGGTCTGCTCTGCATCGGCGGTTTTGCGCATCAGGCGCTGTCCGGTTCGCTGATTACGCTTTCCTCCGATGTTTTTGGCCGTAATGAGGTGGCGACCGCCAACGGTCTGACCGGCATGGCGGCCTGGACCGCCAGCACCCTGTTCGCGCTGGTGGTCGGGGCGCTGGCCGACACGCTGGGCTTCAGCCCGTTGTTCGCCGCGCTGGCGGTGTTCGATCTGCTGGGCGCGGTGGTCATATGGACGGTGCTGAAAAACAAACCGGTTTCCGAATTACAGCAGGAGCAGGTTGCGTCCGTCGCCGGCGCGCCGGTTCGCAGCTAAACTCTCCAGCAGGCGTGTTAAGGCGCGCCTGCTTTCTGACGCTTTTCCCCTCTTTATCCTCTGTCCCGCATTCTCTTTTAACGTTATCCTCTGCGCGCAGCAGAAGTGCGTCTTCCCTCGCATTTCCTGTGGACCACACGCCACAACCATTGGCCCGGCGTTCGGTAAGTGGTATAACAACTTCAAGAATTTCTCTGCTATGGATTTGCCTATGGATATCAGCGAACCACGTCGTCTTTATCAACAGCTGGCCTCAGAGTTAAAAACCCGCATTGAGGCGGGTCAGTATCGGGTGGGCGATAAACTGCCTGCCGAACGCCTGATTGCCGAAGAGATGCAGGTTAGCCGCACCGTGGTGCGCGAAGCGATCATCATGCTCGAAGTGGAAGGCTATGTTGAGGTGCGCAAAGGCTCCGGCATTCATGTGATTTCCAATCAGCAGAGTCATCGCGTCGTCACCGACAGCCAGCTGGAGTTCGCCAACTTCGGCCCGTTTGAACTGTTGCAGGCGCGCCAGCTGATTGAAAGCAATGTGGCGGAGTTCGCCGCCACGCGCGTAACACGCCAGGATATCGTGCAGCTGATGGAGATTCAGGAGCAGGCGCGTAAAGAGGATCGCTTCCGCGATTCAGAGTGGGACATGCGCTTCCATGTAAAAATCGCCATGGCGACGCAGAACAGCGCGCTGGCCGCCATCGTCGAAAAGATGTGGCTGCACCGTATGCACAACCCCTACTGGCTGAAGCTGCATGAACATATTGACGAGCGCTCGATCGGCAGCTGGTGCAGCGATCACGACGCCATACTGAAAGCGCTGATTCGTAAAGATCCCGCAGCCGCTAAGCTGGCGATGTGGCAACATCTGGAAAATACGCGTCAGATGTTGTTTAACGCCACCACTGACGATTTTGAATTTAATGTAGATCGCTATATGTTCGCTGAAAATCCGGTTATTTTACCCGATCCCACCTCTTCCCGTTAAAAACAGGCGCTTTGGCTAACAAAGCGTCTAAAGTCAGTAAACTTACTTTAGTGTCAGCCTGTGTAAAACTCCTTTCTGCTAATAATTTTCAACGGTAAAAATCTCATCCTGTGCTAACTTTCCCTGTCTCGTATCTGTGGATTTTGTTACAGTTATCCGCCTTTTCTTACCGTTTCGCAGAGGGAAAGAGGAACGCGTCGTTTTTTTACGCCATTCCGGCAGAAAGCAAGTACCCGGCCTGTGATAGCGGCGACTACACTAAACAAAAACCGCCTGCCCGCTGTCCCGGCCAGTCACCGATGAGCCGGCGTTACCAATGAAGTTCAGGAACATTGAATGGATATTTTAAAAGCGTTGTTGCAAGCCTTATGGCAACAAGATTTTGAAACCCTGGCCGATCCGACGCTGGTCTGGGCGATATATGGTGTGCTGTTTATGATCCTGTTTCTGGAAAATGGCCTGCTGCCTGCCGCCTTTCTGCCTGGCGACAGCCTGCTGATTTTAGTCGGCGTGCTGATCGCGAAAGGCACGATGAATTTCCCGCTTACCCTGTTTATTCTCACTACCGCCGCCAGCCTCGGCTGCTGGGTCAGCTATATTCAGGGCAAATGGCTGGGCAATACGCCTACGGTGCAAAAGTGGCTGTCGCACCTGCCCGCGCAGTACCATCAGCGCGCGCACCAGTTGTTTCACCGCCACGGCCTCTCGGCGCTGTTAATCGGCCGCTTTATCGCTTTTGTGCGCACGCTGCTGCCGACCATCGCCGGTCTTTCCGGTCTCAGCAATACCCGTTTTCAGTTCTTCAACTGGATGAGCGGCTTTCTGTGGGTGTTGATTTTGACGGTAATGGGCTTTGCGCTGGGCAAAACGCCTATTTTCCGCCGTTATGAAGATGAGTTGATGTTCTGCCTGATGCTGCTGCCGCTGGTGCTGCTGGTGGTGGGACTGTTCGGATCGCTGCTGGTGCTGTGGCGTAAACGCCAGGCCAACAGCAACCAAAAAGGTCAGTCATGATGCGCTGGCTGCAACCTCTTCTGCGCCAGCCGCTGCGCTGGCTGCTGGCCGGTCTGCTGGCGATTCTCGCCTTCGCCATCGTTCCCGCGCTGTTTCGTCATGAAAATGCGCTGCTGATCCGCGCCGCTCATCAGGGCGTCACGCTGCCGGACGGTTTTTACGTCTGGCAGCAGCTCAACGCCTTAGGCATTCAGGTAAAAAGCATTACTCCGGCTCAGGACTCGCTGGTGCTGCGTTTTGAATCGCAGGAGCAGAGTCAGGCGGCACAGCGCGCGCTGCATAAAATTCTGCCCCACGGTTTTGATATCGCGCAGCTGGAAAACGGCACTGGCAACGGCTGGCTGAATAAAATTTCGCTGCGTCAGCAGTCGGTTGGCTGATTTCACTCAGCCGGCGCGCCTTTTCGCCCTCAGAACATTCCTTCTTCGCCAACACTTTTTGAGCTTTCGCTAAAGAGTGTCTATTCTTACAAAAGGTTATAAAGCGGCATGGTTGCCAGCCTTATAATCGCTGCATCGATACCGTTCACAGGGAGCGGCTGAATTTAACAATGGAAGGTCATTATCAGATGAAATTTCGTACCTCGCTTTTTCTGGCGCTCGTTTCTTTTTCAGGTTTTGTACAGGCGGCTGGCCCGCTCTGTATGCAGAAAGAGAAGACGATAGAGCAAGAAATCGCGGCTGCCAAACAACATGATAATCAACGCCGGGTGAACGGCCTGGAACGCGCCCTGACTGAAGTGCAGGCCAACTGCAGCGATGAAAAGCTGAAGGCGGCGCATCAGGAGAATATCAAGGCTAAGCAGCGTGAAGTGGCCGAGCGTGAACAGGATTTAAAAGATGCCCAGGAAGATGGCGATAAAGAGAAAATCGCCAAACGCCAACGCAAACTACAGGAAGAGCGCGAAGAGCTGAAAGCGCTACAGTCAGCGCCCTACTAATCCATTTACAGCGTACATTGCCTGAGAATAAAGGAGTGTTTCATGTCAAAAGATACTACGTCAGAACACCTGCGCGCCGAGCTGAAAAACCTGGCGGATACGCTGGAAGAGGTGCTGAGCCACTCTACCGATAAATCGAAATCCGAACTGGACAAGCTGCGTAGCAAAGCGCGCGCCGCGCTGGACGAATCGCGCCTGCGCCTGGGCGAAACCGGCGATCGCCTGTCGCAGACCACCCGTGAAGCGGTGGGCCGCGCTGACGATTACGTGCGTGAAAACCCATGGCACGGCGTCGGCATCGGCGCAGCCGTGGGTCTGGTGCTTGGCATGCTGGTTTCGCGTCGTTAATTATGGCCCATTCTCAGCAAAGCCAAGGCCCGGGCAAAGGGGTCATAAACATCGGACAGCGTCTTGTTACTACGCTGGTTGGCATGGTAGAAACCCGTGTGCGCCTGGCAGTGGTCGAGCTGGAAGAGGAAAAGGCGAATCTGATACAGATGCTGTTGATGACTGGCCTGACGATGCTGTTCACCGCGTTTGGGCTGATGAGCCTGATGGTACTGGTGATTTGGGCCGTTGACGCGCAGTACCGCCTGATGGCGATCGGCATCACGACCGGCGTGCTTTTCCTACTGGCGCTAATTTTCGGCCTGTGGACGTTGCGTAAATCACGCAAATCCACATTGCTTCATCATACGCGCAAGGAGCTCGCTTCCGATCGTCAGATGCTGGAGGATCGCCATCCATGAACCGTGCTGACCGTGAGCAACGTAAAGCGGATCTGTTGATCGCCATTCACCAGCAGCGCCTCGATCTTAGCGCGGCCCGACGTGACTGGCTGTTGGAAACCGCCCGCTACGATCGCGGTTGGATGACGCTGTTAAGCCTGCGCAGCTATATCGCCATCGGCAGCAGCGCGCTGGCGGTCTGGTCGGTACGCAATCCTAACTTCCTTATGCGCTGGGCCAAGCGCGGCTTCGGCATCTGGAGCACCTGGCGTCTGGTAAAAGCCAACCTGCCGCAAAAGCATTAACGCCTCTCTGACTGCCCTGTTTAACGCGGGGCAGCCACCATCAACTTTATTGAATTTCTTTGACAGTTTATCTCGCTTACATATCTTGCGCACTCCGCCTATTATCCTCCTCAGTTAGCAAACACGGCGCCTAATAGCCCGTTACCACTGAATTTAATTGCTCAGACGCGCTTCGTTTGCAGCAAACCAACACTGGGGAAAGATGATGAAAAAATTAGAAGATACTGGTCTGCTGGTCGCACGCATTTTAATGCCGATCCTTTATATCGTTTCCGGCTGGGGCAAAATCAGCGGCTATGACGCCACGGCGCAGTACATGCAAGCGATGGGCGTACCCGCGTTTATCCTGCCGCTGGTTATTTTGTTGGAGCTCGGCGGCGGCCTGGCGATTCTGTTCGGCTTCCTGACGCGCTTTACCGCCCTCTTCACTGCGCTCTTCACGTTGCTGACGGCCTTCCTGTTCCACAGCAACTTCGCGGAAGGAGTGAACTCGATTATGTTTATGAAAAACGTGACGATGGCGGGCGGCTTCCTGCTGCTGGGCATCACCGGGCCAGGCGCTTACAGCATCGACCGCCTGCTGGGTAAAAAGTGGTAAGCGGTTGCTATACTCAATAACAAAAGGGCGAGGATGATTCCATTCTCGCTCCTTTCATTTTGGAGGAGTTATGGGACAACTGATTGACGGCGTCTGGCAGGATACCTGGTATGACACAAAATCGACCGGCGGCCGCTTTAAGCGATCTGAATCCGCCTTTCGTAACTGGGTGACGGCTGACGGCAGCGCCGGGCCGACCGGCAAAGGGGGCTTCCCCGCCGAGCGCGATCGCTACCATCTCTATGTCTCGCTTGCCTGTCCCTGGGCGCACCGTACGCTGCTGATGCGTCAGTTGAAGGGGCTGGAGCAGATGATTTCTGTATCAGTGGTGCATCCGCTAATGCTGGAAAACGGCTGGACCTTCGCCACCGATTTTCCTGCGGCGACCGGCGACGATCTCTACCAGCACGATTTTCTCTATCAGCTTTATCAGCACGCCGATGCGCAGTACAGCGGCCGCGTGACCGTTCCGGTGCTGTGGGATAAGCAGCAGCAGACGATCGTCAGCAACGAGTCCGCCGATATCATTCGCATGCTGAACTCCGCGTTTGACGCGGTGGGCGCGCGCGCCGGCGATTACTACCCTGTCGCCCTGCGTGAAAAAATCGATGAGCTTAACGGCTGGATCTATGACACGGTCAATAACGGCGTCTATAAGGCGGGCTTCGCCACCTCGCAGGCGGCCTACGAGGAAGCGGCGACCGCGCTGTTCCAGTCGCTGAACCGTCTGGAGCAGATCCTCGGCCAGCATCGCTGGCTGGCCGGCAACCAGCTCACCGAGGCGGATCTGCGCCTTTGGACCACGCTGGTGCGTTTCGATCCGGTTTACGTTACCCATTTTAAATGCGACCAGCAGCGTATCGGCGATTACTTAAACCTGAACGGCTTCCTGCGCGACATCTGGCAGATGCCCGGCATCGCCGAAACGGTAAACCTTGAGCATATTCGCCATCATTACTATCGCAGCCATAAAACCATCAATCCCAGCGGCGTTATCTCCCTTGGCCCGGCGATAAACTGGGATGAACCGCACGGGCGCGACGAACGCTTCCCGGAATCGGTTTAACGGCATAGAGCGGGTAACCGCCGGTTACCCTTTTCTTCCCAGCAGGCGCGGGATCTCACGCAGGCACCAGGCTTTCGCCTCGCCCATGCTATCGCGCCGCCAGGCCATGATAATATCGATCTCGCTCGTGGTTTCCGGGCTGACGACGCGCAGACGCCCTTCGGCAATGTCCCGCTCCACCATCGGATAAGGCATGCTCGCCACGCCCAGCCCCGCCAGCAGTGCACGCCGCTTATCATCCATACTGCTCAGCGTCAGGCGCTGCTGCTTGTCCAGCAGTTGTACCGTCAGCACCGGCCTTTCACGCGCGGTATCCGCTACCGCGATGCCGCGATATTTCACGCGCGTCGCCTCCGACAGCGGCTCCGGCTCCTGATGGATCGGGTGATCCGGGCTGGCGACAATCACGCTCATAATGCTGTAGAGCTTGCGGGTGTTGATTTCTGTCGAGGCGCGGAAATGCAGATCGGGCGCCACCACAATGTCGGCGCGCCCCTGCTCCAGCCGCTCCCACGCGCCCGCCAGCACTTCGGTGATCAGCGAGATTTGCGTATTGGCCTTCTCCGAGAGTTTTTCCACCAGCGGGAAAAGCGATTCGGTAGGCACCAATGCTTCGGTCACAATCGTCAGGTGTGTTTCCCAGCCGCGCGCCAGCGCTTCCGCGTCGGTAGTCAGCTTATCAGCCGCTTCCAGCAGCACCCTGCCGCGCTCCAACAGCATGCGTCCCACGTTGGTGAATTTGGTGCGATGGCCGGAACGGTCGAACAGCACCACATCCAGCTCCTCTTCCAGCTTCTGCATGGTGTAGCTCAGCGCCGACGGCACGCGTCCCAGTTCATCCGCAGCGGCCGCAAAGCTGCCGCGCCGATCGATAGCATCCATCACGCGTAATGCTTCGAGGGTTAAAGCCCTATCTTTTGCCATAGCGCGTCTCTGTCAGTAATTTTGAATATGCCTGGCAGATTAACTGGCTAACAATCCGCCGTCCAGATATTTACCATGGAAACCTGAGCGGCCCGCTGGTGGTAAAGGCTGGCGCTGATGGGAGGTAATATAACTATGATGATGTCACGCACCGCGCAACAGTGCGGCCACGCGGATTACGGCTGGCTGCAGGCGCGCTATACATTTTCCTTTGGGCACTACTTTGATCCGAAACTTTTGGGGTACGCGTCGCTGCGCGTGCTGAATCAGGAAGTGCTGGCGCCCGGCGCCGCCTTTCAACCACGCACCTACCCGCAGGTGGATATCCTTAATCTTATCCTACAGGGCGAAGCGGAATACCGCGACAGCGAAGGCAACTACAGCCGCGCGGCAAGCGGCGAGGCGCTGCTGCTCGCCACCCAGCCCGGCGTTACGTACAGCGAGCTGAACGTAAGCAAGGAAGCGCCGCTGACGCGCATCCAGCTCTGGCTCGACGCCTGCCCGACGCGGGAAAATCCGCTGGTGCAGCAAATGTCGCTGGGGAAGGAGGAGACGCATCAGCTTATCGCTTCGCCCGACGGCGAAAAAGGCAGTTTGCAGGTGCGTCAGCAGGTCTGGATACATCATATTCAGCTGGCGCCCGGCGAACGCTGGCAGCAGCCGCTGCGGGGCTCGCGCGCCTGGTTGCAATCGATCCACGGCGCTTTTCAGGCGCTGACGGCGAACGGCGAGCGGGAGGAACTGGGCTGCGGCGACGGGGCTTTTATTCGTGATGAGGCCAGCCTCTGCATAGAGGCGCAAACGCCGCTGCGCGCGCTGGTGGTCGATCTGCTGGCGTAATAAAAAAACGGGGCGGCGCTGAGGCCGCCCCTGAAGCGTTATTTTAGAATAGTAAAGGCAGTGGTGACATGCTTCACCCCGCTCACCCGGCTGGCGATATCCGCCGCCGCGCTGGCTTCCGCCTGCGTCACCAGCCCCAGCAGAAACACCTCGCCGTTCTCGGTGGTGACCTTCACGTTGGAGGATTTCACCTGATCGCTGCCCAGCAGCTGAGAACGCACTTTGGTGGTGATCCAGGTATCGGACGACGCGGTGCCCAGCGTCACTTTCGGCCCCTGACGTATTTCGTTATAGACCTCCGTCGCGCCATCCACGCCGACCGCGATCTGCTTCGCGCGCTCCGCCACTTCGCTGCTCGGCGCCTGGCCGGTCAGCAGCACTTTGCCCTGATAGGCAGTGGCGACGATATGCGCGTCGTTTTTAATCTGCTGATCTTTCGCCAGCGCATTGCTGACGCGCAGCTCCAGCGTGCCGTCATCCACCTGAGTGCCGACGGTGCGCGGATCGGTCGCCGTCTTGGTGGCAACAGCCGCGCTGCCCACCACCACGGCGGCGCAGCCCTGTAATACCAGGGCGGCAAGAATCACTGCCAGTGCTGATAATGCCTTCATTGCATCTCCTTATTTATTCCTGGTGTGGAAACAGAGTGTTATCAATCAAATCACACAGGCAGTTCACGGTAAGCATATGCATTTCATGAATCCTGGCGCTTCTGTGTGATGGAATGCGAATCTCCACATCCTGCGGTCCCAGCAGGCCGGCCAGCTCGCCGCCGTCATAACCGGTCAGGGCGATAATGGTCATATCGCGCGTGACCGCCGCCTCGACTGCTTTAACGATATCCCGGCTGTTGCCGCGGGTTGAAATCGCCAGCAGCACATCGCCCGTCTGCCCCAGCGCGCGCACCTGTTTGGCGTAGACTTCGTTATGCAGCCGGTCGTTGCCGATGGCGGTCAGCAGCACATTATCCGCGTTCAGCGCCAGCGCCGGCAGGCTGGGACGCTCCGCTTCATAACGGTTAATCATGCTGGCGGCGAAATGCTGCGCATTGGCTGCCGACGTGCCGTTGCCGCAACAGAGGATCTTGTTGCCGTTCAGCAACGATTGCACCATGGCGATCGCCGCGCGGGAAATCGCGTCGGGCAACGCCTCCGCAGCGGCGATCTGCGTTTGTATACTCTCAGTAAAACAGGCTTTAATTCTTTCCAGCACACTACCACCTGGTTCTAATTGTGGGCTTGAAACGCATCGGGCAGCCATGACAGCTGCTGCCCGGTAATGGCGACCACGTCGAAACGACAGTCAACCGTATCAAAACTGGCGTTGCGCGCCGCCAGCCACAGGGCCGCGCTGCGCAACAGCTTCTGCTGCTTGCGCCAGGTGATGCTCATCGCCGCGCCGCCAAAACGCGCGTCGCGACGGTAGCGTACCTCGACGAAGACCCACTGTCGCCCGTCACGCATAATCAAATCAAGCTCGCCAACACGATATCGCACGTTGGCGGCGACGAACACCAGCCCTTTCTGCTCCAGATAACGCCGCGCCATCAGTTCATAGCGCGCGCCCTTTTGCTGACGGCTTAGCTGGCCGGGACCACCTGTCCCTGACGATACTGGCTCCATGTCAACTTCCTGTTGATGACGCAATCCTGCGTGGCGCTCAGCTGCCCGGTGTTGCCGTCGATATGGAAACCGGGCATCTGACGCATTTCGCTGAAGTGGTTAGCCAGCGTCCAGGCGTCAATGCCCATCGCATAGAGGCGAACCAGCGAGTAATCGTTGTTGAAGCTACGTGCCGCCTGCTGCATCAGCCCCGGATTGGCGCCCGACAGCAGCGGAATATCGCTAAACTGCAAGCCTTCCATCTCCAGACGGAAATCGGGGCCCGTGCCCGCCTGGAAACTACGGGAGCTGGCATAGAGCGCCACGTTGCTGCGGCTGCTGACGCGCATGGCGATCATCGGCTTGATCAGTTGCAGTTCGCTCTGCGTCGCCACGATATAGACCGCGTCCACGCTGCCGCCGCTGCTGGCGGCCGCTTCCGTCGGCGCGCTGCTCTGCGGCGCCGGGATAGTCAGGCCAGCGATGGTCACGCCCTGCGGCTCGCTGGGCGCGGCGGCGACCGGCGTGCCGCTCAGGCTAATGCCTGCGCCGCTGTTGATGCCTTGCTTCAGCTCGGCGGTGGAGCCAAACGACTGTTGCAGCACCGTGCCGCCGCCCAGCGTTTGCCACTCCTGCGCAAAGGCTTTGCTGACGCGATCGCCCAGCGAGCTGCGCGGCACCAGCATCAGCGGCATGCGTTTGCCCTGCTGCCAGATATGATGCGCGGCGTCTCGCGCTTCGTCTTCAGGAGAAAGCGCAAAGTAGCAAAGATTCGGATGGTTCTGGATCGTTTCCGGCTCGTTAAGCGCCAACACGTTCAGCGGCGTCGAAGCGTCCGCTACCTGCTGCACGCTGCTTTTCAGCAGCGGGCCGACCACCAGCGTCGCGCCATCCTGCTGCGCCTGCGCAAGCACCTGCTGAATCGGCTGAGAGCTGGTGTCGTAAACTTTGACTTCGGCATTGCTGGCCGGCGCGGTGGAGACCGATGCTGGCGTCGGCGCGGCGGCCTGCGGCTGAGCGTCAGCGTTATCTGCTGGCACGGCGGAAGGACTGACCACGGCGTTAGCGTCGGCGTTCTGCGTATCGCTCGCCGGGGCGGCCACGTTCTGGGCGTTATCTGCCGCGCCTGCACCGCTTTGCGCATCGCCGCTCGCCAGCGAGACCGGATTCTGCGCGCTGCCGATCGCAGAGGCAGGCGCCGCGTTCAACAGGCCGTTTTTCGCGTCGTTGAAACCTTTCTGGATTGCGCTGGCGAAGACCTGCGCCTGACCGCTTAACGGCAGCAGCAGCGCGATCTTGCCGGTAGAGGCTGGCTGGAAGTTCTGCACCTGCCCCAGCGCGGTGGGCAGCGTTTTCGCTGCGGGATTCTGCGGATAACGCGTCTGCCAGTCGCTAATGCCCGCTTTCAGCATATCGGGATCGGTGCGGTTCGCTTTATAGATGCTAAGCAGATCGAGCCAGCCCTGCAGCGTATTTTCATCGGCGTTAATCACCAGGCTGCTCATCTGCTCCGGCGGCAACTGTTGCAGCGCCTGCCAGGTGGCGTCGATATTGTCCTGATGCGCTTTATCGCTCAATAGCGGCTCCTGGGCGATCAGCGCGCGCACCAGATCGAGCGAAGGGCGTCCCTGGCTGGCGGCTATTTTCAGGCCGTAATAACGCTGCTGCTGATCTTTCGACATCGCGGCGGGATCGAGCTTCGCCAGAATCTCCTGCGCGGTGGCGATATCCTGGCCGCCGAGGCGCAGCTGCGCGGTCAATAGCTGCAGCTCAAGACGCTGCACGTCGCTCAGCTGTTGCGGAAGCTGGCTCATCTGCTGGTTTGCCTGGGGATACTTCCCTTCATTCAGCAATGCACGTATCGCAAGTAATTGCCAGTCAGCCTTGTTATCATCTGGGCTTTGCTGCACCTGCTGCAGATAATAGTCGGATGTGCCCGTTGCCGGTCCTTGCACGTTTACCGCGGGAGCCTGCGGCCCCTGGCCGGTACAGGCCGCCAGAATCAGGCCAGCCAGCAGAACAGGCACAAAGCGTCCTGCTTTTTTTCGAACGACTTTTGAAGGAAGCATACTGTATCCAGTAAGTTTTTTTCAGGATGCTCAATATTAAATCGGCAATTCGGATGAAACAATGAAACAACACGATCGGGCAGAGATTTCTGCCAGCACGCTCTATATCGTTCCTACTCCGATAGGCAACCTGGGCGACATCACCCAGCGGGCGCTGACGGTGCTTACGAGCGTCGATCTGGTGGCTGCGGAAGATACACGTCATACCGGACTGTTGCTACAACATTTCGCCATCAATGCGCGACTGTTCGCATTACACGATCATAATGAACAGCAAAAAGCGGAGCTGCTGCTGAGCAAGCTGCAGGAAGGCCAGAGCATTGCGCTGGTCTCCGACGCCGGTACGCCGCTGATTAACGATCCTGGCTATCATCTGGTGCGCCGCTGCCGCGAGGCGGGCGTGCGCGTGGTGCCCCTGCCCGGCCCCTGCGCCGCTATCGCCGCGCTGAGCGCCGCCGGTCTGCCCTCCGATCGCTTCTGCTACGAAGGCTTTCTGCCTGCGAAAAGCAAGGCGCGCTGCGATACCCTGCGCGCGCTGGCGCAGGAGACGCGCACGCTGATTTTCTATGAATCCACGCATCGTCTGCTCGACAGCCTGCGCGACATGGTCAGCGAGCTGGGCGCCGATCGCTACGTAGTGCTGGCGCGCGAGCTGACCAAAACCTGGGAGTCGATTCACGGCGCGCCGGTAGCGGAGCTGGTGGCCTGGATTGAAGAAGACGAAAATCGTCGTAAAGGCGAGATGGTGCTGATTGTCGAAGGGCATCACGCCGATGAAGAAGCGCTGCCGGCCGAGGCGCTGCGCACGCTGGCGCTGCTGCAAAAAGAGCTGCCGCTGAAAAAAGCCGCCGCGCTGACCGCGGAAATTCACGGCGTGAAGAAAAACGCGCTCTATAAATATGCGCTCGAACAGCAAGAAGGATGACAAAGCGGTCAGAATGACCTATTATCCGCGCCGAAGCTGACCAGACAGTCGCCGCTTTGTCGTCGTCCTCCTTCGGGGGAGACGGGCAAAGGGGAGGAAAGTCCGGGCTCCATAGGGCAGGGTGCCAGGTAACGCCTGGGAGGCGCAAGCCTACGACCAGTGCAACAGAGAGCAAACCGCCGATGGCTCATTCGTGAGTACAGGTAAGGGTGAAAGGGTGCGGTAAGAGCGCACCGCGCGGCTGGCAACAGTTCGTGGCACGGTAAACTCCACCCGGAGCAAGGCCAAATAGGGGTTCACATGGTACGGCCCGTACTGAACCCGGGTAGGCTGCTTGAGCCAGTGAGCGATTGCTGGCCTAGATGAATGACTGTCCAAGACAGAACCCGGCTTACCGGTCAGCTTCACTCTTTAAAAAACCCCGCTTCGGCGGGGTTTTTACTTTCCTCAGCGCTACAGTCGGCTCAGACAGTCGAGCGCCACCGCTTTAAAGCTGTCAAAATCACTGCTGTCGCGCAGACGCGTCATGGCGCGTTCGCGCATAAAGGTGACGAACAGATCGTAAATCGCCATCGCTTCTTCATAGTCATCCTTGCTGATGGCCAGCAGGAAAATAACATATGCCGTCTCATCGCCCCAGGCGATGCCGTGCGGCGCCAGTACGGTATACACCACGCTTTTTTTCGCCAGCAGGCCCAACGAGTGCGGCAGCGCTATTCCCTCGCCCAACATCGTGCTGAGGATCGCCTCGCGTTCCTCAACCGAGGAGTAAAACGTCTCATCAACGAAGCCTTCCTGCTCAAGCTGCTGGCACAGCAGGCGGAACAGCTGCGTCTGATCCATCGGCCTGTCGATAATGCGGAAATGCCGATCGTCGAAGAACTTTTCCAGCATATAGGGTTTAGTCCGATCCACCAGTACCAGCTTGCCGAGCTGCTCCAGCTGGTAATCAGTAGGAAACGGCGACATCACCACTACCGGTTTCCCCTTTTCGCTGAGCCGCACGGTGGATATGACGAAATCTTCTTCAATCGTCGCCTGCGCTTCATATTCCCGCAGCGAGATAATGCGCGTCACCACAAGTTGCGGATATTTGCGCAGCAGCATCGCCTGGATCATGCGCACAGTAGAGTTGCCGGTATCGCACACCAGCAGCACTTCAGGATGGCGCTCGTAGCCCACGTTATAGTGACGCTCCAGCCCTACGCCGATATGCAATACCAGAAAACCGATCTCATTTTCGCTGATGACATAAGGGGTATATTTGCTCCAGCTGGAGACCGCCGCCAGCGTGACGTCGTATGCCATCGGATAGTGCTGCTTAATATTAGAAAGCAGCGGGTTCGGGATGGTTATCTGGTAACGCACACGGGTAATCATGGTCTTGATGTGCGTTAGCAGATCGGCGCGCAGCTGCTGATCGTCCTGCAGATTGTAGTTGTAGTGGGTATTGATGTAGCTGAGGATATAGTCCACCAGCGAATCGCCGTCATCGGCGCTGATGGCGCTGGGCGCAATCTCCTCAACGCGGCGCGCGGCGATATTCAGGCGCAGCCAGGCCTCTTCCGCCGGCGCGATCGCCTTACCGGCTATCGGCCGCATCAGGTTGATGATATGGCGCGCTGCTTCGTACACATCCTTATCCACCTCCTCGGCGCTAAAGTCGGAAAGCGGATAGCCTTCGCTAATGCGGCGCACCGCCACCGCGCAATAAAGCCGCAGATAGAGTTCGCCCTCATCGGTCATACGAATATTAAAGCGCGCGAAACAGTGTTGCAGCAGCGGTTGAAGCGTCAGCAGCATGCCGCTGTTCAACGCCTCCATTTGCAGCAGCGGGCTTTCGCTGTTTTCCTGCGCAATCTGATACAGCAGGTCGGTCAGACAGGTACGAATCGCCATCTCGCTGCCGAACAGCTTCATGCCATAGCGCGGGCGCGCCTCAATCGTCAGCTGATAGCGGCTAAGCCACTCCCGCACCTCGGCCATATCGCTTTGCAGCGTGGCGCGGCTGACAAACCACTCCTCCGCCAGATCTTCCAGCTTAATGGCCCAGGCGGAGGTCAGAAAACGCGTCAGCAGATAGTGTATTCGCTCGTTCGACGTGCGCGGCACGCGCAGCCGCGACGGCGTTTGCTGACGCAGCCGCTGGTAGCGCGCCGGATCGTGAATGCGTAGCTGATAGCCTTCGCCGCGGCTGAGAACAAACAGCGCGCCATGTTCAGCCAGCATCTCATTCAGCATGTTGATGTCGGTGCGCACGGTGCGCGTAGAGACGGAAAAACGCCGCGCAAGCTCATCCTGCGGCAGCGTTTCGCTTTGCAGCGTATCAAACAGTTGCGCCAGTCGCTGGTTTGGAAATCTCACGGCAGCTCTCCCCTGCTGGCAGCGCCGATGCGCTGCAAATGAATCTGTCAGCTTACCATCAGGGCGCGATCACCATCTGTGATGGCGCGCCAATGGCAATATAGTCATCGCTGAAATGGAGCTTCCCGCTCTCCTTGTCCCGCTGGAAACGGGTGATATTATCGCTGCGCTGATTCAGCACATAGAGGGTCTGCTCATCCGGCGAAAGCGTCAAGGTGCGCGGATAGTCGCCGCGCGTCCAGATATGTTCGACCAACGTTAACGCCCCGTCAGCGCCGATTTGAAAATGGGCGATGCTGTTATGCAGCCGGTTCAGGACATAAAGATGCTTTCCGGCCTTATCGATCGCCAACCCTGAAGCGAAGCTGGTGCCTTTATAGCCCGGCGGCAGCGAGGAAACCGTTGCCCCTTCCGCCAGCGCGCCCGTTTCGCCGTTCAGCCGATAGCGGGTCAGCGTCGAAGCCTCTTCATTAATCAGATAAAGCGATTTTCCGTCCGGTGTAAAGACGAAATGCCGCGGCCCGGCGCCTGCTGAAGAGGCGGCGATCCACGGCGGCGTGTTCGGCGTCAGCTTGCCCTGCCGATCGATCCGGTATTGGTAAATACAATCTAACCCTAAGTCGGTGCTGAACACATAGCGGCCGGAAGGATCGCTGGCGATCATATGCGCATGCGGCCCGTTATGATCGCTGATGGCAAAGCTGCCTTCCACGGCGGCCTGTGGCTGCGCGGCGCCGGGCGGCCCCTGATGCTGTTTGCTGTCGCTCGCCGCATCCAGCCCGCCGTCGGCGCACACCGGCAGCACCGCGATGCTGCCGCTTACGTAGTTCGCCACCAGCAAAAATTTGCCGTCAGGCGTCAGCGAGAGATAAACCGGACCGCTGCCTTCGGCGCTGGCCTGATTAATTTCCGTCAGCCCGCCCACCTTATCCAGCCGGTAAGCGGTAATCGTGCCTGGATCGCTTTCGCTGGCGACATACAGCACGTCGCCCTGCGCGTTGATCGTCAGCTGCGCCGCATCAGGCAGGCGGCTTACTGCGGTTTTGTCATGCAGCGAGCCGTCCGATGCAACGCGAAAGCGATAGACGCCCTCGCCGTGCGGCTGATGGGTGCCGACAAAAGCCCAGGGAGACGCCTCCGCCAGCGGCGCAACGCTGATTAATACCATAAGTGCAGGAAACAGTCGCATCGCTTTTTTCCTCATTTCTGGCGCGTTCGCCGCTGGCGACGCGGGTTAGCCTACCAGTTTTTTAGTGATGGCCAGCAACGTCCTGACATCGTCAGGTCGCGTGTCGCCGGACGCTTTATCAATAATCGAGCTGTAGATATGCGGGATAATTTTGCTGACCCCAGCATCCAGCGCAATCTGCAAAATCGCCTCATAGTTGTCCAGATCGATGCCGCCGGTCGGCTCCAGCCAGAAGTCGTGCTTCGCACAGGCCTGCGCGACCGCCGTAAACTCATCGACCGCCTTCAGGCCGCCCATCGGAAAATATTTAATGGAGCTGCCGCCCATATCTTTCAGCATGGCGATAGCCGTTTCTACCGGCACAATGGCATCCGGCGCCTGCGCGCTCAGCGGGCCGGTTGAGATCTTAACCCTGCCGGGCGTGCCGGTAGGCGATACCAGACCGTTCACCACCGTTTGCTGTTGGCCCAGCAGAGCGCGGCTGGTGGCGACGCCGGTAAAGACCTGGTTAACGTGCTGCGGCTGCACTTCACGGCTGATTTCGCTGACCATCGCCGACTGACGCGGATCGCCGGCGCCAAGGCCGACGGAAAGCGCGTTGTTGATCAGCGCGGCGTATTCACGCATATCTTTCACGGCGTGCTCTACGCTGGCGTAGTTTTTTGACAGCACGCCGACCAGCACGTGACCTTCAGCCGCCTGCCAGATGGCCTGCGCGTTCGCTTTCGATCCTGCCAGTACGTTCAGGCAGACACGGTTTTGATAAAAATCAGGCGTCAGCTTCATGCTTGTTTCGCTCCTGTAATCAGTGCCTTAATGCTAAGGAAAATGGTGTTGAGCTGTTCCGGCGTCACGCTGCGCACGTCCGCTTCGACAATGCCTTCGTTCGCCTTATAACCGCGGAAATAGATGGCGATCGCGCCCTCTTTCAGCGCCTGTACCAGCTCGCCGGTAGTTTGACCGATAGCCGCCTCGTCAAAATGGATCTCCGCGCGGGCGATATCACGGCCCGCGGCGTCCCACACCACGCGCGCGGTCACGCCGGTCAGACCGTTCAGGTTGTCGATAAAGGCGGACATCTTCTCGACCATCTGCGCCCCGCTCTCTTTTTCGCGCGTCAGGTAGTTTTCAATCGCCTGCGTCAGGCCGAGGATACCCTCTTTGCCGACCTTCATCGCCCGGCCAATGCCCGCCGACTGGCGTTTTACCCATTCAACGTACTGATGCTTGCCGACCACCAGGCCGCTGGTCGGCCCTTCGATCGCTTTGGCGCCGCTGTAGATCACCAGATCGGCGCCCTGCTGGTAGTAACGTTGCAGATCTTCTTCCGCCGCGGCGTCGACGATCAGCGGCACGTTATGCTTGCGCGCCACCGACGCCGCCTGCTCAACGCTGAGATGGCTCTTTTGCACGCAGTGGTGCGATTTTATATACATAATCGCCGCGGTTTGCGGCGTCACCGCAGCGGAAAGCTGCTCGGCGGAACATTCGTTGGCGTAGCCCGCCTCAACCAGACGGCCGCCGCCCAGCGCCACCATGGTGCCGACCGGCGCGCCAAAATTAACGTTGTGCCCTTTCGGCAGCACGATTTCATGCGGCACCGTCAGCGCGGCGGTATGCAGATTATCCAGCAGCCAGCGATCGTCTTTCACAATCACCGCCGCTACTGACTGCGCGATGCCCGCAGAGGCGCAGGAGACCACCACGGCGTTTTCCGCGCCGAGCAGACCGGCAATATAGGTGCCGGTTTTATCAACTAAATCTTTGATTTCAAAATAGTGATTCAGGCCATATTTTACCGTATCCACCACATCCGCCGACGGCGTGGAAACCCCCAGAATGGTCATGCGCCCGGAAGCGTTGATCACCTGCTTCAGGCCATACTTTTCATAAATCGAAGACATGATTTGCTTTCCCTTCATCGGTAACCTTCCACTGTCCGGCAACGACCGCCGCCAGCGGCACAAAATGTTGATGGCCCAGTACGCTTTCACCCTCTGAATCATCCAGCGGGCGCACCTCATCGCTAAAGGTAAACAGCGTGAGATCGGCGTCGTAGCCCGGCTCCAGGCGCCCTTTCCGCTTCAGGCGCAACCCTTCCGCCGCCTTCCAGGTCACGCAGTCGATAATCTGCGGCAGCGTCATTCCTACGCTAAAGAATTTCGACATGACGTGCGCCAGGCTTCTCACCGGGCCTTCAATACGGTTGCGGCAGTAAATATCGGAGCTGATGGTGTCGGGCAGGATGCCCTGCGCAATCGCCTGACGCGCCACTTCGAAACTGAAACTGGCGCTGCCGTGGCCGACGTCCAGCCGCACGCCGCGCGCGATCGCCTTTTTCACCGCCAGGCGCAGTTCACCCGCAGGCGTCAAAATACGGTTGGGTTTGCCGTTATAGCAGTGGGTAATAATGTCGCCGGAGGTGAGCAGGTCGGCGATTTCATCGAGATTCGGCGGGTTGTTGCCGATATGCACCATCAGCGGCAGGCCGCCGTTTTCCTGCTGGATCTCTTTGGCCATCTGCAACGGACGGACGCCGTTCTGCCCCACCACGCTGCTGCTGATGCGCGCTTTGATGCCGAGAATAAAACCGGGCAGGCGCTGTAGCGCATCCCTGACGCCGACTTTATCGATCTGGCTTAGATCGGCCAGTTCATTCTGCGTGACGATGCCGGTGCGGGCGATATTCAGCAGCGCGTAAACCTGCGTTTCCGCCTGGCGCGTCAGCTGATAAAAGTCATCGATATCGTCCGCGCCGGTACTGCCCGCATCCACCACCGTGGTGACGCCGGTCGCGACGCCGATGCGATCCGCTTCATCATGATAAATGGGTGATTTTGGGTAGCAGTGAACATGAGAATCGATCCAGCCCGCGCTGACCCACACGGTGCCGTCCAGCACCTTTTCCTGCTTCGCTTCGCCGACAACCTCGCCGACCGCAGCGATTTTTCCGTCCTGAATGGCGATATCGACCAGCCGTTCATCCACCAGTCTGGCGCGACGAATAATCAGATCAAACATGAGAACCTCTCTCTGGCGGGCCTGCTATAACGCGCAGGCCCGCGGTGAATTACAGCGCTACCGGGAAGATCGCGCCCAGCACCATCGCGCCCAGGATGGCGCCGCCGGTGATCGGTTTGTTCCAGAGGTAGAACAGCAGCGCGCCAATCAGCGAACCGAGGCCGATAGGAATGGAGGCACCCATAGCGGAGAGGATGATCAACGGTCCAAGGAAGCGACCGGAGGCGTTGCCCGCGCCCATCATTACGTCCGCCCCGTAGGTGGAGTCGCTCTGATTGATGGTGAATTTACGCGCCAGAATGATCACGTAGCCGATCGCCAGACCGATAACGAGGCCGGTCGCCAGCGACGCGGCGAAATTGGTAACCGGAAATTCAATGCCTGCGCCCAGCAGCAGCGCCGGTACGCCCAGCCCGACGCCGGTCTGGATCGCGCCGCCGATATCAAGAATGCCCACCAGCGAGCCTTCAATGATGCGCGCGAACAGGAAGCTGGCGCCGAAGGCGGCGACCGCGCCGTAAACACCGGTCTCCATGCCGGAGCGCAGCATCGAGACAAAGGCGACTTCGTTAAACGCACCGATGCCGTAGAGGTAGTACATATGGGTACCGGCGAACACGCCGGCGGACAGCAGGCCGACAAAGATCGGGAAAGACCAGTCCGCGTACCAGAATCCGCTTTTTGTTTCGTTCATCGTTATGCTCCCGATTATTTTCCGCTCAGTCCGTTATGGATCATCTCAAGCCAGTTCGGCGCACCCATATGGAACGATTCCAGCAGCTTAAGATCGAATCCGCGGAAGAAGCCGCTCAGCACGAACAGCAGTACAATAGAGAACATCATCACTTTGGTGACTTTGTTCCAGCCGCTCTCTTCCACGCCTTTGCCGATCAGGATGCCCAGCACCAGACCCGGCACGGCGTTGCCCATAATCAGCTGCGCGAGACCGCCGAAGATGGTGGCCCAGAAGCCCGATTTTTTACCGGCGTCAATCGCCGCCAGCCAGAAGATCACCGGCATCACGGTGTTGACCAGCAGGTTAGCCGCCGGCACCAGCACTTTCACCGCCGTGACCTGCAACGCTTCCGGCACTGCTGACGCGGTGGAATTCAGGAACGCCACCACGAACATGCCGATAAGGCCGCAGGCGATAGCCATTTTTTTCGGATCGTGCAGCGTTTCCGCCACGTTGCGGTTTTTCACCATCAGCGCCGCCGCGCCCCAGTTGGGGATAATGCGGTGATCCACATCCTGCGTGAAGGAGCCAGCCGCAACCGAAGAAGCCCATGCGTTAAAGAAGAAGCCGAGACCAAAAGAGAAGTGAGAGGCGGGATCGCCTTCACAGGAGTTTAATTCGCCCAGTGTTCGAAATGCGCCCATCCCCTGCGAGGTTGGCGCATGAAACATACGCGCGGCGCCGGCGCCAACGCCCACGCCTACCAGCCCGCCGATGACCAGCGACTTAAAGAGAATAATTAAAAACATCAGTCTTTCCTTATGTCTTATCGCCCAACGTTTTTATTGCGCTACCGTAAACTCCACCTTGTCAGTATCAATTACGGTAACGTTGACGGTAATTTCCAGCTCCACGCTGTAATTCCGCCGCTCACGTGCCAGAAAGAAAAACAGAAACTTTTCCTTTTTGACGCTCTGTTGCGCCCGAATAACCTTTACGTCCTGTGGTTCGATGCGCAGCAAAATTTTGTTCGTGGATTGCAGCACCTGCTGCTGAACGCGGCTGAGAGCATCGGCAAAGGCTTTGCCTCGCGTATCGCCTTTGCCTTTAACGAGAACCGAGGTCGTGAATTGTTCTTTCATACTCAGCTGCCGTACTTTTTATTCCAGGCCTGCACCAGCTTCTCGCCCAGTTCCTCTTTGTCCATAAAACCAAAACCCAGCACCGTCGCGCCTTCGTTAATCGCCGTTACGCCTTCGTCAATAGAGCGCATGCCGTGCCTGGCTTTATAGCCATATTTGTTTTGCGCCGTAATCGCGCCCGCGCCGCCGCTGCCGCAGAATGAAATGCCGAAATCGGCATTTTCTGCTTTCATTACGTCGCCCAGCTTCATATCCGCCGCCACGCCCGGGACAACCACCGCGCGTCCGCCCGCTTTTTCAATGCCAGCCGCGACTTTCTGTCCTTTACCTAAACGATCGCCAATCACTACGGTTACCATACTGCATTCCTTCTGTTGTATTTGCTGACTGCCGGCAGGGCTGCGCCTGCCCGATGATTAATTCGCTTTTGCCACTTCAAAATGCACCGAAAGCAACCACGCCTCTTCGCGCGGCAGATTGCCGAACAGATCGACCACCTGCTGTGCCAGACGCATCGACTCCGGCGAGATATCTTCAAACAGTTCGGCTTCCACTTCCGGCAACGGTTCGCCGGTTAGCGAACGCAGCGCCATCGCGCGTACGTGGGAGGCCAGCATCTGCTGCTGCACCGCATTTGGATAAATAGCCTCAGCGGTAAAAAGCGCCTCGATCTGTTTCATTACCCGCTCGGCGAGCGCTGCAATCTCCGCGTCGCTTGCCGACTTCTGTTCCGCTATGTTATTCACCTTCCCCACTCCTGATTAACTGACGTTCCATTTTTTCGTGTTGAAAACAAAGTACCGTTAACCCCTGCGAGTTTGTAGCCCGACTTTTTCCGCCTGAAAGTGGAAATAGAGGCGCAGAAGGTGCGCGAGGTCGCAAAAAATTATTTTGCGCATCTGCGCAGTTAAAAAAGATTATTTCTTGCAGGGCGGGTGCGAAAAACTCACGAAAAGGTAAGCCCCTGATTGTCAGATGGAATTAAAGCGCTAAAAAGAAAATGAAGAATAAGGAAATGTGATGAATGCGGGCGTGAACATCATTTTATTACGCGAAAATAACGTCAAATTAACGTTTATAACCGTGCAATAGAAAGAAAGACAGGCGAAAAAAAACGGGCGTTTTAAACGCCCGGTGCGGTTATTTAATGATTATTGTCCGGCGATGCTCATTTCCGGCAGCAGCACGGAGCCGCACTGAATATTGCTGCGCGTTTCAATATCGTTGCCGACGGTCACGATGTTGCGCCACATATCCTTCAGATTACCGGCAATGGTAATTTCGCTTACCGGATACTGAATTTCGCCGTTTTCCACCCAGAAGCCCGCTGCGCCGCGCGAGTAGTCGCCGGTAATGCCGCTAACGCCCTGACCCATCAGCTCGGTTACGACCAGGCCTTTGCCCATCTGCTTCAGCAGATCGTCAAAGCTGCTGCCCTGACCGGCGATGCGCCAGTTATGGATGCCACCGGCGTGACCGGTGCTTTGCAGCCCCAGCTTGCGCGCGGCGTAGCTGGTCAACAGCCAGCTTTGCAGCACCCCGTTTTTCACAATCTCGCGATCCTGCGTCCGCACGCCTTCGCTGTCGAACGGCGTCGAGGCCAGGCCTTTCAGCAGGTGTGGCTTCTCTTCAATGGTGAGCCATTGCGGCAGGATCTGCGTGCCCAGCGCATCGAGCAGGAAGGTTGATTTACGATAGACGCTGCTGCCGCTGATGGCGCCGACCAGATGGCCGAACAGCCCGGTCGCCACTTCCGGCGCGAACAGCACCGGCGCTTTCATCGTCGGCAATTTACGCGGGGCCAGACGAGAAAGCGTGCGGCGCGCGCACTCCTGTCCCACCCATTCCGGCGACTGTAAATCGCTCATCGACCGACCGATGGTATAGGCGTAGTCGCGCTCCATATCGCCTTCCGCTTCCGCAATCACGCAGCTGGAGAGCGAATGGCGGCTGGAGCAGTAGCTCTGCAACATGCCGTGGCTGTTGCCGAACACTTTAATCCCGACGTGGCTATTGAAGCTGCCGCCTTCGGTATTGGTAATGCGCTTATCTGCCTGTAGCGAAGCCTGCTCAGCGCGCGCCGCCAGCTCGATCGCTTTATCAGGATCGATCTCCCACGGATGGAAAAGATCGAGATCCGGCGCGTCGAACGCCAGCAGCTCGCGATCGGCCATGCCAGCGAAAGGATCGGGCGAGGTGTAGCGGGCGATATCCACCGCCGCCTGTACGGTACGTTTGATCGCATCGGGGCTGAGATCGGTGGACGAGGCGCTGCCCTTGCGGTTTTGCCAGTAAACGGTGATACCCAGCGCGCCATCGCTGTTGAACTCGACGTTTTCTACCTCACCATAACGCGTACTAACGCCGATACCCGTCGTTTTACTGACCGCTACTTCAGCGCCGTCGGTGTCCGCTTTCGCCAGTTCCAGCGCCTGGGCGACCGCCTGCTCCAGCACTTTACGTTGTTCTGCAACCTGAGTAAGTATTTTCATTGACCTACCATAATATGATGAGTACGGTCTGCCGCGCTGGCTTAGCCTGCTTAAACCAGATAATGCACGGCAACGCGTGAGTTGTATCCTTAATCTGGAGTCTAACAGACTCAGAGAACAATTTCGCAGTAGCCGCGTAACCTGATAGCATTAGCCTCTTTTTCAGGAGCCTGATAATGACGAAACACCCCGAAGAGTGGCTCGACGACGTACCGGATAATCAAGAAGAAGAAGATGAAGAGATTATTTGGGTCAGTAAGAGTGAGATTAAACGTGACGCCGAGGAGCTGAAACGCCTTGGCGCGGAGATGGTGGAACTGGGTAAAAATTCCCTGGATCGCCTGCCGCTGGACGAAGAGCTGCGCGACGCCATTGAACTGGCGCAGCGCATCAAGAAAGAGGGCCGCCGCCGTCAACTGCAGCTGATCGGCAAGCTGCTGCGCGCGCGCGATCCCGACCCGATCTACCAGGCGCTGGATAAGCTGAAGAACCGCCATAACCAGCAGATTGCGCTGTTCCACAAGCTGGAAGCGATGCGCGATCGTTTGGTGGAACAGGGCGATGATGCGATTGCCGACGTGCTGAACCTCTGGCCGCATGCGGATCGTCAGCAGCTGCGCAGCATGATCCGCAATGCGCAGAAAGAGAAAGCGGCCAATAAGCCGCCCAAGGCCTACCGGCAGATTTTTCAGTACCTGCGCGAACTGGCGGAAACCGCCTGATCTCGCGCCGCGTTACGCTCTTTCTGTTGGAGCGTAGCGCTGGCCTTCCCCTTCTGTCTTCCCGCGCCCTTTACGACGCGGGTTGATAAACGCCGACTATTTGCCCAGACGATCCAACAGTTTCTGATGAATGCCGCCGAAACCGCCGTTGCTCATCACCAGAATGGTGTCGCCCGGATGCGCATGTTTGGCGATGGTTTCCACCAGCGTATCGATATCGGCGCTCCAGAACGCGGGCTGAATACAGGCGTCCGCCACTTCCGCCACCTGCCACGGAATATGATGCGGCTGATAGAGGAACACCTCGTCGGCGCGCCCCAGCGCGGGGGCTAAATCTTCTTTGCTGACGCCGAGCTTCATGGTGTTGGAGCGCGGCTCCAGTACGGCGAGGATGCGGGCGGTGCCGCCAACTTTGCTGCGCAGCGCCGCCAGCGTCGCCAGAATCGCCGTAGGATGGTGTGCGAAGTCATCGTACACCTTGATGCCGTTCGCTTCGCCGCGTAGCTCCAGACGGCGACGTGCATTGATAAATTCATCCAGCGCGCGTCCGGCGTCTTCCGGTTTCACGCCGACATGACGCGCCGCCGCAATCGCCATCAGGCCGTTATGCATGTTGTGCTCGCCCACCAGAGACCAGTTCACTTCCGCTACGCGCTCGCCGTCCAGCCAGGCTTCCCAGCGCGACGCGTCCGGCGTCAGCTTTTTCGCCTGCCAGCGGCCATGTTCGCCTACGGTCTCCTGCTCGCTCCAGCAGCCCATCGCCATGACCTGCTTCAGGTTGGCGTCATGCTCCGGCAGCAGAATTTTTCCCTGTCCCGGCACGATGCGCACCAGATGGTGGAACTGTTTCTGAATCGCGCGCAGATCGTCAAAGATATCCGCATGGTCGAATTCAAGGTTATTCAGGATCAGCGTGCGCGGGCAGTAGTGGACAAATTTAGAACGCTTGTCGAAAAAGGCGCAGTCATATTCATCCGCCTCGATAACGAAGAATGGGCTTTTTCCTAAAGTGGCGGAAACGGAGAAATTCCCCGGCACGCCGCCGATGACAAAGCCCGGTTCCAGCCCGCAGGCCTGTAAAATCCACGCTGTCATGCCGGCGGTGGTGGTTTTGCCATGGGTGCCGGCGACGGCGATCACCCAGCGGTCGCGCAGCACGAAATCATGCAGCCACTGCGGCCCGGACATATAGGGAATGTTGCGCTCCAGCACCGCTTCCACGCAGGCGTTGCCGCGCGTCATCGCGTTGCCGATGATCACCAGATCCGGCGCGGGCTCGAGCTGACTGGCGTCGTAACCCTGAATTAAATCAATACCTTGATTCTCCAGCAGCACGCTCATCGGCGGATAAACATTGGCATCGGAGCCGGTCACTTCATGGCCCATCGCCCGCGCCAGCATCGCCAGCCCGCCCATAAAGGTGCCACAGATACCAAGGATATGAATACGCATAAAAGGTCCGTTTACGAAAAAAGTTCGGAACACAGTGTAACGCCGAGCGACGCGGGAAGAAACGGATTTGGCCTATGGTCTTTGCGGTTCATTCGGCTAAACTGCCATGGCATACGTTGCAGCTTTGTACCCTATGCTGCTATTCCATCGTAGATTCAGGGATTGTGTTATGAAAACATTAGGCGAATTTATCGTCGAGAAGCAACACGACTTTCCGCATGCCACCGGTGAACTGACCGCGCTGATCTCCGCTATTAAGCTGGGCGCTAAAATTATCCACCGCGATATTAATAAAGCCGGTCTGGTTGATATTCTGGGCGCCAGCGGCGTGGAAAACGTTCAGGGCGAACAACAGATGAAGCTCGATCTGTTCGCCAACGAAAAGCTGAAGGCGGCGCTCAAAGCACGCGGCATCGTCGCCGGCATCGCCTCTGAAGAAGAAGACGAGATCGTCATCTTCGAAGGCGTGGAAAACGGTAAGTACGTGGTATTGATGGACCCGTTGGATGGCTCGTCCAACATCGACGTAAACGTTTCCGTCGGGACGATTTTCTCAATTTATCGCCGCGTAACGCCGCCAGGCACGCCGGTGACGGAAGCAGACTTTATGCAGCCGGGCAATAAGCAGGTCGCCGCCGGCTATGTGGTTTACGGCTCGTCAACCATGCTGGTCTACACTACCGGCTGCGGCGTGCACGCCTTCACCTACGATCCGTCGCTGGGCGTTTTCTGCCTGAGCCAGGAACGCATGACCTTCCCGGAGAAGGGCTACACCTACTCCATCAACGAAGGCAACTATATTCGTTTCCCGCAGGGCGTGAAGAAGTACATCAAGTTCTGTCAGGAAGAAGATAAAGCGACCCACCGCCCTTACACGTCGCGCTATATCGGCTCGCTGGTGGCGGATTTCCACCGTAACCTGCTGAAAGGCGGCATCTATCTCTACCCCAGCACCGCCAGCCACCCCAGCGGCAAGCTGCGCCTGCTGTACGAATGCAACCCGATGGCGTTTCTCGCCGAACAGGCGGGCGGCAAAGCGAGCGACGGTAAAAACCGCATTCTCGATTTGCAGCCGGAAGCGTTGCATCAGCGTAGCCCGTTCTTCGTCGGCAATGATGCGATGGTTGAGGATGTGGAGCGCTTTATGCGTGAATATCCAGACGATCATCAGTCCTGATGAGTATCAAGCCGCCTGCCTTCCGCAGGCGGTTTTTTTTGCCGGCATGCCCGCCGCGTCCCCGCCTCGTTATGCCACACGCGTCTCGCGCCTGTTTCAATCCGTTGTTATAGTGACGGCTTCCCTGTTTGGCTTGCATGCGGAGCGTGCGATGACGGCCTATGCGTCTGTTTTGATATTAGTTGTACTCGGCGGCCTCAGCCTGCTGGTCCATAACACGGCGGTGACGATCTCTATCGCCATTCTGCTGCTGCTTAAAGTGACGCCGCTTTCCCAATTTTTTCCGTACGTGGAGAAACAGGGGCTGACCCTGGGGATCATTATTTTAACGGTGGGCGTGATGGCGCCGCTGGCCAGCGGCTCGCTGCCGGCCAGTACGCTGCTGAAATCGTTTCTCGACTGGAAATCGCTGTTGGCGATCGTGGTGGGCATTGTGGTGTCCTGGCTGGGCGGCCGCGGCGTGGCGCTGATGAGCAGTCAACCGACCATCGTCGGCGGTTTGCTGATCGGCACGATTATCGGCGTTTCCCTGTTTCGCGGCGTGCCGGTGGGGCCGCTGATCGCCGCCGGCCTGGTTTCGCTGTTTATTTTCAATAAATAGCCGCGGCTGGAGCATTCCGAAAGCCGAAAAAGGGGGCATACTTTCATTGCCAGTTGGCTATAATAGCCGTCACTCAACTTATGACGAATGAAGGAAAGCGAGATGAGTTTGAACCAGGTTCCAGCCGGTAAAGACCTGCCAGAAGATATCTATGTCATCATCGAGATCCCGGCCAACGCCGATCCGATCAAATATGAAGTGGATAAAGAATCTGGCGCGCTGTTTGTTGACCGCTTTATGTCGACCGCTATGTTCTATCCGTGCAACTACGGCTACATCAACCACACCCTCTCCCTGGATGGCGATCCGGTTGACGTGCTGGTTCCGACCCCTTACCCGCTGCAGCCGGGTTCCGTGATCCGCTGCCGTCCGGTCGGCGTGCTGAAAATGACCGACGAATCTGGCGAAGACGCCAAGCTGGTTGCGGTACCGCACACTAAACTCTCTAAAGAGTATGATCACATCAAAGATGTGAACGACCTGCCGGAACTGCTGCGCGCGCAGATCACCCATTTCTTTGAACACTACAAAGATCTGGAAAAAGGCAAGTGGGTTAAAGTCGACGGCTGGGATAACGCAGAAGCGGCTAAAGAAGAGATCCGCACCTCTTTCGAGCGCGCGGCGAAGAAATAATTTGCCCGGTGAGTTCGCTCACTACGCTGATACAAAAACACCGCCCCACAAGGCGGTGTTTTTTTATTCCCCGGATGAAGCCTCATCCCGCCGCAGCCAGTCGCCGCTTGAGATGCGCGTCAGTCCTGCGACCGAACGTTGATACACATACATCCAGGCGCTGCCGTACGGCGTCTGAATCAGCTGGCGCTTGTATTCGCCGCCGCTGGTTCGAAGCGCGTCCAGTTCGCCCAACGTACTGGCGTCAATCCGGTAAACTTCCCCGTACACCGTGCCCTCGCCCGGCACGACGCCGGGATAGAGGCCCAGGTTGTAAAGGTCGTAGCCCTCAATCTGATGATCGCCGAGCCACTGCGCGTTTGTCATCCAGTGACTGTTTCCCTGTTTGCGCCGTAAACTGCCGTAGACAATTATTCGCATTGCTAAAACTCAAACTGATAGAGCAAATCGAGTGCCTGGTCGATGCCGGACACTGCTTCCAGATAGAGTTTGGGCATCAGGCGATAACGCAAGGTTAAAGTCGCCAGTGAATCAAAGATGCCAACCCCATATTTTACTTGTAGCCCCGGCAGTACGTAGCCGCTGACCTGCACCTGCTGGCTGTCGCCAACACCGGCAGTGTCAAGGGCGAGATTACTGACGCCGAAGGTCTCGCCGATTTTACCCACAACCTGACCACTTTGTGCAACCCCTAAACTCACCAAAGCTGAAGACAGGGCATTACTGTCGCCGTTGGTATCGAGTCCCTGACCGCGCAACAGATAAGAAAGCGCCTCCTGCTGCGACATCGCCGGATCGGAGAAAATCTCCGCTTTCGGCTCGTCCGCCAGGCCGGTCACGCGCAGACCGGCGGTGACGCCATCCTCGGTCGCCTCCGGGTTACGGATCGCTTCCAGGTTGACATACGGCTGGTCCGGCGGGCCGGCGAACTGCAACTCGCCTTTGCGCACCACCAGATCCTGTCCATAGGCGTGGAAGCGGCCGGATGGAATGTTGATCTGGCCGTTCAGCCCCAGACCGCGCTTATCCTGCACCAGCTTCAGATCGCCGTTCAGCTTCGCCTTCAGGCCGAACGCGCTGAGACGCACATCGTCGCCGACGTGAATAATCAGGTTGCTGTTGATGGGAATCGCCGCCGTTTGCGGTGCGACCGGCTTGAGGTTTTCATCCAGCAGCACTTCATCGGAAGAGACGCCGGTTGCGCTCTCCGGCACCTCCTGTACGATAATGCGCGCCCAGGGCACATCGACGCGGCCATCGAGATTGAACGCGACGGGCGAGGCTTCAAAGGTGAGATCCGGCGACACGTCCATGCGCACCATCGGCGGCACGGTAACCCGCACGCGATCGCCGCGCGCGGCGATGCGGGCGCGCCAGTTATCCAGCTGGCTCCAGTCCGCGTCGCCATTGAGATTGATCTGCCCGTGCGCCGTCTGGATCAGTCCTTCCAGCGTGGAGCGCATGCCGTTAAACACCATATTGAGATTGGCGCTGTTCAAATCGACCGGCATAAAGCTGCCGTCGATATCCACGTCGCGCAGCCCCAGCTGACCATAGACCTGCGGACGTTGCAGGTCGCCCCCCAGCCGCAGGTTGCTGCTGAGTATGCCCGCCACTTTTTCGCCGCGCATCAGCGCCGGATTCAGCAGCGCCAGCGAAATGTTATTGATGTTGATATTGCCCGACAGAGTACGACGTTTCTGCGGATCGCCGATCTGCACTTTACCGTCGAACTGGCCGTTGTTGGCGATGCGCAGCAGCCAGTCCAGCTCGGCGCGGCCGTCGCGCATGCCAGCGTTAAGGTTCAGCGTATCGAAAGCGATCGGCAGCGCGTTGCCCTGCACATCCTGCGTCACCTTCACGCCGCGTCCCTTCAGCGCCACGCGTCCGGTCGGCAGCGAGCCGTCGCTGCGCCAGCTGACGTCGGCGTCGCCGCTGAACAGGCCCACCAGCTGCGTTTCATCAGGCAGGAAAGGCCGCACCATCGCCAGGTCGAAACGGTTCAACTCGACGCGCGCATGGCCTTCCGGCCCCGCCTCGATCGGCTGCGGCACGCAGAGCTGCGCGTTCGGGTTGCGCCAGCAGTGCGCGCCGATGGTGGCGGTCTGGCGAGCGTTCAGGTAGTCGATGGACATGGCGCGCGTCAGACGCCATTCGCCGACCGGCGTATCGAAGACGGTGTTGTTCAGCGTGCCCTGCCAGCGCTGCTGCTGACGATCGAAGCTGCCGTTCAGCATCAGCTGGCCGGAAACCGGCTCGCCGTTCACCTGAAGCTTCAGCTGATGCTTTTTCTCATCGCCGTCGGCATCCAGCGTCAGGCGACTGATGGTCAGTGAGGCCTGCTTCAGCTGATCAACGCGCAGCGCCAGCTTGCCCGCCACGCGATCGCTGGATCGCACGTCGCCTTCCAGCCGGACGCGGGCGATGTTCAGTTCCTGCCAGCGCAGGCCGGTGGCGGTGAGATCCGCCAGCAGCTCCGGCGCCTGCAGCGTGCCGCGCGCTTTGATGATGCCTTTCGCCACGCCGCCAAGACCGGGCAGCGCATTGTCCAGGTGCGGCGCGTCGATCGTGGCGTCCAGATTCAACGCGTCGCCCAGTTCGCCCTTCACGTTCAGGTTGTTGCGGCCCAGCACCAGCTTGATGCCGGGAATATTCCACTGGTTATAACTATTGCCGTACAGGGTGCCGTCGGCGGAAACTGCGTTCTGCTTCACCTTGCCGCGCAGCTGCAGTTCCGGCACGCGCATCTGCCAGCTGCCGCCGTAGACACTGCCGCGGGTGGTGACTTTGCCGTCCAGCGTGGCGGGCCAGTCGGGATACTGCTGCGCGGTATTGATGCCGGAGAGAGTCAGTTCGCTGCGCCAGCTGATCGCTTTACTCCAGTCCACCACGCCGCTGAGATCGGCATGGCCCTTCAGTGCCGAAAGACGCAGCTTATCCAGGCTGAACTGCTCAACGTTGCCCTTGCCGTCCAGCGTCAGCCCGGCTGGCGGGATCGCCTCGCCCTTCAGCGCGGCGCGCAGCGACATCACATAATCGGTCGCCTTGCCGCTAAAGCTGAAGTCCAGATTATCGGCCTGATACTGCGTCGCGCCGGTCAGCGGCCAGCGCAGCTGCGGGCTGGTCAGCTTCAGCTGCAACGGCAGCCCGGCGGTCGCCAGTTCGGTTTGGCCGCTCAGCTGCGCATCGAGCGGGCCGGACAGGTTGAGCGCCAGCTGAAGCTGCTGACGCATCGCGCCGCCCAGCGTCATTTTAATCTTCTCCCCTTCAGCGGCTCCACCTTGAGCGCGCCGTTCAGGGTGAAATCGACCGGCCAGTTATCCGCCAGCCGCGCCTCTCCGTTGGCTTTTACCTGTCCCTGCGGCGAATCGATATCCAACGTTTGCAGCTGCAGCAGACGATCCTGCGTTTTCGCTTTCAGCAGCAGCCGGTTCACCGCCAGATCGGTATCGCCGGTGAGACGCAGCTGCTCGCCGACAATTTCCTGTACCTCGATATCGAGCGGCAGGCGGAAATCGGGCATTGAGGGCAGCAGCGGCTGGTCAAACATCGCCTTCAGCGTTTCGCCCAGCGGTTTTTCCTGCGGCTGAGGCTGCTGAATCTTCGGCTGCACCACCTGCTCATTGGCGACCTTCGCCGCTTTCGGCAGCGCCACCAGCAGGCTCTGAATATGCGTCGGGGTAAGCGTCAGCGCACGCTCCTGCCAGTGCAGTCCGCTGGTGAAATCCAGCAGCGAAATGGCAGTGTCGTCAACTTTAACGTTAATATTGTGTAGGCTGAGATGGCGCAGCGTAATCGGATAAGGCGTGCTGATCTCGCCTGAGCCGCTTTCCTCTTCCGGCGGCGGTTCGCCAGCGGGCGTCATCTTGCTGCTGTCGACCACGACATTGACATCCTTCAACCCCAGATCGTTGACGCAGAAGGCGGAGTTTTTCAAACAGCCCAGCTGCACCGCCAGATGAAATTCGCCCGCGCTGACCGTCACGCCCGGCATCTCATACTGCACGTCTTTGAGCGTCAGGTTGCGCCAGCCGCCGTCCACCTGTTTGATAGAGAACCCTGGCACCCAGCGCGCCGCGCCGTTCAGCAGCAGATGCAGACCGGGCGTGGTGCCCACCAGAAACAGCACGCCGCCCAACAGCACCGCTAAAAAGATCAGAATCCCGATCAGGACCTTTTTCCATAGCTTCATAGTTCAGGCCCCAGTCCGATGTAAAACTGCAATCCGTGTTCCTCTTTATCGCCGATGGGCCGCGCCAGATCGAACTTGATCGGCCCCACGGGCGACTGCCAACGGACGCCGATGCCAGCGCCGGTTTTGAAGTTGCTCTGCTTAATATCGTTAACCGCCTCGCCGGAGTCGACGAACACCGCGCCCCACCACTTGCCGGTCACGTTGTACTGATACTCCAGCGATCCGGTCGCCAGCTTAGAGGCGCCGGTCAGCTTGCCGTCCTCGTCGCGCGGCGAGATGCCTTTGTATTTATAGCCGCGAATACTGCGGTCGCCGCCGGCGAAGAAGCGCAGGTCGGGCGGCACTTTTTCGAAATCGTTGGTTTCGATCCAACCAAGATTGCCGCGCGCGACAAAGCGGTGCCGCTCGGCCAGCGTGCGGATCCAGACGTTTTGCGCCTGCAAGACGAGGAAATCGACGTCGGAGCCCCAGGTGGTGTCGGAGATATCAACGGAGTAGCGCTGCGAATCGCCCCATGACGGCATCAGGCCGCCGCGCGATCGGGTGCGGTTAACGCTGACGCCGGGATAGATCAGCATGGTGGTGTTGGTGACGTTGGCCTGGGTAAAGTGGTCCAGGCTCCAGCGCAGGTTGACCGCTTTTTGCCAGCCGGTGCTGTTATCCCAGTAGCGCGACAGCGCCAGCGTGGTGGTGTCCGCTTTAGTGTCGTTGAGGTCGGTGCGCTTCAGGCCGCCCTGCACCAGATAATATTGTTCCAGCGGATTTTTCAGCAGCGGCACCTTATAGCTGAAATCAAGCTGCTGCTCCGGGGCGGAGATATTAGCGCTGGTGGTCAGGCTGTGGCCGCGCGAGTTGACCCAGGGTTTGCGCCAGGTGGTTTTCAGGCGCGGGCCGACATCCGTAGAGTAGCCAATACCGGTTTCAATGGTGTTTTCCGTGCGCGGCGATACTACGCCGCTGAGCGGCAGTACTTTATCCGGCGTGGTTTTGTCGAATTCCGGCGCCACCACTACCGAGTTGAACCAGCCGGTAGCCGACAGGCGGCGGTTCAGCTCCGCCAGATCGCGCGAGCTGTAGTAGTCGCCTTTTTTAAACGGCACCAGATGTTGCAGATATTCTTCGCGGATTTGCGAACCTTCGAACGTCACATCGCCGAAGCGGTAGCGCTTGCCGCTGTCGTAATCGAGATCCCAGTAAGCTTCGCGTCGCTCCACCGACACCCCAAGCTGGCTTTTCTTAAAATCGCCGTCAAAGTAACCGTTGCGCAGCGCCAGGTTGGTAAAGCCGCTTTTGAAGCTGTCATACTTGCCATGGTTGAGGATAGTGCCGTTTTTGGGCCTTCCCTCTTTTACCCACTGTTGATAATCGGCGTCGTTGCGCGCATCGCCGCGCAGGATAATGGTGCTGCCGGCGATTTTCACCGGTTCGCCGGGCGCCACCCGCGCGATCAGCACCGGCCTGCCGCCCCGCGCAGGCGCCGGACGGCTCTCAAAATCGATATCAGGCTCGTAGTAGCCCAGCGCGCGCAGTCCTTCTTCTATCGCTTTTTTTACGCGCGCGCGAAAACGTCCGTCCGCCGTGACCTCATCGGTATCAATGGTGGAAAGCCTCGCCCGGACGTTTTTCTGTAGCTCCCCGTTTAACCCTTCAAGCTGTAAGCGGATATTGGCTGCCTGAGCGGCAGGCGCGGCAATCAGCAAACAGGTCATGTAACAGACATGAATTCGTGGCACGCTTACTCCTGTTAATGCTGCCAAATCCCCATATTTTTTAGGGACAAATAACATCGCCAACCCACAAGCGCTTATGTCGACGTCAAGTTTGTCTAACAGCATAGCTGTATGCCTGACGCACCGGCCGCGTGGACGCCAGGATAAAAAATGCTGTTAATGCAAATTTCGCACGTATTGTCCGCAAACCCGCGCTGCGTTACAACCGGGAATGCTTATTCTGTGCGCATCGGTAGTGGAAAGCCTTATTTTCTCAGACGCAACCTGGCCGCTTGTTTTTTGCGCGCCGCGCCGCTGCAACAGCGCTGGCGGGCGCTATAGCGCTACTGCTATAATCGACGGCAGCCTTTACAACAGCTTTTGTCATTCCTTTCTGCCCCGACCCTGCGTGTCGAACCGGCGCAGACATTTTTGGCACGGATAGCTCAGCATAACCGTAAGGTCCGGCGATACCGCTTCGCGCGCTGCCCAGGCCAAAAATGACAAGTATCAAAAACCAATGGACTCTATATGTTAGATAGCTTGCTTGTCATACTCGTGTTGATTGCGGTCAGCGCCTTTTTTTCACTTTCGGAAATATCGCTGGCGGCCGCGCGTAAAATCAAACTCAAACTGCTGGCCGATGAAGGCAATATCAACGCGCAGCGCGTGCTGAAAATGCAGGAAACGCCGGGCATGTTCTTTACCGTCGTGCAAATCGGCCTGAACGCCGTCGCCATCCTCGGCGGTATCGTCGGCGACTCCGCTTTCTCCCCGTCGTTTCGCAACCTGTTCGATGGGCTGGTTTCTGCGGAGCTGGCCGATCAGCTGAGCTTTATCTGCTCGTTTACCCTGGTGACCAGCCTGTTTATTCTGTTCGCCGACCTGACGCCCAAACGAATCGGGATGATTGCGCCGGAAGCGATCGCGCTGCGCATTATCAATCCGATGCGTTTCTGTCTGCTGCTGTTCCGCCCGATGGTGTGGTTTTTCAACGGCATGGCCAACATGATTTTCCGCCTGTTTAAAATCCCGATGGTGCGTAAAGACGATATCACCTCCGATGATATTTATGCGGTGGTGGAAGCGGGCGCGCTGGCCGGGGTGTTGCGCAAGCAGGAACATGAGCTGATCGAGAACGTGTTTGAACTGGAATCGCGCACCGTTCCCTCTTCCATGACCTCGCGTGAAAATGTCATCTGGTTCGATCTGCATGAAGATGAAAACAGCCTGAAGACGAAAATCGCCCTTCATCCGCATTCAAAATTTCTGGTCTGCAACGGCGATATCGACCATATCGTCGGCTATGTCGATTCCAAAGAGTTGCTGCTGCGCGTGCTGGGCAATCAGAGTATGGCCCTGAACAGCGGCGTGCAGATTCGCTCCGCGCTGATCGTGCCTGATACCCTGACGCTTTCTGAGGCGCTGGAAAGCTTCAAAACCGCTGGCGAAGATTTCGCCGTGATCATGAACGAGTATGCGCTGGTGGTGGGCATCATTACCCTTAACGACGTGATGACCACGTTGATGGGCGATCTGGTCGGCCAGGGGCTGGAAGAACAGATTGTCGCACGCGACGAGAACTCATGGCTGGTTGAAGGCGGCACGCCGATTGACGATGTCATGCGCGTACTGGATATCAATGAGTTTCCGCAGTCGGGCAACTATGAAACCATCGGCGGCTTTATGATGTATATGCTGCGTAAAATCCCGAAACGCACCGATTTCGTCAAGTTCGCCGGCTATAAGTTCGAAGTGGTGGATATTGACAGCTACCGTATCGATCAGCTGCTGGTGACGCGTATTGATGAGCGTCCGGCAACCCTGACAATCAGTAAAGAAACGGAAGAGTAACAGAGAAAGCTTAGCGGGGAGGCGGTCAGACGTTTTCGGACCGCCTTACAGCATCAGGGCGCGATTGCCGCGCCCCGGTATCATCACTGATACTCAGCCTGCAGTCGAAGCACCTGACGGTTCACTTCCGACATCACGCTATAGTGCTGCTTATCCTTTACGCGCGGTACGAGAATCTTGCCTTTATCAAACTCGAACGCGCCCACATCCTTGATATAAATCCTTCCTTTAAACAATGTTTTAACGTATTTAGCGATCTGGAAAGGATTATAACGCTGAAAAATCTTCATCTTACTTTCAACTCCTGAAAAATTAATACGCTTCGCCGTTGCCAAAATCGGTACGCGCCCATGAAGCGTCAAATGCCGATAAACTATAGAACATCATCCGTTTCCTGTGTTCCTAAAATTAAAGTTTTTTACTGAACTGACACATCATTACAGGAGACTCTGTTATCACTGCCTTTTAACGCAGTATAAACGCTCTGCCGACAGCAATTTGTGCAGTCCGCCGCAAAGCTGGCAGGCCGGCGAGACAGCAGCATCATGGCTGCTTATTATTTCAGAAACATGACCAAGTGGTCCGATCACCTGCTGAAAGGAAAAAATAATGACTCGCGTCTCGTTTGCCCTTGTATTGAGCCTGTTGTTGCCTGTAACCGGCAGCGCCCACGATTTTATTAACGGCCAACGCGTTGCGCCGGTAGGCATCAGTGATAAAGGAGAACTTAACTATCAACAGGATTCGTTCAGCTATCGCACCTGGAACAGCGCCCAGCTCATCGGCAAGGTACGGGTCTTGCAGCACATCGCCGGACGCTCATCGGCGAAAGAGAAAAACGCAGCGCTGATCGAAGCGATCAAGCAGGCGAAGCTGCCGCACGATCGCTACCAGACCACCACCATTATCAATACGGACGACGCCATTCCCGGAACCGGTATGTTCGTGCGCAGCAGTATTGAGAACAATAAAAAGCAGTATCCGTGGTCGCAGTTTATCGTCGACAGCGACGGCGTCGCCAAACGCGCCTGGCAGCTGGAGAAAGGCGGCTCTGCGGTGGTGGTGCTGGATAAGGATGGGCGGGTGCGCTTTGTTAAAGATGGCGCGCTGACGCAGGAGGAGGTGCAACAGGTGATCGCCCTGTTGCACCAGCTGCTTAACTAGTTCAGAAGATGGAGACGCGAAAGCCTGGGTTAAGGAAAGATTCGCGCGGCGCGTAGTCCAGCGGGCGCCCTTTCCAGTCGTGGACGTGCGCGCCGGCGGCGATCGCCACCGCATGTCCCGCGCCGGTATCCCAGATATTGGTCGGCCCAAAGCGCGGATAGAGCTGCGCTTTGCCTTCCGCCACCAGGCAGAACTTCAGAGAGGAGCCGATAGAGATAGTTTGATGCTCTCCCAGCTGCTTCAGATACTCTTCCAGCTCGTCCCCGTCGCGGTGGGAGCGGCTGACCACCACCAGCGGCGGCCGGGCGTCACGGATCTTAATCTGCGTTTTCTGCCCTGCCTCTTCTTTCCATGCCTTTCCATCAGCCGCCGAATACATCACCCCCAATACCGGCGCATAGACCACGCCCATCACCGGCTTACCCTGTTCAATCAGGGCAATATTGACGGTGAACTCCCCGTTGCGCTTAATAAATTCTTTGGTGCCGTCCAGCGGATCGACTAACCAGTAGCGCTGCCAGTGCTGACGCACTTCCCAGCTCTGCGGATCTTCTTCTGAGAGCAGCGGCGTTTCCGGCGTCAGTTGTTGCAGGCCGCGCATAATAACGTTGTGCGCCGCCATATCGGCGGCGGTCACTGGCGAATCGTCAGATTTGTGAGAAACGTCGAGCGGAGCCTCGCCATTGTAGACCTTCATAATGGCGTCGCCCGCTTCGCGCGCCAGTTGGCAAATTTGCTCTAACATTTTCCACCTCTTTATTGATGATCAGGATAAGCCCTGCGCCAGCGCCAGGCTTACTGCGTAGGATCATACTCTTTAAGCATAGCATCTGACGCTTGATCGCCCTTTGCCGCGCTCATCAGCCTGCCCTGTCCACAGATTATTTATTTATCAATAGCATACTTAACGCGCCGCTGTCATTACTCTTGCGGCGACGGCGCTTTTTAGCGTCTGATGATGGCGGCCTGAGGGATTATTTATCTGTTCGCCGTCACACATTTATACGAAGAAACGTCACGTTTGCCGATTATTTTGAGAATGTTAACGGACTATTTTCAGGAGGAAAAATGATTAAAGGCATAACGCTACTGGCTCTGTCGGCTGTTTCGATGGCGGTTTCCGCCGCGACGGTAGATCTGCGCATCATGGAAACGACCGATCTGCACAGTAATATGATGGATTTCGATTACTACAAAGATAAGCCCACCGACAAGTTCGGCCTGGTGCGCACCGCCACGCTGATTGCCGCCGCCCGCGCGGAAGTGAAAAACAGCGTGCTGGTTGATAACGGCGACGTGATTCAGGGCAGCCCGTTGGGCGACTATATGGCGGCGAAAGGACTCAATACGGGAGAGACGCATCCGGTCTGGCAGGCGATGAACCGGTTGAACTACAGCGTCGGCAATCTCGGCAACCATGAATTTAATTACGGCCTCGACTACCTGCAAAAGGCGCTGGCGGGCGCGCACTTCCCCTATATTAATGCCAATATTATCGATGTTGCCACCGGCAAACCGCGCTTTACGCCGTGGATTATCAAGCCCGAGCAGGTAACCGGACGGGACGGCAAAACCCATACGCTAAAGGTGGGCTATATCGGTTTTGTGCCGCCGCAAATCATGGTGTGGGACAAAGCGAACCTGGCGGGCAAAGTCACGGTGGAGGATATTACCGAAACGGCGCGTCGCTGGGTGCCGGAAATGCGTAAACAGGGCGCCGACGTCGTGGTCGCCATCGCTCACTCCGGCCTCTCCAGCGAGCCTTATCACGCGCTGGCGGAGAACTCCGTCTGGTATCTTAGCCAGGTGCCCGGCATTGACGCCATTATGTTTGGCCATGCGCATGCGGTCTTCCCCAGCGACGACTTCGCGGCCATTCCCGGCGCGGATATCAAACAGGGCACCCTGAACGGCATACCGGCGGTGATGCCCGGCATGTGGGGCGATCATCTTGGCGTGGTCGATCTCACGCTCAGCAATGACAGCGGCAAATGGCAGGTGACGCAGGCGCGCGCCGAGGCGCGGCCAATCTATGATAAAGCCGCGAAAAAATCGCTGGCGCAGGAGGACGCGGCGCTGGTCGAGGCGCTGGCCGACGCGCATCACGCCACGCGCGATTTTGTCGCCAGGCCCATCGGCAAATCCGCCGACGTGATGTACAGCTATCTGGCGCTGGTGCAGGACGATCCGACGGTACAGGTCGTGAATAATGCGCAGCGCGCATACGTAGAACATTTTATTCAGGGCGATCCCGACCTGGCGGAGCTGCCGGTGCTCTCTGCTGCCGCGCCTTCAAAGCTGGCGGACGCAAAAACGATCCGGCCAGCTATACCGAAGTGGAAAAAGGCGATCTGACCTTTCGTAACGCTGCCGATCTCTATCTCTATCCCAATACGCTGGTGGTGATGAAGGTTAACGGCGCGCAGGTTAAAGAGTGGCTGGAGTGCTCCGCAGGCCAGTTTAATCAGATCGATCCGCAGCAGCGGCAGCCGCAGGCGCTGCTTAACTGGAACTATCGCACCTATAACTTCGACGTTATCGACGGCGTGAACTACCAGATCGATGTGACGCAGCCGGCGCGCTACGATGAGGAATGCCAGTTAATTAACCCGCAGGCGTCGCGTATTAAAGACCTGACCTGGCAGGGCAGACCGATTGATGAGAAAGCCACCTTCCTGGTCGCTACCAATAACTACCGCGCCTGGGGCGGCAAGTTCGCCGGCACCGGCGAAAAATATATTGCGTTTTCTTCGCCGGATGAAAACCGCTCGGTGGTTTCAGCCTGGATTAGCGCGCAAACCCGATCGCAGGGAGAGGTGCGTCCGCAGGCGGATAACAACTGGCGGCTGGCTCCTGTGCAGAGCAACGTGCCGCTGGATATTCGCTTTGAAACCTCGCCGAGTGAAAAGGCCGCTGACTTTATCGCACGCTATGGCGTCTGGCCCATGCGCTATCTGCAACAGGATGAGAACGGCTTCGCCATTTATCGCCTTGACCTGCAGAATAAGAAATAGCGCTCTCTGTTAGCGAACGGCCTAAAGAAAAAAGCCAGCATACGCTGGCTTTTTATTATGCTACTGCTGCTGTGATTGACCGGCTTTTTACACCGCGAGCGTTAAATGATATCCAGCAGTTCAACGTCGAACACCAGCGTGCTGAACGGCGGGATAGAGGCGCCAGCGCCGCGCTCGCCGTAGGCCAGGTTGTGCGGGATGGTTAATTCCCATTTTGAGCCAACCGGCATCAGCGTCAGGGCTTCAATCCAGCCGGCGATCACGCCGCTGACCGGAAATTCCGCCGGTTCGCCGCGCGCAACGGAGCTGTCGAATACGGTGCCGTCGATCAGTTTGCCGGTATAGTGAACGCGTACATGATCCTGACGAGACGGAATCGGTCCGGTTCCCTGGTGAATGACGCGGAACTGCAGGCCAGACTCGGTGCTGTTCACCCCTTCACGCTGGCTGTTTTCCTGCAAATACGTTTGTCCTTCCGCCGCCATCGTCTCCTGGCGCTCACGGCGAACGGCGTCAGCACGCTCGTGGATTTCACGCAGCGCACGATGTACGACGTCAACCGGCACCGCAGGCGCATTCCCTTCCAGCGCATCGCGCAGGCCCGCCAGCATCGCTTCCGGCAGTAATCCCTGCAGGCCGGAATCCAGCAGCTGCTGCCCTACCTGCAAACCGATACCGTAGCTGGCCTGAGCTTCAAGGCTGTCAAAAGAAGGGGTCGTCATAATTTATCCTTTCATCATTGCATCAAAAGAGCGGGCAGCATATCAGCCCACGCTGCGGCGGTAAAATATGCATTCTCTCAATGACTTTTCGTAGCGAAAAGGAAACAATAGCGCCATCGCAATTTTTGTAATCCAGACAGGCACTTTGCCTCTTTTTTGCCCATAATTCATCGTTGAAAGTAACTGCGACGCGCCCGAGGTGCTGGAGGTAAATGTAATGCATAACGAATCCCATCCTGGCATCCGATCACGGCTGACAAGCATCTGGCATCTGCCGGACCGCATCAGCTGGATGAGTCCCCTGCCGCCAGCGCATCGCCGCGGCATTATTCTGGCTTTGTTGGTGATGCTGGTGGCCTTTCTCTGGCCTGAGCCCTCTCCGCACGATACGGCTCCCCGCCCGACGAACACGGTCGGCAGCAAAGAGGTGCCGTTGCAGGCCGAGATTTATAATAATTCCCCTGCTGCTCCACAACCGGCGACGCCGCAAAAAGATGAGGATCGCTGGCAAAGTTATCAAATTGCCTCTGGTCAGACGCTGGCGCAGTTGTTTCGCGATAATAATCTGGAGGTGAATGATGTTTTCGCCATGGCGCGGGTTGAGGGCGATGATAAACCGTTGAGTAATTTGCATAGCGGTCAGCAGGTAAAAATTCGTAAGGATGCAAACGGCGTAGTGACCGGATTAACGGTTGAAGGTGAAAATGGGCCGGTGCTCTTTACCCGTCAGACCGACGGTACTTTCCTGCGCGCGCAATGACCTGCGCGCCGCCGCAACCGATCTCACCGCTGATAGCGATACAAAAAAAACGCCGGCTCAGGGCCGGCGTTTTCTTATTACTGAATTACTTACTCAGCAACGATGTTCACGTTCAGCTTAGCAAATACTTCGCTGTGAACCTGGAAGCTCACTTCGTGCTCACCGGTGGTGCGCAGAACGCCGTTCGGCAGGCGAACTTCGCTTTTCGCCACTTCAACGCCAGCCGCAGTTACTGCGTCAGCGATGTCGCGGGTACCGATAGAACCGAACAGTTTGCCTTCGTCACCCGCTTTAGAAGCGATGGTCACGGTGCCCAGCGCGTTGATTTTCTCAGCGCGAGCGTTGGCTGCAGCCAGAACGTCAGCCAGTTTGGCTTCCAGTTCGGCACGGCGAGTTTCGAAGAACTCAACGTTTTTCTTGGTTGCCGGCACAGCTTTGCCCTGCGGAACCAGGAAGTTACGAGCATAGCCCGCTTTAACGTTGACCTGATCGCCCAGGCCGCCCAGGTTTGCTACTTTATCAAGCAGAATAACTTGCATTACCTTATCCTCTCAAAGTCGATAATTGGACAGTGGCCGATTACTGATGACGATCAGTGTACGGCAGCAAAGACAGGTAGCGCGCGCGCTTGATAGCACGAGCCAGCTGACGCTGGTATTTAGCGCGAGTACCGGTGATACGGCTCGGTACAATCTTACCGCTTTCAGTGATGTAGTTTTTCAGCGTAGCGATATCTTTGTAGTCGATCTCTTGAACGCCTTCCGCGGTGAAACGGCAGAACTTGCGACGACGGAAATAACGTGCCATTTGGCTAGTCTCCAGAATCTATCAATTCAATCTGCTCGGCATGCAGCACGATTTTACTCAGGCCATTGCGCCCTTGGTGGCTGCAAATAAAGCCTTCAACGGTTACCTGCGTGCCGACCGTTATATGTTGAGTAATCGCCTGATTCGCCTGTCCGCTGATAATCACGGGCATACGACACCAGGCCTGCCGGAAGAATCCGGCCTCTTCCTGCTGCGAGCGATGCTCAAGCACCAGCTGGCAGTGTGGAATCCCTGACGGACTTACTTTTTGCAACGGCGTCCTGCACACAGTGCCGGACAAACGCAGCCGGTTCGCCGTCACGGTCGATTACTCTTCAGAATCCCCGGCATCTGCATCGTCAGAGGTTTCGTTAGCGAAATCTTCACGACGCTCACGGCGCTCGTCTTTCGCTTTAACCATCGGAGATGCTTCGGTTACGGCGTTTTTGGTACGCATAACCATGCTGCGGATAACGGCGTCGTTGAAGCGGAAGTTAGTTTCCAGCTCATCGATGACTTCCTGCGGCGCTTCAACGTTCATCAGAACGTAGTGCGCTTTGTGCAGTTTGTTGATCGGGTAAGCCAGCTGACGGCGGCCCCAGTCTTCCAGACGGTGAATCTTGCCTTCTGCACCAGTGATGGCACCAGTGTAGCGCTCGATCATGCCCGGAACCTGTTCGCTCTGGTCAGGATGAACCATAAAGACGATTTCGTAATGACGCATCGAGTTTGCTCCTTACGGATTATTCAGCCTCCTGTCAGGGTCAGCCGCGGCCCATGGAAGCAAGGAACGTTATAGGCTGTGTCCCGCAGCTGTCGTAAGCGGCGACAAAAGCGTGTTAGCAAGGCGGTGAGGACAGAAAACGGACTTCCTGACAACGCAGATAACATGGTTTTGCAGCGCGGCTCATTCAACAGCTGTGAGACACAGCCTGCTAATGCGGCTGAAAAATTGACGCGTAATCATACTGGCCCACGGGGGAAACTCAAGCGGGATTCACATTAAAAATGCATTTAGCGGCGAGGCTGACCGGGAAAGGCGTCAGCCTGCTGGAAACAGGGTGATTAATCAAAGGGATGACTGGAAGAAATCAACCAGAGACCGCAGCGCCAGCGGCGTAATTTTATGGCCGACGTTGGCTTCGGTGAGCCAGGTAAGCTGATTATCGAGCTGCGCATCGCGCAGGGCCGCCTTCAGGCGCAACGTTTCCGCCGTCGGCACGAGCTCGTCCGCTTCGCCATGCCACAGCAGCAGCGGACGATCCCCCAGCCTGGCGAGCTGACGGCTGGGATCGTAGTCCGCCAGCGGCGCAAGGCGCTGGCTCAACGCCTTCTGCTGTTCCGGCGTCTGTGCCTGAAAAGGCGGAAACAGCGTCTGGCTCAGCGACATGAAATAGCCGGAGCCCATCAACGAGGCGACGCGGTCGATCTGCGGATAACGCGCCATCGCGCCCAGCGCGGTCATGCCGCCCATTGAGGCGCCCGCCACGCCGAAATGCCCCGCTTTGATCCAGCCGCGCGCCCGCAGCGCATTTTCTATCTGTGCCGTTTCATCGATATTGCTGAGCAGAATCTCCCAAAAGCGGGTCAGGCGTCGGGCGTCATCGCCGTCGTAGCGCGAACCATGGCCATCGGCGTCCGGCATAATCACACGAAAACCGGCCTGCGCCAGCGCGACGGCGGCCCAGGCGTACACCTCTTTAGAAGAGAGATAACCATGCCAAAATATCACCGTCGGCAGCGCGCGGTCACGCTCTCCGGCGGGCGCGGCGTGCAGGCATTCAATCCCGCCGAGCGGCTCCGTAGTGAGCTCAATCATCACTTCTGCTGTTGCATTTTCCAGGTTCATTTCGCTTCGCCCTTTTTCCGTTGCTGTTGAAAAAATAGCCTTTGATTATAAGCCGTTACCCGTCATCTTTATGAACGCTGTGAAAAAAGTTTCCTTTCCCCTGCGGTTTGTAGGGTAAAACTTGGCCAGTTTCGGCCGTTTAACGAGATCCCATAATACAATCCTAAGGGTAATAACTCATGAAGTGTCTTTCACTTAGCCGCGCCAGTTTGGGCGTCAAGCTATCGATAATGACCTCCTTGAGCGTGGCCGTGCTTTTTCTCATCCTCACGCTCGCTTTAAGCAATAACGCAGCCAAACAGCTTCAGGCGTTAACGCTGGAAAATATGGAAAACCAGGTGGCGGGCATCGCCGATATGGCCGGCATGTTTAACGCAACGCTCAGCGAAGAAGTAGCTAACTACACCAACCTGTTCCAGAGCTTCCTGCCGAAAACCTTCAGCCGCGACGAAAGCGCGCGTATTACGGTCGGCGATTTTTCCACGCCGACGCTACGCGCCGGCTTAAAAACGCTGAACCTTGATGAAGAGGTAGTGGATGATTTTCTTGCACGCACCGGCGCGATCGCCACGATTTTTGTGCGCGACGGCGACGACTATATTCGCGTCGCCACCTCGCTGCGTAAAGAAGACGGCGCGCGCGCGATGGGCACCCGTCTCGATCGCCAGAGCCCGGCGTTCGCACTGGTGAACAAAGGCGAAGCTTACCGCGGCCTGGCCGCACTGTTCGGCAAACGCTATATCACGCAATACCAGCCGGTCACCGATGCCAGCGGCACGGTGGTCGGCATTCTGTTCGTCGGCGTGGAGATCGGCAAACAGGTCGCCCTGATGCGCGATAAGGTGCTGGATAAATCCTTCAGCGATACCGGCCGTTTTATGGTAATGAGCGGCGCGCCGGATCAGACGCGCGGCAAATGGCTGTTCCATCCGCATGAAGAAGGCAAAACGGCGCGCTGGACGCCGGACGTGATGCAGCAGCTCACCTCGCAGCAGAGCGGCACGCTGGAAACCGTATTGGATGGCGAATCGCGCATTGTCGCCTGGCAGCGCCTGCCCGGCTGGAACTGGATTATCCTCGGCGACGTGGATAAAGACAGCCTGCTGGCGCCGATTACGTCCGCGCGCAACACCTTCCTGCTGCTCGGACTGGGCCTGGTGATTCTGTTTGCGTTGAGCTTCGTAGTGATTACCCGTCGCTGGGTCAGCACCCCGCTACAACAGGTAATCCATCTGGCGGAACAGTATGCGGACGGCAATCTACAGGCGACGCTGCAAACGCGCCGCAATGACGAAATCGGCCAGCTGATCGCCGCCATCAACGGCATCGGCGACGGCCTCGCGCGTATTGTTTCGCAGGTGCGCACCGCCGCGCAGGAAATTAGCCAGGGCACTGACGCCATCGCCATAAGCAGCGAAAATATCAGCGAGCAGATCACCCGCCAGGCCAGCAGCGTGGAGGAAACCTCTGCCAGCATGGAACAGCTCGGCGCGACGGTGGATCAGAATGCGGCAAACGTCTCGCAGGCGCTGCAGCTGGTAGCGGAAGCGGCGACCGCCGTACAGCAGGGCGATGAGAAGGTCGCCCACTCGGTCAATACCATGTCGGCGATTAAAGTCTCCTCTCAGAGCATCGCCGATATTACCCACGTGATTGAATCGATCGCCTTCCAGACCAACATTCTGGCGCTGAACGCGGCGGTAGAGGCGGCGCGCGCCGGTGAGCATGGTAAAGGCTTCGCGGTCGTGGCTGCCGAAGTGCGTGCGCTGGCAAGCCGCAGCGCGCAGGCGGCGAAAGAGATCGATTCGCTGATCGCCAATTCTCTCAACAGCGTAAACCAGGGACATATGCTTTCTGAGCAGACCCGCAGCGCCATGGAAAACATCGTCACGCGCATTGAACAGGTCAAAGCGCTGATGGGTGAAATCAATATCGCATCGCAGGAGCAGTCCGCCGGCATCGGCCAGGTGAATATTGCCATGACGCAGATTAGCCAGGCGACGCATCAAAACACCGAACTGGTGGCGCAGTCGGAAGATACCGCCCATGAGCTGAGCAAGAAAGGGCATCATCTTACCGAGCTGGTTAGCGTTTTCACGCTGAAAGGCTAACGAATCAGTGGGGATCGCATACACTTTAACGATCCCCACTGTGAGGACCCCTTATGCGCACGCTTTTTTTTCTGCTGTTAACCCTGACGCTCAGCGGCTGTAGCGCGCTGCGTCCAACGCCTGAGGCGCCGCCGCCGCCAACCCAACAGGCGCAGGAGATCAATCGCGGTCAGAGCATCGGTTTGCCGCGGCTAGGCAGCATCACCAGCACTTCACGCGGCTCGCCGGACGACGCCCAGCGCGAAATTGCCCGCAAAGCGAACGCCGCCGGCGCCGCCTACTATCAAATTGTCGCGCTCACCGAAACCGTCATGCCCGGCCTGTGGTACGCCTCAGCGGTGCTCTATGGCCCAGCGGCTTCAGCCGCCGGTAGCGCGCAGCAGTAAACGCTCGCTGACCGTTTCGTTAATCAAAGAAGGGCCGCGCGCATCAAGATAGTGACGGCACCATGCGTCCGCCAGCGGCGGCTCCCGCTCGGTCAACAATAGCTGGGCGGTCGCCAGCAGCAGCAGCTGTGCGGTGATGTCGCGCGCCTGCGCCTCCTGCGGTTTACGCAGACGCAGCTGCAACTGTCGCCAGCGCCGATCGAAATGACGGTTCAACCCTTTTACCGCTTCAAACTGCGCGGCCAACATCTCCGGCAGCGCAGGCTGTTTTCTGAAGACGCGCAGCACATCCAGACACATCACGTTGCCGGCGCCTTCCCAAATGCTGTTGACCGGCGCTTCACGGTAAAGCCGGGGCAGTTCGCTCTCTTCGCAGTAACCGATGCCGCCGACGATCTCCATCGCCTGCGCGACAAACGGCGCGCCCTCTTTGCAGATACCGAATTTTGCCGCCGGGGTAAACAGCCGCGCCCAGGCGCGCTGCTGCTCATCCTCCGGCTGCGACCAGGCGTGGGCGAGACGCATCAACAGCGCCGTCTGTCCCTCCAGCTGCAACGCCTGCTGGCAAAGCAGCTGGCGCATCAGCGGCTGATCGACCAGCGCTTTCCCCATCACCTGACGCTGATGCGCATGGAAAAGCGCGACAGAAAAGGCGCGGCGCATCAGGCTATGGCTGCCCAGCGCGCAGTCAAAACGGGTATAGCCGCCCATTTTTAAAATCTGGCGCACCCCTTCCCCTTCTTCGCCCAGCAGCCAACCGAGCGCGCCGTCAAATTCGACCTCGCTGCTGGCGTTGCTGCGGTTGCCCAGCTTCTCCTTGAGTCGTTCAATACGCACGGTGTTGCGCGTGCCGTCCGGCAGCAGACGCGGCAGGAAGAAACAGCTGATGCCGCCCGGTGCCTGCGCCAGCACCAGATGCGCATCGCTTTGCGGCACGGAAAAGAACCATTTATGGCCGGTAAGACGATACGCTTCCCCGCTGCCGCGCGCGCCGGTGGGTTCGGCGCGCGTGGTGTTGCTGAGAACGTCAGTGCCGCCCTGCTTTTCCGTCATGCCCATGCCGATCAGCAGGCCGCGTTTTTGCGGCGCAGGCTGTAAATGCGCGTCGTAACGATCGGAAAGCAGCGGCGGCAGCCAGTCGGCGAACAGCGGCGGCAGGCTCGCCTGCAACAATGGCGTCGCGCCGAAGGTCATGGTGATCGGGCAGAGCGTGCCGGATTCCACCTGGCCGTGCAGCATAAAGCGCGCGGCGCGGGCGACGAAAGCGCCGGGCCGGGCGTCCGCCTGCCAGGGCAGATTATGCACGCGATTAGCGCACAGCCCCTGCATCAACAGATGCCAGGCGGGGTGAAAGCGCAAATCGTCCAGCCGTTCGCCGCGTGCGTCGTAGCGCAGCAGCTCAGGCGGAAAGGCGTTCGCCAGCCGTCCCAACTCCAGCGATTCGCTGCTGCCGAGCTGCTGTCCGACCGAGGCCAACAAATCCAGATCCCACGAGGCGCCATAGCGCGTCACGGCTTCACGCAGGGGCGTATCGGAAAGAAACAGGTTGCTGTTGCTGAGGGGAAAAGGCTGATTGAAAACGGTATGGGTGAAAGGCATAACGGGATCTCCATACGGAAACCCCGCTTAAGGCCAGGCCGGGCTTCCGGGTTGTCCTGCAGTAGTTTAATTATGCAGAAACCCGTGGAAGATGCCCGTGATGGCGTGTCGTTTCGGGGCGTGGGTCACGCCCCGAAGAATTAGCCGCGACGCTGACGCACCGCTTCAAACAGACAGATGCCGGTCGCGACGGACACGTTCAGCGACGACACGCTGCCCGCCATCGGCAGGCGAATCAGATCGTCGCAGTGTTCGCGCGTCAGACGACGCATCCCTTCGCCTTCCGCTCCCATCACCAGCGCCAGCGGGCCGGTCATTTTGCTCTCCCACAGGTCGTGCGTCGCTTCGCCGGCGGTGCCGACGATCCAGACGTGATACTCCTGCAGCAGACGCATAGTGCGCGCCAGGTTAGTGACGCGGATCAGCGGTACGTTTTCCGCCGCGCCGCTGGCGACCTTTTTCGCTGTAGCGTTAAGCTGCGCCGAGCGATCTTTCGGCACGATCACCGCGTGCACGCCCGCCGCATCGGCGCTGCGCAGACAGGCGCCGAGGTTATGGGGATCGGTAACCCCGTCAAGAATCAGCAGCAGCGGCGATTCGATAGAGGCCAGCAGGTCGGGCAGATCGCCTTCCTGATAGTGTCGGCCCGGCTTCACCTGGGCGATGATACCCTGATGCACCGCGCCTTCAACTTTGCTGTCGAGCCACTGGCGGGTGGCGACCTGAATAACTATGCCCTGCGCTTCCAGCGCGGCGATCAGCGGCTGTAAACGACGATCGTCGCGGCCTTTCAAAATCCAGACCTGCTGAAAACGTTGCGGGTCGCGCTCTAGCAGCGCCTGTACGGCGTGAATGCCGAAAATTACTTCACTCATGTTTTATCCGATGCTGGTTACGGGCGGCCCTGCCGCCCTCTGGCCTGCGGCGCGACAGGGTTCGCCTGTGTTACCGCCTATGCCTCTTTTTTCTTCGCTGCGCGCTTCGCTTTGGTCGCGGCGGCGATTTTACGGGTTTTATCCGAAGGTTTTTTCGCTTTTTTCTCGCTTTTCGGCTTAGCGGCTTTTTTTCCTTCGCCGCGGAACGCTTCGTTCGGTTCGAAGTTGGCGTTTTTACGCATCTCGCGACGGCGTTTGTTATGGGCGCCGGCGCCGCCTTTTTTCGCCTTTTCACGCTCGGTTTTACCTTCGCCGCGCGGACGACGCTGGCTGGAGATCAGGGCGAAATCGATTTTGCGCTCATCCATATGCACCGCTTCCACGCGCACTTCAACGGTATCGCCAAGACGATAGGTGCGGCCGCCCGATTCGCCAATTAAACGCTGTCCGACGGCGTCGAAACGGTAGTAGTCGTTGTCCAGCGTAGAGACATGCACCAGCCCGTCGATAAACAGATCGTTCAGGCGCACAAAGAAGCCGAAGCTGGTAACGCTGGCGATGATGCCGGTAAAGGTATTGCCGACCTGATCCTGCATAAAGTCGCACTTCAGCCAGTCCGCCACGTCGCGCGTCGCTTCATCGGCGCGGCGTTCGGTCATTGAACAGTGCAGGCCCAGCTGCAGCATCTGCTGCATATCGTAATGGAAACCGCCGGTCGGCGTGCTGTTGCCTTCCAGCGTGCCCGCCTGCTGCGCCAGCAGATATTTGATCGCTCGATGCAGCAGCAGATCGGGATAGCGGCGGATCGGCGAGGTAAAATGCGCATAGGACGACAGCGCCAGGCCAAAGTGACCACGGTTTTCCGGGTCGTAGACCGCCTGCTTCATTGAACGCAGCAGCATCGTTTGCAGCATTTCGTGATCGGGACGATCGGCGATGGTTTCCAGCAGCTCGGCATAATCCAACGGCTGCGGTTTATTGCCGCCCGGCAGCGACAGGCCCAGCTCGGCCAGCACGGAACGGAAGCTTTTGATGCTGTCGTCGCTGGGACGATCGTGATCGCGGAACAGCGCCGGCTCCTGATGCTTCTCAACAAAGCGCGCCGAGGCGATGTTCGCCAGAATCATACACTCTTCAATCAGCTTGTGCGCATCGTTACGCACCGTACGCTCTACGCGCTCAATACGGCGCTCAGCGTTGAAGATGAATTTGGCTTCTTCGGTTTCAAACGAGATGCCGCCGCGCTGCTCACGCGCTTTCTCCAGCACCTGATACATGCTGTGCAGCTCTTCCAAATCCTTCACCAGCGGCGCATATTGCTCGCGCAGTTCCGGGTTGCCCTGCAGAATCGCCCACACCTTATTGTAGGTCAGGCGCGCATGGGAGTTCATCACTGCTTCATAGTGCTTATAGCCGGTCAGCTTGCCGCTGGCCGAAACGGTCATTTCGCACACCATGCAGAGGCGATCGACCTGCGGATTCAGCGAGCAGAGACCGTTGGAAAGCACTTCAGGCAGCATCGGCACCACCTGCGACGGGAAATAGACCGAGGTGCCGCGGTTATGCGCTTCGTTATCCAGCGGCGTGCCGGGACGCACGTAGTAGCTGACGTCGGCGATGGCGACCCACAGGCGCCAGCCGCCGCCGCGTTTTTTCTGGCAGTAAACGGCGTCATCAAAGTCGCGCGCATCTTCGCCATCGATGGTGACCAGCGGCAGCTGACGCAAATCGACGCGCCCCTGCTTCGCCTCTTCCGGCACCTCTTCGCGCAGCGTGGAGACCTGAGATTCAACTTCCGCTGGCCAGACGTGTGGGATTTCATGGGTACGCAGCGCCATATCGACCGCCAGGCCGGTGCCCATATCGTCGCCCAACACTTCGGTAATCTTACCGATCGCCTTGGTGCGGCGCGTTGAACGCTGCACCAGCTCGACGACCACGACGGAGCCCATACGCGCACTCATGATCTCTTCCGGCGGGATCAGAATATCGAAGCTCAGACGACTGTCGTCCGGCACCACAAAGCCGACGCCGGCTTCGGTGAAATAACGGCCAACGATCTGGCTGTTGCGCGGCTCCAGCACGCGCACTACGCGCGCCTCGCGGCGTCCCTTACGGTCGGCGCCCTGCGGCTGAGCCAGAATAATGTCGCCGTGCATGCAGAATTTCATCTGCTCGGCGGAGAGGTAGAAATCGTCTTTCTGTCCTTCAACGCGCAGGAATCCGTAGCCGTCGCGGTGGCCAATCACCTTGCCGCGCAGCAAATCGAGACGTTCAGGCAGGACGTAGCACTGGCGACGGGTAAAAACCAGCTGTCCGTCGCGCTCCATGGCGCGTAGACGGCGACGCAGCGCTTCCAGCTGCTCTTCGCCTTCGATATTCATTTCGGCCGCCAGATCTTCGCGGCTGGCCGGTTTTTCACGTTTTTCTAAATGCGCGAGAATAAACTCGCGACTGGGAATCGGGTTTTCGTATTTTTCAGCTTCTCTTTCCTGAAAAGGGTCTTTTGACATAGCGGTTCCTCCGTTGTCAGCAGCCGGCCAGCGTTGAAGCCTCAGGCGCCGGCAGCAAAATTTTATAAAGCGGATGGTTATCCCTCACCAGGTCGGCCAACGTATAATTATCCAGCTCCCGCAGGAACTGTTCTGTCGCCGCGTTCAGCGCCTGTCGCAAACGGCAGGCGGGCGTAATAGCGCAGATATCACAATTCACCAGCTGCAGCGGCTCCATTTCACGTACAACCTGTCCGACAACAATTTCCGAGGCGGGTTTACCCAAACGAATGCCGCCGTTTTTACCCCGTACGGCGGCGACATAGCCCAGACGGCTCAGCTGGTTAATAATTTTAACCATATGATTGCGCGACACGCCGTAGGTGTCAGTAACCTGGGTGATGTTCGTCATCTGGCCGGCCGGTAATGCCGCCATATAAATCAGGGCGCGTAGGCCGAAATCGGTAAAACTCGTCAACTGCACAATAACCTCGGTGAATTTCCGGTGAATTTCATCCGCTTAGGATAATTATTATCTAATGATGATAAACCAGCCCATTAAATTGAGGGCATTTTTTTAAGCAAGCCGGATTTCAGGAAAAGCGATAAGCAAAGTGGGCGGGAATAAAGAGCGGAGCGCCTGCTGTAACACAGAAGATAAAGGCCGGACACTGTCCGGCCTTTCGCGCAATCAGGCGTCAAACGGATGACGCAGGATCATGGTTTCGCTGCGATCCGGGCCGGTAGAGATAATATCAACCGGCACGCCCGTCAGTTCTTCAACACGCTTAATATAATCGCGCGCTGCCTGCGGCAGAGCGTCAACCGATTTCGCGCCAAAGGTGCTTTCGCTCCAGCCTGGCAGGGTTTCATAAATCGGTTCGATGCCTTCCCACCCTTCCGCGGCCAGCGGCGTAGTGGTAACTTCGCGGCCATCCGGCATACGGTAGCCCACGCAGATTTTAACCTCTTTCAGGCCATCCAGCACGTCCAGCTTCGTCATGCAGAAGCCGGACAGGGAGTTAATCTGCACCGCGCGGCGCACCGCAACCACGTCCAGCCAGCCGGTGCGACGACGGCGGCCGGTGGTGGCGCCGAACTCGTTGCCTTTTTCACACAGGAATTCGCCAACGTCATCAAACAGTTCTGTTGGGAAAGGACCTGCGCCGACGCGGGTGGAGTACGCTTTGATAATGCCCAGCACGTAATCCACATAGCGCGGACCGATGCCGGATCCTGTCGCTACGCCGCCTGCGGTGGTGTTGGAAGAGGTCACATACGGATAGGTGCCGTGATCGATATCCAGCAGCGTGCCCTGCGCGCCTTCGAACATGATCAGATCGCCGCGCTTACGCGCGTTGTCCAGCAGGTCGGACACGTCTACTACCATGCTGGTCAGGATATCGGCGATATCCATGACATCTTTCAGTACGGTGTCGTAATCTACCGCCTCTTCTTTGTAGTAATGCACCAGCTGAAAGTTGTAAAAATCAACGATCTCTTTCAGCTTGGCGGCGAAGGTTTCTTTATTGAAAAGATCGCCCACGCGCAGGCCGCGACGGGCCACTTTATCTTCGTAAGCCGGGCCGATGCCGCGACCGGTGGTGCCGATCGCCTTCGCGCCGCGCGCTTTCTCGCGCGCCAGATCCATCGCAACGTGATATTGCAAGATCAGCGGGCAGGCTTCAGAGAGTAACAGACGTTCACGTACCGGGACGCCACGCTCTTCCAGACCTTTCATCTCTTTCATCAGCGCAGCCGGAGACAGCACAACGCCGTTACCGATGATGCTGGTGACGTTTTCACGCAGAATGCCAGAGGGAATTAAGTGGAGAACGGTTTTTTCACCGTTGATGACAAGCGTATGACCCGCATTGTGGCCGCCTTGATAGCGCACAACGTATTTAGCGCGCTCTGTCAGAAGGTCAACAATCTTACCTTTGCCTTCGTCACCCCATTGGGTGCCCAGTACGACAACGTTCTTACCCATTTTCTTGAAACCACCGATTGCTTAAAAATGGATTCTACCACCATGATTTTCCACTTTCAGCACTTTTAGCATACGATTGCGCAGTTTTTTGATCGAGATTTGGCCTGCGTCAGGTTACCGTTTTAGCGCCTGTTTGCGCTGCGCCTGGATATAGGATTAACTGCCGCCGTGCACACTCAACATATAGTAAATCACCGCGCCAGCCACCACTAACCCGCCGCCAAAGCGGTGCAGCAGACGATCCGGCAGCTGGGCCATGGTGACGATCATGCGACGCCAGAGACGCGGCCACAGCATCGGTCCCAGCCCTTCCAATACCAATACCAACGCCAGCGCCATCCATATGGTTGTTTTCATTATTTCTCGATAATCAACGCGAAGAAGCTGGCGATTATGCACACTGGCGGATAATCCGTAAATATGAGGCTGAAGGAAGCGACGGGAAAAAGCGTGACGGAATATATCACGCCGCTGACAGCAGTCCTTAATCGACGATAAACAGCTTCGCGCCGCCGGGAGAAGAGGAGCGATGCGCTTCGGCGTTGTCCGCCACCTGATAGCTCATGCCCGGCGTTAAAATAAAGGTGCGGCCATCTTCCAGCTCGGTATGCAGCTCCCCTTCGAGGCAGTAAAGAATATGCCCTTTATCGCACCAGTGATCGGCCAGATAACCAGCGGAATATTCGACGATCCTGACGCGAATATCGTTAAAGCGTTGGGTACGCCACAGCGCGTATCCCCGCTCGCCCAAATGCTTTTCCGATACGATTTTATGCCAGTCCGTAGTGCCGAAAGGAAGATTGTTGATTTGCATACCAGCCTCTGTGTAAGGAAACGATAGAAAACGATTTTTACAGCGTAAGGACAAATGGTACTTAAGCAGAGCGGGCGCTCTGTTACGACATGACAGCAGGATAAAAAAGCCGACGCAAGGTCGGCTTTTTTAGCAGGATTAACGTGCCGGGGAGGCGGAAGGCGATTTCATGTAGCGGAAGAAATCGCTGTCCGGGCTCAGCACCATCACGTCCTGGTTATCGCTGAAGCTTTTCTCATAGGCGCGCAGGCTGCGGATAAAGGCGTAGAAGCCCGGATCCTGGCTGAACGCGTCGGCAAACAGCTTCGCCGCTTCGGCATCGCCTTCACCACGGGTGATCAGCCCCTGACGCTGTGCTTCCGCCAGCGTGCGAGTTACCTGATAATCTGCCTGAGCGCGCAGTTTTTCCGCTTCTTCCTGACCTTGCGAACGCTGACTACGCGCTACCGCTTCACGTTCGGCGCGCATACGGTTGTAGATAGCGTCGGAAACCTCGGTCGGCAGATTAATCTGCTTGATGCGCACATCCACCACTTCGATGCCCAGCGCCGCCATACTGTTCGGATTGATCGACGGTTCATCGGTCTTGGTTTCACGCGCGACGCGTGCCGCAGCATGCGCAATCGCATCGTCCGCCGCTGGCGTCTGGACTTCGTCATCGCGTCCGGCGCTGCCGGTATTGAGCGCGTCGCGCACGTCGGTCGTCAGGCGGCCGCGTGAATCAGTGACGATATCTTTCACGTCGAGGCGGCCCATTTCAGAACGCAAACGGTCGCTAAACTTGCGTTTCAGCAGCACTTCCGCCTGTGAAACATCGCCGCCGCCGGTAGCCAGATAGTAACGGCTGAAATCGCTGATGCGCCATTTGATATAAGAATCGACGATCAGATCCTTTTTCTCTTTGGTCACAAAGCGATCGGCCTGGTTATCCATGGTCTGAATACGGGCGTCCAGCGTTTTAACGGATTCCAGGAACGGAATTTTAAAGTGCAGGCCCGGCGCAAACACCAGCGGCTTGTTCTCATCGTCACGCAGAACTTTGCCGAAACGCAGCACGATGCCGCGCTGGCCTTCCTGAACCACGAACAATGACGCGTACAGCACCACCAGTACAACAATAATTAATACGATTAATGGCTTACGCATCGTTTACTCTCTCCCTTCGCGCTGGGTGTCGTTGCGCAGTGCGTTGGCACGACGCTGATCCATAATGTCGTCCGGGCTGAACGACGAACCGCTGCTGGCGCGATCGTTGCTGACAGAGGTCGACGGCAGGCGCATCAGGCTGCTGCTCTCCTGGCTGCTACGGGTTGAGCTGGAAGAACCCTGACCGCGCATCAGCTGATCCAGCGGCAGCACCATCAGATTGTTGTTGCTGTTGCTGACCAACACTTTACGGGTATGGCTCAGCACGCGCTCCATCGTTTCGATATAGAGACGCTCTTTAGTGATTTCCGGCGCGGCTTTATATTCCGGCAGGATTTTCGCGAAACGCGCCACTTCACCCTGCGCTTCCAGCACGGTGCGCGCTTTATAGGCCCGCGCCTCTTCCAGAATACGCTGCGCCTGGCCGTTAGCGCGCGGCTGCACTTCATTGGCGTAGGCTTCCGCCTCACGGACGTATTGCTCGCGGTTTTCACGCGCGGCAATCGCGTCGTCAAACGCCGCCTTTACCTCTTCCGGCGGACGCGCCGCCTGGAAGTTGACGTCCAGCACGGTGATGCCCATGTTGTAGGGCCGAATGGTTTCGTCGATTTCGCGCTGCGTTTCGCTACGCACCACGGTACGGCCTTCGGTAAGAATGCGATCCATGCTGGAGCGGCCAATCACGCCGCGCAGCGCGCTGTCTGTCGCCTGACGCAGGCTGTCGTCCGCGCTGGTAACCGCAAACAGATAGCGTTCCGGGTCGGTAACGCGGTACTGCACGTTCATCTCGACGCGCACGACATTTTCGTCAGAGGTCAGCATCACGCCGGACGCGGCCAGTTCGCGCACCGCCTCGACGTTAACCGCCTGCACCTGATCGATAAAGGTCGGTTTCCAGTTCAGGCCCGGCTCAACCAGATGGCTGAACTGACCAAAACGCGTTACGACGCCGCGCTCGGCCTCTTTAATGGTGTAAAAGCCGCTCGCCGCCCAGATAACCACGGCCGCGACGGCCACGATACCTACCAGCTTGCCGCCGTTGCCTGAGCCGCGTGAATTATCGCCGCCCTTGCCGCCACCGCCCAGACCGCCAAGTTTTTTACTCAGCTTACGGAAGATATCATCGAGATCGGGAGGCCCCTGATCGCGTCCTCCCTTGTTTCCCCAGAGTTGCCGCCTTGATTATTGCTGCTTCCCCACGGGTCGCGGTCTTGTCCGTTATTACCGGGCTGATTCCACGCCATGTTTATACTCCATTTATTGTGTGTGCGGTGTTATCCCAGGCCGGGATACGCGTTTCAGGCAACATCAGTCAAACAATATAATCCACCAGCGTCGGCTCCTGTTTGCACAGGCGGCGCCAGTCAACAATCGGCAGGCGAATCATCAATCCTACGCTGCCATCTTCTTCATTCCATTCTTTTTCAATGGCCTGCAGCTGATAAAATCGGCTGCGCAGGCGTCCCGCCTCCGGCGGCAGACGCAGCTCGTACTGCGCAATTTCGCCGGAAAGCCGTTCGGTCAGCGCCTGGAACAGCAGCGGCAGACCCGCACCGCTTTGGGCTGAGAGCCAGACGCGCACCGGTTGATTTTCATCGTTGCGATCGATGCGCGGCTCAAAGCCGTCAAGCATGTCGATCTTATTCATCACCTGCAGCATCGGAATTTCGTCGGCTTCGATCTCTTCGAGAACGGTTTCCACCGCCTCGATGTTTTCATCCATGCGCACATCGGCGGCATCGATGATATGCAGCAGCAGCGCCGCCTGACGCGTTTCCTGTAGGGTCGCTTTAAAAGCGGCTACCAGGTCGTGCGGCAGATGACGGATAAAGCCGACGGTATCGGCCAGCACGACTTCGCCGACGTCGGAAACGTCGATGCGGCGCAGCGTCGGGTCCAGGGTGGCGAACAGCTGATCGGCGGCATAGACGTCGGCGGAGGTCACGCTGTTGAACAGCGTTGATTTGCCGGCGTTGGTGTAGCCCACCAGCGATACCGTGGGGATATCCGCCTTCGCGCGCGCCTGTCGCCCCTGATCGCGCTGTTTTTCCACGCGCTCCAGACGCGACAAAATCTGGCTGATGCGATTACGCAGCAACCGACGGTCGGTTTCCAGCTGGGTTTCACCCGGTCCACGCAGGCCGATGCCTCCTTTCTGACGTTCAAGGTGGGTCCAGCCGCGCACAAGGCGCGTGGCGAGATGGCGAAGCTGGGCCAGCTCTACCTGCAATTTACCTTCGTGAGTGCGGGCGCGCTGGGCGAAGATATCCAGGATCAGACCGGTACGGTCAATCACACGACATTCGCACAGACGCTCAAGGTTGCGTTCCTGAGCCGGCGACAAGGCATGGTCAAAGATGACGACTGAAGCGCCGGTGGCTTTCACCGCTTCAGCGATCTCGACAGCTTTACCTTCACCGACAAAATATTTGGGATGTGGCGCTTTGCGGCTACCGGTTATCACGCGCAGCGCTTCGACGCCTGAGGAAGAGACCAGCGTTTCGAATTCCTGCAGGTCTTCTGTCTCTTTGTCTTGCGAGAACCAGATGTGTACCAGTATGGCCTGCTCACCGGCATCATAACGGTCAAACAAGCTTAAACCTCTCTAATTGATTGACCAAAACGGGGAAGGCCATTAATACTTTCCCCGTTTTGGCAGTACGATAACAGGGCTTACTCAGCGCTGTCACCGTCTTGCTGTTGCGGCTGCGATTGCGCTGCCTGATTATTGCCGCCGTGATGATAGTTGCTACCGCCACCTGCATTGTTGCTATGGTGGGAGACTGCACGGGACGGAACGACGGTAGAGATAGCGTGCTTATACACCATCTGGCTGACCGTATTTTTCAACAAAATGACAAACTGATCGAAAGACTCAATCTGACCTTGCAGTTTGATACCATTCACCAAATAAATTGAAACCGGAACACGCTCGCGACGCAGTGCGTTCAGGAACGGGTCTTGTAAAGATTGCCCCTTAGCCATTCTATCTTTTCCTTATATGCTTGTTGTTTATTACTAAGAACCCTGCGGCTCTAAAAACTGCGTAAAAAAATTTGCGCACGATAACGGATCAATTGTACACATTCACCCAAGGTTCGCACCAAGAACCTGTAATACCTTGTTAAGCGCCTGGTCCGAATGTTCGCTGTCAAGCCAGTGAACATTCTGCCAGCCGCGTAGCCAGGTGATTTGGCGCTTGGCGAGTTGTCGGGTCGCGCAAATTCCCCGATAAACCATTTCGTTGTAATCAATCTCGCCTTCAAGGTAGGACCACATCTGGCGATATCCGACACAACGAATGGAAGGCAAATCCGTATGCAAATCTCCCCTTGCAAACAGCGCGCGCGCTTCGGCTTCAAAACCTGAAGCCAGCATTTGTTCAAAACGCAACGCAATACGCTGATGCAACAATTCACGGCTCGCCGGAGCGATAGCGAACTGAATGACATCGTAAGGCAACGCCTCACCCGCGGTTTTCGTCAGTTCTGTTAAAGTTTTACCCGAAATAAAAAAAACTTCCAGTGCCCGCGAGAGTCTCTGGGGATCATTCGGATGAATACGAGCGCCAGCAATGGGATCAATTTCACATAATTGGCGGTGCAGGGCTTCCCATCCCTGTTCACGCGCCGTTTGCTCTATCCGTTCGCGCACCTCCGGATCGGCCGAGGGCAACGGCGACAATCCTTCCAGCAGCGCTTTGAAGTAGAGCATGGTTCCACCAACAAGCAACGGAATTCGCCCTTTTGAGGTAATCTCCGCCATTTCCGCTAACGCATCGCGACGAAAGTCGGCCGCCGAGTAGGCTTCCGACGGATCGCGGATGTCCAGCAGACGATGGGGCGCCTGCGCCAGCTCCTCCGCGGATGGCTTGGCAGTGCCAATATCCATGCCGCGATAAATCAGGGCTGAATCAACGCTTATCAGCTCTACCGGCAACTGCTTGCGCAGCGAAATCGCCAACGCCGTTTTGCCGGAGGCCGTCGGCCCCATCAAAAAAATCGCCTTAGGCCGGCCCGCCATTCTGCTTTCACTCATGCTTCAGGGCGTTTAACGCCTTTTCTGTGTCGATCGGTTGTAATAAACCCGGAGGTGGCGATTTTAATAGCGCCGGACAGAGCCGTTCGACATCCGCCAGCAGCGCTATCGCCTGTGAATGATTCCAGTGCGTATGCTCTACCTCAGCCTGACGCGCCAGCCATTGGGCTAACAGCGTCGAGGAAATATCCTGCTGACGGGCGAGATAGCCTAACAGTTCTGGAATCAAGTTTTGTAAATTTTGTTGGCGCAATGGTAAAGGCACCGCGCGTAGCGTCACATGCTGCCCATCGCTTTGCAAATCAATACCCAACAGGCGCAGCAGCTCATCGTGCCGCTGCATTGCCTGTCGTTCCGCCTGGGCCAGCTTTAACCTGACCGGAATCAGCAACGGCTGAGGCTTCAGCCCTTCGGCGCCCGGTTCCAGCTGCGCCTGACGCAACCAGCGCGACGCCACGGTTAAGGCGATCAGCGCCAGCTGGCCGTCCCGCTCCACCACCGCGTAGCTGTCGTGCAGCACCGTCAATACCCGCCCCAGGCTCTGGCTATGGGCGCGCAGCGGCGCGGCGACAGGCTCCTGCGCGCGCGACGGCGTTTTTTCTGCGGGCGTCGGCGTTTGCAGCAGCTGCTGATAAAGCGCGCCCTCGCGTTTTTGATAACCGGGCTGCTGCTGCGGCCAGCCTGTCAACGACGCCGCGGCGCGACCGCCTGCGCCGCCGCCATTACCGGCGCGCGGCGCGGCGGCGGAGACCGAGGGCTGACGTGGCGGCGAGGTCTCAGCGGGCGCTGACGGCTCGACCGGCGTCGGCGGCGGGCTGGAAAAGTGATTGCCGCCCGCAGCCTGACGGTTTTCCGGCTGCCAGCGCGGCGCCGCCTCCGTCGTCAGCGGCAGGCTTTCCGCGCCGCTCTCTTGCAGCACGCTGATCACGCCTTGATAGATAAAATCATGCACCAGCCGCGACTGATGGAAACGCACCTCATGCTTAGCAGGATGCACGTTCACATCGACCTGATGCGGATCGATATGCAGATAAAGCACATAGGCGGGCTGATGATCGCCGCCCAGCTTTTCCTGATAGGCCTGGCGAATAGCATGGTTGATCAGCTTATCGCGCATCATGCGGCCGTTTACGTAGCAGTATTGCAGCTCGCTGACCTGACGCGCGCCAGCCGGATCGGCCACCCAGCCGCGCAGCGCCAGATCGCCATGCTGCCATTCTATTTTCAGCGCATGATCCATAAAGGTGGCGCCGCAGATAGCGCCCAGACGCCGCAACTGTTGGCTTTCCTGCGCGGCGGCGCGGTACTGACGCACCAGCTTGCCGTTATGGGTCAGGGAAATGGCGATATCGAAACGCGCCAGCGCAATACGCCGCACCACCTCATCAATATGAGCGAACTCGGTCTTTTCGGTGCGCATAAACTTGCGGCGCGCAGGCGTGTTGTAAAAGAGGTCGAGCACTTCCAGCGTGGTGCCAGGCGGATGCGCGGCGGGTTTGACCGTCACCGTCATATCGCGCCCTTCGGCATACGCCTGCCAGGCTTCCTGCTGTTCAGCGGTGCGCGAGGTCAGCGTCAGGCGCGAAACGGAGCTGATGCTCGCCAGCGCCTCGCCGCGAAAGCCCAGGCTGACGATCGCTTCCAGATCGTCCAGCGACGTGATTTTACTGGTGGCGTGACGCGCGAGCGCCATCGCCAGTTCCGCTTTGCTGATGCCGCAGCCGTTGTCACGGATGCGAATCAGCTTCGCGCCGCCCTTTTCAATATCGATATCGATACGCGTGGCGCCAGCATCGAGGCTATTTTCCACCAGTTCCTTAACGACCGACGCCGGTCGCTCGACCACTTCACCGGCGGCGATCTGGTTGGCTAACTGCGGCGGCAGGATCTGAATGGGCATGGGGCACTATCCTCAATCTGGCGTGAAACAACGGTTGTCGCGCTGCGTGGCGGCCGCGGGCCGTCATGCGGCCCGCGGCGGTCAGGAGGCGGGGATCTTTAGCGTTTGCCCCAGCATCACATTGGTAGACTTCATATTATTGGCCTGCATGATAGCCTGCGCGCTGACGCCGTAATGCACCGCAATGGCGGTCAGCGAATCGCCGCGCACCACTTTATGACGCTGCGGACGGCGGCTGGAGGCGGCTGAAACGGCGGTCGTGCCACCGCTGGCAGGCACTTTCAGCCGTTGCCCTACCCAGACGCTCTGCTTTTTCAGCTGGTTCAGCTGCGTCAACGTGGTCATGGAAACGCCATACTGCGCGGCGATGCCCGACAGCGTTTCGCCGCGCTTCACGACGTGACGCTTCACCGGCCCGGTATAAGCGACCGGCGTGCTGGAACGATTGGCTTCGACTTCAACCGCCGTTGCGGACGGCAACGGTCGGTTTTCCTGCTTTGGGACAGATTGCAGCGGATGCGTCAGGAAGTAGCTGCGCAGGCCGCGATAAATCGACCCGGCAATCTTCTCCTGATACGCACTGCTTCCCAGCAGCCGCTCCTCCGAAGGGTTACTGATAAAACCCGTTTCCACCAGCAGCGAAGGGATATCGGGCGAACGCAATACGCCCAAGCTGGCATGCTCCGGTCGCCGCTTGTGCAGCGAGCCGACCTGTTGCAGCTGCTGAATTACCTTCTTCGCCACATCATAACCGACGCGCTGAGAGTGGCCGAACTGTAAATCCAATACCGCCTGGCTCAGATAAGGGTCCGCCTGGCTGTTAGCCAGCAGATCGCCTGCCCCGCCCAGCAGCTCAGACTGTTTCTCATGCTGTTCAAGCCAGTTCGCCATTTCGCTGTTGGCGCGGCGGTTCGACAGGACCCAGACCGATGCGCCGCGCGCGCTGCGGTTTGGCGCGGCGTCGGCGTGGATAGAGACCAGCACGTTGGCGTTTTGCTTACGCGCCACGTCAGAGCGCCCCATCACTGAAATAAAGTAGTCGCCGTCGCGCGTCAGCACGCCTTTAAACATCGGATCGTCATTAAGCATCGCTTTCAGCTTGCGGGCGATGGCGATGGTGACGTTCTTCTCTTTCAGGCCATTCATGCCGATGGCGCCGGGGTCCTGTCCACCGTGACCGGCGTCAATAGCGACAATCACCGTATCGTTAGAGGTGCTGTTGCTCTGTCCCGGCGCGATGCGGCTGTTGCTGTTGGTCACCGTGGTGACCTTATCGCCGTCAAAGGGATTGTGCGCTGGTGTGGTCGGCTGTGGACGGCTGCGCGTCGCGGTGTTGACCGGCGCGCGGGCGGCGGCGCTCTGTTTGCCGGTAATGGTAAACACGACCTTGTAATTGTCGCCGTTGCGCTGCGTAACGGCGCGCGTTTTACCGGACCGGGTCAGCTCAAACACCAGCCGAATGCTCTGCGCATCTTTCGGTTGGCTGGTGCGAATGCGTTTCACCAGATTATCGCCGCTGAAATTCAGCGGCAGCCCCTGAATTACGCCGGACTGACGAATATCCAGCACCACGCGGTCCGGGTTATGCAACGGGAAGAAGCCGTAGATGGGCTGGCCGTTAAAGCTCAGCGTCACCGTTGCCTGACTATTGCCGTTTGAAACCTGAATATCGGACAGACTGGCCGCCAGCGAGGAGCAGGAGAACAGGCACAGCAGCATCAACAGCATAACCTTGATGCGCGCCATTATGCGGAGTCCTTCTTCAGCGCCAGCGCGACCAGTCTTTCGCCGAGCGGCGAATGCGCTTCCAGCTTCGCTTCGCGCGCCTGGCTGACATAGCTCAGGGTCAGCGACAGGTCGGGCTCAGGCAGCACGCCCGCGCCCTGCTGCGGCCATTCCACCAGGCAAACGGCGTCGCCGGCGAAATAGTCGCGAATGCCCATAAACTCCAGCTCTTCCGGGTCGGCCAGCCGATAGAGATCAAAATGATAAACGGGCCGCGCCAGCTGCTGATAAGGCTCCACCAGCGTATAGGTCGGGCTTTTCACGTTGCCCTGATGACCCAGCGCCTGCAAGAATCCGCGGCTGAAGGTGGTTTTTCCGGCCCCTAAATCGCCGTACAGATAGATGACCACCGCGCTGTCGCAGGCGCGGGCAAGTTGAGCGCCCAGATCGAGGGTTGCCGCCTCGTCAGGCAATGCGATAACACAGGTATTCATGCTTTATTGTTTAACATCTCAGGATTAACAAATCGAAACAGCTCGGAGAACAGATCGGTCGCCAGCATTCCACGCGTGCCAAAGCGCGCCGCTACCGCATCCGCCGCCGCGCCATGTACCACACAGCCCGCACAGGCAGCATCATACAGCGTCAGCTTCTGGCCGCACAGCGCGCCGATGATGCCTGACAGCACGTCGCCCATCCCGCCTGAAGCCATGCCCGCATTGCCGACGTCGGCGAAGGCTATTTCACCGCTTTCACTGGCGATAATCGTGCCTGCGCCTTTCAGCACCGCCACGCCACCGTAGCGCTTCACCAAGCGTTGAGCGGCAAGTAAGCGATCACTCTCAATTTCAGCGGTCGACAGGTTCAACAGTCGCGCCGCTTCGCCGGGATGAGGCGTAATGATGCGATTCTGACGTTTATCGGGATTGAATGCCAGCAGGTTAAGCGCATCTGCATCCCACAGCATCGGTTTCTGAGAATTTTCTATTTTCCGCAGCGCCTTTTTGCCCCACTCTTTCTGGCCCAGTCCCGGCCCGACAACAATCATGTCGGCCCATCCCTGCGCCTGCTGGAGCGCCTCATCCGTCAGTTCATCCACCATAATCTCCGGGCGGGCGGCGAGAATCGGCACGATGTTATCTTTGTGAGTAAGCGCTCGCACCAAACCTGCTCCGGCGCGCAATGCTGCTTCCGCCGTCATCCGTATTGCTCCGGCGGTGCCGCGATCGCCGCCGACCACCAGCAGGCGTCCCTGATCGCCCTTGTGCGAGGTGGGTCGACGCGGATGCAGCCAGCGAGTCAGCGCCTGCGCGTCGTAACGCGCCATCGGCGCCTGCTGACCGCTAAGCCAGGACTCAAGGCCAAGCCCGTGATAGTGCAGCTGGCCGACATAGTCGCGCGCTTTGCCGGTCACCTGCCCCGGCTTAATGGCGATCAGCGCCAGCGTGGCTGCCGCCTCGATGACTGCGCCAGGGGCAGTGCCGTTGGCGGCGACCAGGCCGGAAGGCATATCAATGGAGAAAACCGGCGCTGCATGGCGGTTCGCCTTCTCAATCAACCGGGCGTAGCTTTCCGTCGGCGCACGATTCAGGCCGGTGCCCGACAGCGCATCGACGATAATATCCACCTGCTCCGGCCAGACAGCCTCCGCATCATGCACTTCGCCACCGGCCGCCAGCCAGCCTTCGCGCGCCGCCTGCGCTTCTTCCGGCAGCGGGCGTTCGCTGTCACAGGCCAGCAGTGTCACCTGAAACCCCGCTGCCTGCGCCAGACGCGCCACGACATAGCCGTCGCCGCCGTTATTGCCATGACCGCAAAGTATCAGCCAGTGTTGCGCCTGCGGCCACTGTCTGCGAATCAGGTCGAAAGCGGCGGCGCCCGCGCGCAGCATCAGTTCGTATAAGGTAATGCCTAACGTGTCCGCGCCTTCGGTTTCCAGACGACGCAGCGCCTGCGCAGGCCAGACAGAGTGTGGTAAACTACAGGCGTTTTCCTTCTCGGTATTATCAGTCATGTCACACCCTCTCGATCTTCAACAGCTTGCTCAGGATATAAAACAGTGGGGACTGTCGCTCGGCTTTCAGCAGGTCGGCATCTGCGACACCGATCTCAGCGTGGAGGAGCCGCGTCTGCAGGCCTGGCTGGATAAGCAATATCATGGCGAAATGGAGTGGATGGCGCGACATGGCATGATGCGCGCCCGCCCGCATGAACTGCTGCCTGGCACCCTGCGCGTAATCAGCGTGCGGATGAACTACCTGCCGGCGAAAGCCGCCTTTGCCAGCACGCTAAAAAATCCCCGTCTGGGTTACGTCAGCCGCTACGCTTTAGGTCGCGACTATCACAAAGTATTACGCAATCGCCTGAAAAAGCTCGGCGATTTAATCCGTGAGCGCTGCGAAGCGGCGAATTTTCGCCCGTTTGTTGATTCCGCCCCCTTTTGGAGCGGCCGCTGGCGGCGAAAGCAGGACTCGGCTGGACAGGTAAGCACTCACTTATCCTCAACCGCGAGGCGGGCTCCTGGTTTTTTCTTGGCGAACTGTTGATCAATTTGCCGTTGCCGGTCGATCAGCCGCAGGAAGAACAGTGCGGGCGCTGCGTCGCCTGCCTGACCACCTGCCCGACCGGCGCCATCGTTGAGCCTTACGTGGTAGATGCGCGCCGCTGCATCTCCTACCTGACCATCGAGCTCGAAGGCGCGATACCAGAAGCGTTTCGACCGCTAATCGGCAACCGAATCTACGGCTGCGACGACTGTCAGCTGATCTGTCCCTGGAACCGCTTCGGCCAGCTGACCGACGAGGATGACTTTTCGCCGCGCGCGGCGCTACACGCCCCGCCGCTGACGGAACTCTTTATGTGGGATGAAGCGAAATTTTTGCGTATCACCGAAGGCTCGGCCATTCGACGCATCGGCCATTTGCGCTGGCTGCGCAACGTGGCGGTGGCGCTGGGCAACGCGCCCTGGGATGAGGAGAATATCGCCGTGCTGAACCGTCGCCTGGGCGAAAACGCCATGCTGGATGAACATATCGAATGGGCGATAGCGCAACAAAAACTGCGCCGGGCGGAAAACGCCATTGAGGTGCAGCGTCCACAGCAAAAACGGCTGGTGCGTGCTGTGGAGAAAGGTTTGCCGCGTGATGCCTGACCTGCTTAGAAAATCACCTGTCGTTACCCTGCTAATTTTTCCACACGCTGTGCATAAAAATAAAAAAGCGTTGTCATTCAAGTGACACACGAAGCGCAAGAGACAAAGATAACAAATTGAAATATCATCATATTTATATATTTCAATAATTTACACCGATAATGTAAGCAAATAATAACTGCTAAGCGCAGCGGGAAAGAATCGCAGCCTGTGGATAAGTCTGTTTAAACTGATTTGGCTTAATGCGTCGTCGGCGCGTCTGGCGGGCGTTGCCGCTGTGGATAATTACGATATGGTAATGAAATTTGGAGCGGGAAACGAGACTCGAACTCGCGACCCCGACCTTGGCAAGGTCGTGCTCTACCAACTGAGCTATTCCCGCAATGACGTAGGCAAATCGAAGAATTTGGAGCGGGAAACGAGACTCGAACTCGCGACCCCGACCTTGGCAAGGTCGTGCTCTACCAACTGAGCTATTCCCGCAGGGGTATTACCGGTTACCGCAAAAATTTGGAGCGGGAAACGAGACTCGAACTCGCGACCCCGACCTTGGCAAGGTCGTGCTCTACCAACTGAGCTATTCCCGCAGGGGCGTTACCGGGTACTGCATAAATTTTGGAGCGGGAAACGAGACTCGAACTCGCGACCCCGACCTTGGCAAGGTCGTGCTCTACCAACTGAGCTATTCCCGCAATCGTAGCCGATTAAAATTCTTCATCGGTACGGGGAGCGCATTATACGAGAAAACTTTTGCCCTGCAAGCCCTTGAGGGCAAAAATTTGCGCTTTCGATGCGTTTGCTGATTTAAGCGGCGGAATGGCGTTTTTTTAGCCGATCCGCCCGTCTGCTACAGCTGCAAAAAATGGGTACGGTAGTAAGCCAGCTCCGCTACCGACTCGCGGATATCATCCAGCGCCTGGTGCGTGCCCGCTTTTTTAAAGCCTGCCAGGATATCCGGCTTCCAGCGACGCGCCAGCTCTTTCAGCGTGCTGACGTCCAGATAGCGATAGTGGAAATAGCTCTCCAGCTCCGGCATATATTTAAACAGGAAGCGGCGGTCCTGGCCGATGCTGTTGCCGCAAATCGGCGACGCGTTAGCGGGCACCCACTGTTTTAAGAATTCCAGCGTCGCCAGCTCGGCGGCGCGATCGTCATACTGACTTGCCTTCACCCGCTCCACCAGGCCGCTGTTGGTATGGGTACGCACGTTCCATTCATCCATCAGCGCCAGCTGTTCAGCGGATTGATGCACCGCCAGCACCGGGCCTTCCGCCAGAATATTCAGGTTAGCGTCCGTTACCAGCGTCGCAATTTCAATAATGCGATCGCGTTCTGGATCGAGGCCGGTCATTTCCAGATCGATCCAGATAAGATTGTTTTCATTTCCCATGTTTTATCCCGCCGTTGGCTCGGTTGTGTTTCCGGCTGAATCGCCAGGACGCGTCGCATAATGCCTGGTTGCGTCGCTCGCCGTAATTCAGCCCAGGGTGTATCATAGACGTTTTGCCCAACGAGGCGAAACCGTCCGAGTGCATGTGAGGAAGAGTGAGTAAAAATAAACTGTCTAAAGGCCAGCAGCGTCGCGTTAACGCTAACCACGAACGCCGTCTCAAACAGCGTGCGGATAAGCCTGAACCGGATGACAGCCTGTTTGGCGAAGCGCAGGACGGCATCGTCATCAGCCGCTTCGGCATGCATGCGGACGTAGAAGACAGCGCAGGTCAGGTTCACCGCTGCAATATTCGCCGCACTATTCGCTCGCTGGTGACCGGCGATCGCGTGCTCTGGCGTCCCGGCGTTGAAGGCGGCGCCACGGTAAAAGGCATCGTCGAAGCGGTGCATGAGCGCCATTCGGTGCTGACGCGCCCCGACTTCTACGACGGCGTGAAGCCGGTCGCGGCGAACATCGACCAGATCATCATCGTCTCCGCCATCGTGCCGGAGCTGTCGTTGAATATTATCGACCGCTATCTGGTCGCGAGCGAAACGCTCGGCATCGAGCCGCTGCTGGTGCTGAATAAAACCGACCTGCTGGATGACGCAGGCCGCGCCTTTGTTGATAAGCAGATGGATATCTATCGCCATATCGGCTATCGCGTGCTGATGGTCTCCAGCTACGAAAAAGCGGGCCTGGCCGATTTGGAAGCGGCATTGACCGGCCGCATCAGCATTTTCGCCGGGCAATCGGGCGTCGGAAAATCGAGCCTGCTCAACGCGCTGCTGGGCCTGGATCTGAGCGATAAAACCATCCTCACCAACGACGTTTCCGACGTCTCCGGGCTGGGCCAGCACACCACCACCGCCGCGCGCCTCTATCACTTCCCGCATGGCGGCGACGTGATAGATTCGCCCGGCGTGCGCGAGTTTGGCCTCTGGCACCTGGAGCCGGAACAAATCACCCGGGGATTTGTCGAATTTCGTGCGTTTTTAGGCGGCTGCAAGTTCCGCGACTGCAAACATGACAACGATCCCGGCTGCGCGATCCGCGAGGCGGTGGAAAATGGGCTTATCGACGAAACGCGCTTCGAAAACTACCACCGCATACTGGAGAGCATGGCGCAGGTAAAAACGCGTAAAAACTTCGGTAATGACGAAGATTAATACAGCAAATATGGCATTATCGGCGCGTTAGCCTAAACAGGCTGTCGCTGCTACAATTCGCCCCCTTTTTCTTCAACGTCGTGTGATTAAGCCAGGAGGCTAACGTGTTGGATTCTATTAAACTCGGCCTGAATCATCTGCTCCCTAAAAAGTGGCTCACCGAGCTGGCTGGCTGGGCCGCCAGCAAACGCGCCGGCTGGCTGACCAAAGCAGTGATCGATATTTTCGTCTGGTTCTATCGCGTCGATATGTCCGAAGCGCAGAAGTCAGACACCGCCAGCTACCGCACCTTTAACGATTTCTTCGTGCGTCCGCTGCGCGACGAAGCGCGTCCGATCGACGCCGATCCGAACCTGCTGGTGCTGCCGGCGGATGGCGCCATCAGCCAGCTGGGCCATATCGAGGGCGACACGATTTTTCAGGCGAAAGGCCACTACTATTCACTGGAAGCGCTGCTGGCGGGCGATCGTCAGATGGCGGCGCAGTTCCGCGACGGCGAATTCGCCACGACCTATCTGGCGCCGCGCGACTATCACCGCGTGCATATGCCGTGCAACGGCATCCTGCGCGAAATGATTTACGTGCCGGGCGATCTCTACTCCGTTAACCCGCTGACCGCGCGCAATATCCCGAACCTGTTTGCCCGTAATGAACGCGTTATCTGCTATTTCGATACCGAATTCGGCCCAATGGCGCAGATCCTGGTGGGCGCGACCATCGTCGGCAGCATCGAAACCGCCTGGTCCGGCACCGTTACGCCGCCGCGCGAAGGGGTCATCAAACGCTGGAGCTTTCCGGGCGCCGACGCCGAAGGCGCCGTGGTGCTGCTGAAAGGTCAGGAGATGGGCCGCTTCAAGCTGGGCTCGACCGTCATTAACCTGTTCGCGCCGGGACGCATTAAGCTGGCGGAAAGCCTGGAAGCGGAAAGCAAAACCCGTCTCGGTCAGCCAATGGCTATGGCGCTGCAACGCACCGATGCGGAAACCGTTTTACACCACGATTAAGATATCACCGTGCGCCTGATCCTCTCTTTTATTCTCGCCTGCGTATTCACCCTGCCCGCCTTCGCCGCCAGCGCGCCTGACGCGGCGCAGGTTCGTCAGGAGCTGGAGCAGGCGAAATCCGCCAAAGCGTCGCCGGCTCAGGCTGAGCTGGTGCAAACGCTGGAATCCGCGCTGGGCTTTATCAACGCCCGCAACGAGTCGCTGGAGCGGGCGAAACAGTATCAGCAGGTGATCGATGATTTTCCTAAGCTGGCGCGCGAGCTGCGCCAGCAGATCGCCAGCCTCAACGACAGCCAGCGGACATTGCGCAGCGGCATGACCAGCGCCGAGCTGGATCAGGAGATCCTGCAGGTCAGCAGTCAGCTGCTGGAAGAGGGACGCCAGGCGCAGCAGGAGCAGGATCGCGCCCGCGAGATCAGCGATTCGCTGGGTCAACTGCCACAGCAGCAGAGCGAGGCGCGTCGCGCGCTGAGCGAAAGCGAACGCACGTTACATGGGCAAGCCGTCGCCTCCGGCGCGCTGACCCATGCGCAGAACTACGCGCGTCAGGCGGAGTCGGCGGCGCTGAAGGCGCGCGTTGACGAGCTGGAACTGGCGCAGCTTTCTGCCAACAACCGTCAGGAACTGGCGCGGATGCGCGCCGAAGTGCATCAGAAAAAAGCGGAGCAGCTGGATGACTATCTGCAGGCGCTGCGCAACCAGCTTAACAGCCTGCGTCAGCGCGAAGCGGAGCAGGCGCTGGCGCGCACCGAGCAGCTGGCGGAAAACAGCGGCGATCTGCCCGCGGCGATCGCCGAACAGTTTCACGTCAACCGGGAGCTGTCCGCCGCGCTGAACCAACAGGCGCAGCGTCTCGATCTTATCGCCTCGCAGCAGCGTCAGGCCACCAATCAAACCATTCAGGTTCGTCAGGCGCTCAGCACCATTCGTGAACAGTCGCAGTGGCTCGGCGCCTCCAATTTGCTGGGCGAGGCGCTGCGTGCGCAGGTGGCGCGCCTGCCGGAAATGCCTAAGTCGCAGCAGCTGGACAGCGAAATGGGCCAGCTGCGCGTGCAGCGTCTGCACTATGAAGATCTGCTTAATCAGCAGCAGCACCTGCGTCAGCTGAAGCAGGAAAACGGCGCGCCGCTGACCAGCGAACAGAACCGCATTCTCGACGCACAGATAAAAACCCAGCGGGAGCTGCTCGGTTCGCTGATTTCCGGCTGCGATACCCTGATTCTGGAGGTCACTAAGCTGAAAGTGGCCAACAGCCAGCTGGAAGACGCGCTGGGCGAAATCAAAGAGGCCACGCACCGCTACCTTTTCTGGACCGCCGACGTCAATCCGCTGAGCCTGAGCTATCCGCTGGAGGTGGCGCGCGATCTGAACCGGCTGCTGTCGCTCGATACGCTGGGCCAGCTCGGCGGCGCGCTGATGATGATGGTCACCAGCCGCGACACGGTGCTGCCGATTCTGGGCGCACTTCTGCTGGTCGGCTTCAGCGTTAGTTCGCGCCGTCACTACAATGCGTTTCTGGCGCGCGCCGCCGGACGCGTCGGTAAGGTGACGCAGGACCATTTCACTCTGACGTTGCGCACCGTTTTCTGGTCGATTCTGGTCGCCCTGCCCTTGCCGGTGTTGTGGGGGGCGCTCGGCTTTGGGTTGCAGCACGCCTGGCCTTACCCGGTCGCGGTGGCGATCGGCGACGGCGTGACCGCCACGCTGCCGCTGCTCTGGGTGTTTATGATCAGCGCCGCCTTCGCCCGACCCAACGGGCTGTTTGTGATTCACTTCCGCTGGCCGCAGCTGCGAGTGGCGCGCGCCATGCGCTACTACTCGCTCTCCATCGGCTTTATCGTGCCGCTGATTATGCTACTCATCACCTTCGCCAACCTGGAGGATCGACAGTTTTCCGCTACCCTGGGACGGCTCTGCTTTATTCTGATCTGCGGCGCGCTGAGCCTGGTGACCGTCAGCCTGAAGCGCGCCGGCATCCCGCTTTATCTCGATAATGAAGGCAGCGGCGACAACGTGATCAACCGCATCCTGTGGAATGTGATGATCTGTATTCCTCTGGCGGCGGCGCTCGCCTCCTGCACCGGCTACCTGGCGACCGCGCAGGCGCTGCTGGCGCGTCTGGAGACCTCGGTCGCCATCTGGTTCCTGCTGCTGGTGATTTATCACATTATTCGCCGCTGGATGCTGATCCAGCGCCGCCGCATCGCCTTCGATCGCGCACGTCAGCGTCGCGCCGATATGCTGGCGCATCGCGCGCGCGGCGAAGAAGAATCGGCCGCGCAGACGGCGGACGGCGTGGATGTCGAGGAGCCGGTGATCGATCTTGACGCCATCAGCGCGCAGTCGCTGCGCCTGGTGCGCTCGATTCTGACGCTGATCGCCCTGCTCTCGGTGATTGTGCTGTGGTCGGAAATTCATTCCGCCTTCGCCTTTCTGGAGAATATCAAGCTGTGGAATGCCAGCAGTACGGTGCAGGGCGTGGAAAGCCTGCATCCGATTACCCTTGGCTCGGTGCTGATCGCTATCCTGATCTTCTTTATCACCACCCAGCTGGTGCGCAATATGCCCGCCCTGCTGGAGCTGGCGCTGTTGCAGCATCTCAGCCTGACGCCCGGCACCGGCTACGCCATTACGACCCTGACCAAATATCTGCTGCTGCTGATTGGCGGCCTGATGGGTTTCTCGATGATCGGCATCGAATGGTCGAAACTGCAATGGCTGGTGGCGGCGCTCGGCGTGGGGCTGGGATTTGGTCTCCAGGAGATTTTCGCCAACTTTATCTCTGGCCTGATCATTCTGTTTGAGAAGCCGATCCGTATCGGCGATACGGTCACCATTCGCGATCTGACCGGCAGCATTACGCGCATCAATACGCGCGCCACCACCATCACCGACTGGGATCGCAAAGAAATCATCGTGCCGAACAAGGCGTTTATCACCGAGCAGTTCGTGAACTGGTCGCTCTCCGACTCCGTGACGCGCGTGGTGCTGACCGTGCCTGCGCCGGCTGGCATCGACAGCGAGCAGGTGACCGCGCTGCTGCGCCACGCCTGCGAACGCTGTAGCTATGTGCTGGATACTCCGCCGCCGGAAGTGTTCCTGGTCGATTTGCAGCAGGGCATTCAGCTGTTCGAGCTGCGCATTCACGCTGCGGAGATGGGTCATCGTATGCCGCTGCGTCACGAGCTGCACCAGCTCATTCTGCAAGGCTTCCGCGAACATAATATTGAAATGCCGTTCCCGCCGTTCCAGGTGCGTATGGAGACCGCGGCGAAACGGACGCCCGCCAGCAACGGCGCGCCGACCACGCGCACCTTTAAGTCAGGCGGACTTTAGGGAGATAAAACGACAACGCGCGCCGACGGCACAGCGCGACGGGGCGCCTCAGACAGAGCGCGGCGATCGCCTGCAAAGGCGATCGCATCGCGTTAGCAGCGATCGACCGGAAAGGCGATTACCTCGCTAAGAGACTCCGCCTTTAACGCCAGCATAATCAGACGATCCACGCCCAGCGCGACGCCGGAGCAGGCAGGCATGCCGTGTTCCAGCGCGGCGAGCAGGTTGGTGTCGATCGGCTGCTGCGGCAGCCCGCGCGCGGCGCGGCGGCGGTTATCCTGCTCAAAGCGCTGACGCTGTTCGCGCGCGTCGGTCAGCTCGCGGAAGCCGTTCGCCAGTTCAATGCCTTTAAAGTAAACTTCAAAGCGCTCCGCCACGCGGTGATCTTCGGTGCTGATCTCAGCCAGCGCCGCCTGCGTCGCCGGGAAGTGGTAAATAAAGGCCGGTTTCTCCTGGCCGATCTTCGGCTCCACGCCCAGCATAAACAGCAGCTGCAACAGCGTATCACGATCTTCTTCCGCGTTGGCCAGATCGCCCACGCCCAGCTTCTCCGCCACGTCGCGCAGCTGCGCTTTGTCAGCGGAAAGCGGGTCCACTTCCAGGTGGCGAATAAACGCCTGCTGATAAGAGAGGGATTCCGCTGGCTGGCACTCCAGTACCTGCTGCAACAGATCGTCCACCTCATTCATCAGGCGATACATATCGTAGTGCGGACGATACCACTCCAGCATGGTGAATTCCGGGTTATGGTGACGCCCCGCCTCTTCATTGCGGAAGCTGCGACCCATCTGATAGATCGGTCCGCTGCCCGCCGCCAGCAGGCGTTTCATATGATATTCCGGGCTGGTCATCAGCCATAAATCCAAACCCTGCGAAGCGCCGGGGCCGACAAAGCGCGTCTGGAAGGTCACCAGATGAACATCGGTTACCGTAGCCTGACTCATCGCCGGGGTTTCCACCTCCAGTACGCCGCGATCGGCGAAGAAACGACGAATCTCCGCCAGAATCTTCGCGCGTTTCAACAGGTTAGAGATGGGTGCGCTCGGCTGCCAGCTTGCCGTTTCGCTCATTGGGTTTACTCCTCAGTCAAACAGGGGGATGCAGTCTACTCGTAACCTCGCCGGCAGACAAATCTCCGCTGATAAAACCGCCGATTTTGCCGTAGCGAGACCCCGGCTTCGCTGATGCCTCCTCTTATCCATCGCAGGTAGCACAGGGATTTTTAATGAATGTTTTATTAAGTTTTCCCGGTCGCTGCCGATGGTGCAAAACGCGTTGCGCGAAAACTGGCCTGGTTTCTCATGCCAGCGAAAGCGGCGTCGTAAGCCGTTCTGTTGCTAAGAAAATAGCATCAGCCGCTAACGAAAAAGTAAAGCCCCGACATTCCCAGGATATTGCGCTGGGATGAATAATATTTATAGACAATTGTATTGTTCTGGTTCAGGCAAAGGGATACGGATAATGTTATCAGTGAAGAATATGAAAGTTGGCTTTCGACTCGGTGCAGCTTTTAGTTTAGTTATACTGCTGCTTATTATTGTGAGCGTCACAGCAGTCATTAAGATAAGTAATATCAACACTGCGGTAGGAAATATCGTTAACGATCGCTACATCAAAGTCAGGCTGGCGTTTGACGTGCGCGACGGCGTTAACGATCAGATTAAATATCTGCGCGGCATGGTGATTGATACGCCTCGTCCCGAAATGAATCAAAAGCGCTTTGGTCAGCTTGAGCAGGCAACGCAGCAAACCAATGAAGCGATTGAAAAAATCGCCCGACTGCAAACGACCGCTGTCGGCCAGAAAAAAATTAAGGCGGTAAAAGCGGCGGCGCAGGATTTTGCCGCAGCCAGCCAGCAGCTGCTTGCGCTGATTCGTGAGGGCAACATCGACGCCGCAGCCGACTATGCGCTGCGCAAAATGACCCCGGCGCAAAACGCCTTCCTGAATATCGTGGAGAAGTTCGCGGATTCCCAATCCCAGCAGCTACAGGGAGAAGGCGCGCATGCGGTGGCGGATGCGACGACGGCCATCAACATCACGCTGATTTTCTCCGCGCTGGCGATTGCCGCTGCGGTAATCCTTGGCTATTTCCTGACCCGTTCGATTGTGCAGCCGCTGCGCGCCGCCGTCAGCATTGCGGAAAACGTGGCATCCGGCGATCTGCGTACGGTTATCAAGGTCAGTTCATCGGATGAAACGGGCCAGCTGATGCAGGCGCTGAAAACGATGAATGACAATCTGCTGAAAATCGTCACCGAAGTGCGCGCCGGCACCGATATGATCGCTCACGCCTCCAGCGAAATCTCCGCCGGCAATATGGATCTCTCCTCGCGTACCGAGCAGCAGGCCAGCTCACTGGAAGAGACCGCCTCTGCGATGGAGCAAATGACCTCTACCGTTAAGCAAAACGCCGATAACGCTCGTCAGGCTAACCAGCTGGCAGAGCTGGCGTCAAAAGTCGCGGTGCAGAGCGGCAATGCGGTGAAACAGGTGGTCAATACGATGGAGACCATCAGCAGCTCGTCGCGCAAAATCGTCGATATTATCAGCGTGATCGACGGCATCGCCTTCCAGACCAATATTCTGGCGTTGAACGCGGCGGTCGAGGCGGCGCGCGCTGGCGAACAGGGACGCGGCTTCGCGGTGGTCGCATCGGAAGTGCGCAGCCTGGCCCAGCGTTCCGCTTCTGCGGCCAAAGAGATCGCGCAGCTGATCGAAGATTCCGTCAATAAAGTCGATGAAGGCGGCAAACAGGTGGCGAACGCAGGCAGCACCATGAATGAAGTGCTGACCAGCGTGAAAAGCGTGACGGAAATCATGGGTGAGATCTCCATCGCCAGTACCGAGCAAAGCACGGGTATTGATGAGATTAACGCCGCCATCACCCAGATGGATCAGGTGACTCAACAGAACGCCGCGCTGGTTAATCAGTCGGCGGCGGCGGCGCAGGCGATGCAGGAGCAGGCCGCTCAGCTGGCACAGGCGATGCGGGTATTTAAAGTCAACGAGGCCGCCTGAGGCATGTTCGCCTTCTGCCCGCTTGTACGGCGGCAGAAGGCGCCTTATCGGTGTCGTTTAATGACATCGCTTTTATCGGTTTAAAACATCGAACATATCAAAATCGGCTGATGCGCCCTGCCCTACACTGGCTAACTCTAAAGAGTTACTTCGCGTTCGCAGGGAGGTTTAAGTGCAAAGCATACAGGCCGATTTAGTGATTGTCGGCGCAGGCGGCGCCGGTCTGCGGGCGGCTATCGCCGCCGCTGAAGCCCATCCAGCGTTATCCATCGCCCTTGTGTCAAAAGTCTATCCCATGCGCAGCCACACCGTAGCTGCCGAAGGCGGTTCCGCCGCCGTTACCCAACAACATGACAGTTTCGACGCTCACTTTCACGACACCGTCGCTGGCGGCGACTGGCTGTGCGAGCAAGATGTGGTGGACTACTTTGTGCGCCACTGCCCGGAAGAAATGATTCAGCTGGAACAGTGGGGCTGCCCGTGGAGTCGTAAGGCGGACGGCAGCATCAACGTGCGCCGCTTCGGCGGCATGAAGATTGAGCGCACCTGGTTCGCCGCTGATAAAACCGGCTTCCATATGCTGCACACGCTGTTTCAAACCTCGTTGAAGTACCCGCAAATACGCCGCTTTGACGAGCATTTTGTACTGGATCTGCTGGTAGACGACGGCCGCGTCGGCGGACTGGTGGCGCTGAATATGATGGAGGGCACGCTGGTGACGCTGCGCGCGGGCGCCGTGGTGCTGGCGACCGGCGGCGCCGGTCGCGTCTACCGCTATAATACCAACGGCAGCATCGTCACCGGCGACGGCATGGGCATGGCGCTGCGCCACGGCGTTCCGCTGCGCGATATGGAATTCGTGCAGTACCACCCGACCGGTCTGCCCGGCTCCGGCATTCTGATGACGGAAGGCTGTCGGGGCGAAGGAGGCATTCTGGTGAATAAGGATGGCTATCGCTATCTGCAAGATTACGGGCTTGGCCCGGAAACGCCGCCCGGATCGCCGAAAAACAAATATATGGAACTGGGCCCGCGCGACAAAGTTTCGCAGGCGTTCTGGCACGAATGGCGCGCCGGACGCACCATCGCCACGCCGCGCGGCGACGTGGTTCATCTCGATTTGCGGCATCTCGGCGCGAAAAAGCTGCATGAACGGCTGCCTTTTATCTGCGAGCTGAGCAAGGCCTATGTCGGCGTCGATCCGGTTACCGATCCCATTCCGGTGCGCCCTACCGCGCACTACACGATGGGCGGCATCGAAACCGACGCGCGCGGCGAAACGCGCATTCAGGGGCTGTTCGCCGCCGGCGAGTGCGCCTCTATCGGTCTGCACGGCGCCAATCGTCTGGGATCGAACTCGCTGGCGGAGCTGGTGGTGTTCGGCCGTCTCGCTGGCGAACAGGCGGCGGAGCGGGCGCTGGCAAGCCGCCCCGGCAACGAGCGCGCGCTGCAGGCGCAGGCGCAGGCGCAGGCGCAGGATATCGAACAACGTCTGCTGGCGCGCATCAACCAACCGGGGGACGAGCGCTGGTCAACGCTGCGTGACGAGATGGGCCGCAGCATGGAAGAAGGCTGCGGGATTTATCGCACCCCGGAACTGATGCAGCAAACCATCGATACGCTGGCGTCGCTGAAGCAACGTTTTCAGCGACTGCACATCAGCGACAGCAGCAGCGTTTTCAATACCGAGCTGCTCTACAGCCTGGAACTGGAACACAGCCTGAACGTGGCCGAATGCATGGCGCACGCCGCCCTGCACCGCAAAGAGTCGCGCGGCGCGCATCAGCGGCTGGATGAAGGCTGTCGACAGCGCGACGATACGCATTATCTTCATCACACCCTGACGTTCTTCACTCCCGACGGCGCGCCGCGCATCGAAACTTCGCCGGTGAAGATCACTCGTCTGCCGCCGGCGCAGCGGCTCTATGGCGCAGAGGCGGAGGCTGCGTCAGCTCAGGAGGCGTTCCATGAATAAATCTTCGACCCTTATCCTTACGCTGCAACGCTATAACCCGGAGAGAGACAGCGCCCCGCATGATGAACTGTTCCCGGTGCCATGGGATGAACAGACGTCGCTGCTGGATGCGCTGGGTTATATCAAAGATAACCTCGCCCACGATCTTGCCTGGCGCTGGTCGTGTCGCATGGCGATTTGCGGCTCCTGCGGCGTGATGGTTAACGGCATCCCCAAACTCGCCTGTAAAACCTTCCTGCGCGATTATCCCGACGGCCTGCGCATCGCGCCGCTGGCGAACTTTCCGGTGGAGCGCGATCTGGTGGTGGATATGAGCCGCTTTATTGAAAGCCTGGAGGCGATCAAGCCTTATATTATCGGCAATCCGCGCGTGCCGGCGCAGGGCGCGAATCCGCAAACCCCGACGCAGATGGCGCGCTATCACCAGTTCGCTGGCTGCATTAACTGCGGCCTCTGCTATGCCGCCTGCCCGCAGTTTGGCCTGAACCCGGCGTTTATCGGTCCGGCCGCCATCGCCCTGGCCCATCGCTACAACCTCGACAGCCGCGATCGCGGCAAAGCGGAACGCATGCCGCTGTTAAACGGCGACAACGGCGTCTGGCCCTGCACCTTCGTCGGCTTCTGTTCAGAGGTCTGCCCGAAGCATGTCGATCCGGCCGCGGCAATCCAACAGGGCAAAGTGGCGAGCGCGAAGGATTACCTTCTCGCCCGGCTGAAACCGCACTAAGGAGCTTTTGATGATAAGTAAACGCAAACCCTGGTCGCCACCGGTTAACGCAGGCTGGTGGCGTCATCTGGCTTTTTACCGCTTTTATATGCTGCGTGAAGGCACGGCGCTGCCGGCGCTGTGGTTCAGCCTGGAGCTGATTTTTGCGCTTTATGCGCTCAAAGGCGGCGCGGATCAGTGGGACGCCTTTATCAGCTTCCTGCGCCATCCGATAGTGCTGTTATTAAACCTGGTCACGCTGGCGGCGGCGCTGCTGCACAGTAAAACCTGGTTTGAACTGGCGCCGAAGGCCGCCATCGTGATGGTGAAAGGGGAAAAGCTGAAGCCGCAGCCCATCATTATCGCTCTGTGGATCGTGATGCTGCTGGCGACGTTCGGTTCGCTGTGGCTGGCGCTACAAGCCTGAGGAGGAAAGAATGCAACAACCACAACGATCGGATGAACCGCTGTTTTGGGGGCTGTTTGGCGCAGGCGGCATGTGGGCGGCGCTGTTTTCGCCGGTGGCGGTGCTGTTGGTCGGCGTGCTGCTGCCGCTGAGCTGGTGGCCCGCCGACGCGTTCAGCTACGAACGTATTCTGGCTTTTGCCTCGACGTTAATCGGGCGTGGGGTGATTTTGCTGACGATTGTTCTGCCGGTGTGGTGCGCGCTGCATCGTCTGCATCATGGCGCGCACGATCTTAAGTTGGCGATTCCCGCCAGCAAATGGTGGTTTTACGGCGCCGCCGTTATTCTGACGGTCATCGCGGCCATAGGCGTCGTCACGCTCTAGCTTAGCCTTTCAGCAAAGAGAGCATCAACTGCGGCTGCTGGTTCGCCTGCACCAGCACCGCATTACTGGCCTGCTGCAGAATCTGCTGCTTCGTCAGGTTAGAGGCTTCCAGCGCATAATCCGCGTCCATAATGCGGCTGCGCGCCGCCGTAGTGGCGACAGTCTGCTGCGACAGCGACGCTTTTGTCGATTCCAGGCTGTTAATGGTGCTGCCATACTCGCCACGGTAGCCGCTGACGGTTTGCAGCGCCTTATCCAGCGCGCCCAGCGCTTTTTCCGCTTCCTCTTTTGGGTTGAGGCGGCTCGCCGCCAGCCCTAATGAGGCGCTGTCGGAAGGCGTCGGCTCAATCGTTTTCACCTGCAGCGTATCGCCAAAGTTAGCGCTGGTTACCACCTGCATCGGGCTACTCGCCTTCGCGTCATCAGGCGTATAGGTTGGCGTTGGCATATTCCCCCAGGTCATACGCGCGCCGAATGAACCATTGCCTACCACGATCACCACCAGATCCTCGGTGACGTTATTGATCGTCACACGCTCCTGCGTATTGGCGCTGGCGACGCTGCCGTCGTTAAACCCGCCGGTGCTGGCGTCTTCATAACGGTCGCCGTCGCCGCTGTAGGTGATGGACATGCCGTTATAGTTTTGCGTCGCGCTGCCGTTCACGTCATAGGTGCTGCCGCCCTGCACCAGCTGCGAATCATCATAGCTGGCGCCCGGCAGAAAGCCGTTCGCCTCGGTCAGGACGCTGCTGTTGGCCTGCGCGGCGCTCGTTATGCCTTTACTTACCCAGGTCGAATCGGGATCGCTGCCCTGCAGCGGCGTGCCGACCAGATGTTTACCGTCACGGGTAAAGATCTGAATATCGTCGTCATAAGAATAGGAATCGATGCGCATGACCACGTTAGTGGCGCCCGCCGGAATATAGGCCATCGAGACAACGCCGGAACTAAAACCGTAATTGTTGCCCGGCACCGGAAATTTGCTGGTGGCCGGCGAGACGTTTCCCAGCTTTACCGGCAGTTCCGGCACGGCAGACGCCAGCGGATATTTACCGAAAATTTCGGTCGTGCCGGCAATCTGATCGATAGTCTCGCTAATCTGCTGGAATTCATCCTGGAGGCTTTGGCGGTCACTGTCCGATAAGGCGTCGTTCACCGAACGGATCGCCAGCTCCTTACCACGGATCAGCAGATTTGAAATGGTATCCAGCCCGCCGTCAGCGGTTTCCGACAGGCTGATGCCGTCATCCAGGCCACGGGCAATCACCGTGTCGGCGCCGATATTAGCGGTCATACGGTTGGAAATCGCCTGACCGGCGGCGTCATCTTTCGCGCTGTTAATGCGCAAACCGGATGAGAGACGTGCAATGGTCTGGCTCAGCGATGGGGCGTCCTTTGCCTGATTTTTCAGCACGTTGGCTGATAACAGATTGGTATAAATGGTCGCCATGATAAGTATTTCTTCATTGACTGGAGTCTGAGTAGGAAGGTTATCGGCGCAGCGCTAACCAGCTTTAGCGCCTTTACAATCACTGACGTCAGGCCCGGCAAGGCTTTGCGCGGCTAAGCAGGTTTCTGCCTCCCGCCAACACAGGCCGGTTTTCTCGTCCTATACTTAAGCTGTTAAAACTTATCAGGAAAGCATTATGTCACTATGGAAAACCTTTATCGCCAGCGTGGGCGCCCTGCTCTCGGTGGCCTGCAGCACGACGCCGCCGAAAAATGTCACGGTGGTGGAAAACTTTGACGCCGATCGCTATCTCGGCCAGTGGTACGAAATTGCCCGACTGAACCACCGCTTTGAGCGCGGTCTCGATCATGTCACCGCAACCTACAGCAAGCGCGATGACGGCGGGCTGAAAGTGGTTAACCGCGGCTACGACGCGCAGAAGCAGCGCTGGAAAGAGAGCATCGGCAAAGCTTACTTTACCGGCTCGCCGCAGCGCGCAGCGCTGAAAGTTTCATTCTTTGGGCCTTTCTACGGCGGCTATAACGTGATCGCGCTCGACAGCGATTATCGCTACGCGCTGATCTGCGGGCCGAACCACGATTACCTTTGGATTCTGTCGCGCACGCCGCAGCTGGATGAATCGGTCAAACAAAAGCTGACGGAACAGGCGCGTCAGGCCGGTTTCCCGGTTAATAAATTGATTTGGGTGAAACAGGACGGCGCAACGCCGCAGCAGGCTGGGAACTAATGCGGAAAGGTAAAAATGTCGGTACGGAACGCAGGTTCCGCACCGTACATATTATTGCGCGCCGCGTTGAATCGCCTGACCGCCCGCTTCAACGTCCTCGCCTACGCCGCGCGTGGTGTTGCAGGCAGACAGCAGAGTAGAAAGAATCAAAGCGGAAAAAATTGCGACAATACTTTTCTTTGACATAGCCATTTCCTTTTTGGTTGCAGTTGAAAGTACAGCAACTAAAGCATAGCCCTAAATTAACAGCTTGCTCGTCGTAACATCAGGAAATGGCGTTCTTTCAGAAAGGAAGATAAATCAGTTTGCTGCGCGGGAGATGGCGCCGCCCAGGTGTGAAACATCTTCACCAAAGCCGCGAAAAGTGTTGCAGGCGCTGAGCGCCATGGTCGTCAGCAACGCGACAGCGATGAATTTTACGATGCGCTTCATTATTTCAATGTTCTCAGTAAAAAAGCGCACCCAGAAGATGCGCCTGATTGCTGCTTATTTTACGCGAGAGACATATTCGCCAGAGCGGGTGTCAACTTTGATCACTTCGCCGATCTGCACGAACAACGGCACTTTAACCACTGCGCCGGTAGACAGCGTCGCCGGTTTGCCGCCGGTGCCCGCCGTATCGCCTTTCAGACCCGGATCGGTATCAACGATTTCCAGCTCAACGAAGTTCGGCGGCGTGACGGCGATCGGGCTGCCGTTCCACAGCGTGACGATGCACTCAGCCTGATCCAGCAGCCATTTCGCGTTGTCGCCAACGGCTTTCGAATCAGCGGCCAGCTGCTCGAAGGTTTCATTATTCATGAAGTGCCAGAACTCACCGTCGTTGTAGAGGTAAGTCAGGTTCATATCCACAACGTCTGCGCCTTCGGCGGAATCGGTGGATTTAAAGGTTTTTTCGATCAGTTTGCCGGTCAGCAGACGACGCATCTTAACGCGTGCGAACGCCTGTCCTTTGCCCGGTTTTACAAACTCGCTGGCTTCGATGGCGTAAGGTTCGCCTTCGAACATGATTTTGAGACCGTTGCGAAAATCGTTGCTAGAATAAGTCGCCATAAAGGCCCTCTACAATTTAATACTGGTACTTAGCCAAAAAAATGGCACACATTGTAACCCTAAATACCCCATCCAGAGAAGATTGGTTGCAACAACTTGCAGACGTCATCACTGAACCCCATGAATTACTGCGGTTTTTAGCGCTGGAACAGCATCCTGAGCTGGCCGCTGGCGAGCCTGCGCGCAAGCTTTTCGCCCTGCGCGTGCCGCGCGCGTTCGCCCAGCGCATGAAAAAAGGCGATCCGCGCGATCCGCTGCTGCTGCAGGTGATCACCGATCGTCAGGAGTTTATCGACGCGCCGGGTTACAGCGCCGATCCGCTGGATGAGCAAAACAGCGTCGTGCCAGGCCTGCTGCATAAATATAAAAACCGCGCGCTGCTGCTGGTCAAAGGCGGCTGTGCGGTCAACTGCCGCTACTGTTTCCGCCGTCATTTCCCCTATCAGGATAACCAGGGCAACAAGCGCAACTGGCAGCGAGCGCTGGACTATATTCGCGAACACCGCGAGCTGGATGAGATCATTTTTTCCGGCGGCGATCCGCTGATGGCGAAAGATCATGAGCTCGACTGGCTGATCGGCGAGCTGGAGGCGATCCCGCACCTGAAGCGCCTGCGTATCCACAGCCGCCTGCCGGTGGTGATCCCGGCGCGCATCACCGAAACGCTCTGCCAGCGCCTCGGCAATTCGCGGTTACAGGTGCTGATGGTGACCCATATCAATCATGCGCAGGAGATCGACCTGGCGCTGCGTCACGGCGTAGCGATGCTGAAGCGCGCAGGCGTCACGATGCTGAACCAGAGCGTGCTGCTGCGCGGCGTGAATGATAATGCGCCTGCGCTGGCCGAGCTCAGCAACGCGCTGTTTGACGCCGGTATTCTCCCCTACTACCTGCACGTGCTGGATAAGGTGCAAGGGGCCGCGCACTTTTACGTCTCCGATGAAGAGGCGCGAGCGATTATGCGCCAGCTGCTGCCGCTGGTTTCCGGTTATCTGGTGCCGAAGCTGGCGCGTGAAATCGGCGGCGAGCCAAGCAAAACGCCGCTCGATTTGCAGCTACGGCAGTCCTGAGGCGCCGTCCGGCAAGGGAAAGCTTGCCGGACGGTTGGCTGACGTTAAATATCCTGTAACGACGTTAACCCCGGCCTGTTACACCGACTCTCTGAGTTGGAGAGGGATGATATTCGGCTTCGACCATTGTCCGCAGTGGTGCATGGATTTCTCTGGGCTGAAACAGTGCCCGCCCTTGTCTCCCGCCGTAGTCAAACAGGTAAAACCTAAGCCGCTAAAACTGAATTCAGCTTTAATGGTTTCGGTTTTACCCGCTAAACCGTTTTCATTTCTTTAAAATAGTAATCAATCTATTACGCATCGCCCATTCATCGACGGAAAATATAGTTAATTTGATGCGTTGTTATTGCGTGAGCACTATTTTCCCAGAGGATAATTAACAAGGTAACGGAAAATTCATAACTATACAGAAAAGAAAATTTAATCTTTTTAGCCGCCCATCTTGTTGAAAATCACGTTACCATTGCCATTAAAATAACTCGCATTCGACCCGGTGTAATAATAATGGATGTTTATGCCCGCTATTCTTATTGTTGACGACCATCCTGCTATTTGTTTCGCGCTTAAATCCTCGCTGGAAGCGGAGGACGATCTTAGCGTAACCACGACCACCGATGGCGGAAAAGTCATGTCGCTTATTCGTGAACATCAGCCGGACTTAATTATTCTTGATATTGCCTTATTAAAACTGGATGGCCTTGATTTGCTGGCGCGCATCAAACATTACTGTCCCACCATCCGGGTATTAATCCTGTCCGGGCTGCCAGCGGAAATTTACGCTTCGCGCAGCCGCAAAGCTGGCGCAGACGGTTTTCTTAGCAAGCAGCATTTGTTAACCGCCATCAGCGCGGTGGTGCGGCTATTACTGGATGGCTACAACTGCTTCCCCGGCGGCAGCTTTATTGACGAAAACGCCCACTCGACGACGGAAATTGACAGCACCCAGCTGTTAGCGCGGATGTCCGATCGGGAAATTACCGTGCTGCGTTATCTGGCGGAAGGGAAATCGAATAAAGAAATTGGCGAGCTGCTGCAACTCAGTAATAAAACCATCAGCACTTATAAAGCGCGGCTGCTGGAAAAGAGCGGCGCCGATTCATTGACGGATCTCCTCAACCAATTTAAAAACATCCCATCATGACGCCATTTTTACGTATTGCCCTCCTGCTGTGGTTAATGGTCTTTACCGCAACCGGCGCGCCAGCGATGGAAAAGCCGGTTCATGCGCTACAGCTGCTGGCGCACAGCCAGGCGATATTATCGGATCTGACCTTAAGCAGCACGCAATGGCGCTGGTTACGTAAACATCATCACCTGACTATCGCAACCTGGACGCCGAACGTGCCGCCCTACTTTATGAACGCCGGGCGTCACGATTACACAGGCATAACCGCTGATTATCTTGGCCTGCTGGCGGCCAATTTAAATATTACGCTGGAAATCCAGCAGTATGCCGATCGGGAAGCGGCTTTTCAGGCGGTAGAAAGCGGCGAAGCCGATCTTATCGCCTGGGCTGGCGACGAAGCGCACCATGCCGGTTTCCTGTTAAGCAAGCCCTACACCATGAATACGCCTGCCGAAGTGGTGAACTTTAGCGCCCATCCAGTTCCTCAGGAGGCGGTGCGCCTGGCGATCGACCCGGCTTACAGCGGGTCGCAGGCGATTATGCGCCGCTGGCCGCAGACGCAGTTGATACCCTTTATTTCCGCGCGTCATGCGCTGGAGGCGCTCGCCTTTCACCAAATTGATATTTTTATTGGCGACGCAACAGCCACGCAATATTTAATTAATGAATCTAACCTGAGCGATTTAAATATCCGGCGGCTGCGTCATAACGAATCGATGGGTTTTTCCTTCGCCGCCCGTCCTGATAATGAGCAGCTTATTGCGATTATTAATCAGGTGCTGGCGGCAATCCCGGCGAATATCAATGAGGATATTATACGCCGCTGGAACGGCGGCTTTATGCCGATACTGCACGATCGCCATCTTTACTTCACCTCGCTTGAGCAGAAATGGATTGAAGATAATCCCGAAATCCGCGTTTCCGTGCTGCGCGACAGCGCGCCGCTGAGCATTTATGACAGTAAAAAAAATTTGCATGGCGTTACGGCGGATATTTTAAAGGCGATCGGTCTGCGCACCGGCCTCAGGTTTGTTATTCAGCCGTATGACAATATTGAGGAGATGGTCGCCGCCGTTAAGAACGGCCACAGCGATATAGTGGCCAGCCTGAATCTGGATAGCGCCAGCCAGGCTAATCTGTTAACCACCCGCAGCTGGCTGTTCAACTCATGGGTTATGGTGGAACGCCATCCTTCTCTTTCGCTGCCCGCCACGCAGCGGGTGATGATGTTAAAGGGCGACAACGTCGATTTCAGCGCCGAGCCCAGTCTGCAAAAAATGCGTCTCCTCTATGCCGATACGTTGCCGGAAGGGCTGGAGGCGGTCGCAAAAGGCAAGGCAGACGTCATGATCCTGCCGTTGATCAACGCGAATTTTTACGTCTCGCGTTTATATGCTGACAAATTGCGCATTATTAAAAGTCTGGAGAGCGATCCAGCGCGTTTTACGCTGGCGGTTTCCGCCAGTAACTATCCGCTGGCCACGATTCTTGATAAAGCCCTGCTGAATATCGCCCCGGAAGATTTGCAGCTAACGGTGCGAAAATGGCACAGCAACACCAATCTGCCTGCCGGCAGCCAGGAGGCGCTTAAAACAACGCCTAACCAAACCGTTTTCTGGTCTGCGATTGCTGCTGCTGGCGCGCTGCTTGTGCTGCTGATGGTGCTGCTGTGGCGTTACCGACAGCGGCGCCTGCCCATTCAGCAGCACCTGTTGGATGCGATTCCCGTCCCGCTGTTTATGACCGATCTCAACGGCCTTCTTACCTGCGCGAACAGCGCCTTTGCCGAGGCGCTGGATATCGATATTAACGCGCATCGTGGCGACGCGGTGCAGGCATTAATGGCGCGCGGCGGGCTGTATGAGGAAGGCGCCCTGAAAGAAGGCGTAACCCTCTGGCAAACCCTGCTGCAAAACAATGCGCTGGGCTATGGCTACGTCGGCGGCTGGCAGGATATGCGAGAACATCAGCAAATTTTAAAGCAGCTGCGGCAGGCCAAGCATTCCGCAGAGAAAGCCAGCCGGGTAAAAACCACGTTTCTCGCGTCGATCAGCCATGAACTGCGTACGCCGCTCAGCGCGATTATCGGCATCCTTGAACTACTGCTGCGGCGTAAACAGCTTAACGCCAGCGATCGTGACTCATTACATATCGCCTATGACACAGCCGAATCCTTGTTGATGCTGGTCGGCGACATTATCGATGTGGCGCGCATCGAGACGGAAAGGCTGGTATTACGGCCTGAACGCGCGTCGATCCGTCCGCTGCTGGAATCGATCGTGACGATGATGGATGGTCTGGCGCGGCAAAAATCGCTGTGTTTTTCCTGTGAAATCGACGCCGACATCAATGGCGATGTGCTGGTCGATCCGGTGCGGTTTAAGCAAATCCTGATCAATATTCTTGGCAATGCGGTCAAATTCACTACGCAGGGCCGTGTGGTTTTTCAGGCGCTGCTGGAGAAAGAGGAAGCGTCCGCGCTAAATCTCCTGCTGATTGTTCAGGACAGCGGACCGGGCATTGATACCGAGACGCAGGCGCGGCTGTTTAAGCCCTTCGAGCAGGGAGAGCATTCGCACATCCAGCAGGGCAGCGGCCTTGGTCTTTATATCTGTCGCACGCTGATCATCATGATGGCTGGCGAGCTGACGCTGGACAGCCAGCCGGGCATGGGCACCGAGGTGACGGTTCGCCTGCGTCTGCCGCGCATGTCGCCTCAGCCGATGCCGACCATGTCGCCTGCGCCGCAGGCGTCGCCCGCCGCCGCGCGACGCATTCTGGTGGTGGACGATCACGGCGCCAGCCGCCATGTGTTGATCCAGCAGCTGCACTATCTGGGTCATGAGGCGATCGGGGCGGCGAACGGTCAACAGGCGCTCTCTCTGCTGGCCGTACAGCAGCCGGATGTGGTCATTACCGACTGCAACATGCCGGGAATGGATGGCTTTACGCTGGCCCGCGCCATCCGACGTGACTATCCAGAACTTATTATTTGGGGAGCGACGGCCAATAAGCAACAGTCGGTACGCGAAGCTTGCTTAAATGCCGGCATGAACGACTGTTTGTTTAAGCCGATGCCCCTGCAAACGCTGGAAAAATTACTTAGCGCCCTGCCGCCGAACAGCGACGCAGCGTGTCGACCAGCATGGAAATTCCCGCCGGGCCTCAATACGTCGCAGAAACGACGCTATTTTCTTGAGCTGCAGCTGGAGATGTTTGACGAAGCGCTGGCTGATATCCGCGAGGGTCAGCAAACCGGGCGCGATTTATCAGATGTCCTGCATAAGTTACGCGGCGGCCTGCTTCTGCTGGGCGCGGATGAATTGATCGATGCCTGTCAGCGGCTGGAAAAGCATCCCGATGCCGGGCAGCTGCAACAGTTTACTCAACAGCTGACGCAGCTTTCCCGCCATCTCGCGTTGGTTTACGCCGGGACTACAGACCTGTCGTCCCATCCTACAACAGGGTGAGGAAGCCTGCGTATTGCTATGAACGGACCAGACCTTTAACCTGACGCCACTTACGGATAAGTCCGCAAGCATTAAAAAATTTTTCTATACAAGGAGTTACCATGAAAAAGTTAACAGTTCTCGCCGCCGTATTAATGACTGGCATGATCAACATGGCTCATGCGCGAGTCGAAGATTGCGCCACCAAACGTGCCGCACTGGAAAAAGAAATCAGCATCGCTCAGCATTACGGCAACACGGCGAAGGTCAACAGTCTGAAGCATGCGCTGGCAGAAGTTAAAGCACACTGCACCGACGCGACCGTATTGGCCAAAGCACAAAAAGAAGTCACCAAGCTGGAGAAAAAACTGGCTGAAAAACAGAGTGATATCCGTGAGGTTCAGGCTGACCTGCGTGAAGCCCAGGCGCGTGGTAAAAAAGACAAAATCGCAAAATATCAGCGTAAGCTGAGCGAGAAAAAGGCTGATTTACAGGAAATTCAGCAGAAGCTGAACCAGGCGCGCGCTGACCTGGCTGCGCTGCAAAAATAACTTTTTCTTTGCAACAAACGGAAGCGAAACGCTTCCGTTTTTTATGGCTTCGTTTTCTGTCCCTGATGAAATTTTGGTTACTGAACTTTTTACTCTTAAGCTTTGCTTGCTGCTATTCCGCCAGCGCTGCTCAACCGCTCTGGGTGATAGTCAATAACAACTATAAAGGGCAGATATCTCTGGAAACAGATAATGACTGGCCCTGTCTGCAACAGGATTTGCTGGAAGAATGGGGCGTCAAATTAAAGGCACTGCCTGTAAACGGTTGGACCGCGCATGGCTGCCTTTCCAGGGCCAGCTTCGAACTGTTGCATATCCAATCCTGGTATCAACCCTCTGCGGCGCTCCTGACCCTTCTTATCCCGAAAGCCCTCATCAATCCACGACAAAGCGGCGTCAGTACCAGCCGCTGGGATGAAGGCATCAATGCATTTTTTACCAACTATCGCGCCAGCTATGCCAACAACCAAAGCGATAGCCCCTATGCGGATACCGGCGATAGCTTTAACCTCGAACTGGATAACGGCATTAACTACGGCCCATGGCGCCTGCGCTATCAGAATACCTTCTGGCGCGACGTGGAAGGCAAACATGGCGTTTACAGCCGTAAAGCCAGCCTCTATCGCAGCATCAATAGCTGGCGATCGCAGTTTCTGGCAGGCGACAGCGATACAACGGATACCTTATTCGACGCCCTTCCGTTCCGCGGCATCACGCTGGTAACGGACGAGTCGATGTTCCCCGATAGCTGGCGACCTTTCTCGCCCTGGATCAACGGCTATGCCAGAAGCCATGCGGAAGTCACCATCAGTCAGAACGGTATGACGGTATATCGACTCCACGTGCCGCCTGGCCCCTTCGTTATCCGGGACTTTTATCCGCCGGACAACAACGGCACCCTACAGTTAACGGTAAAAGAGAGCGACGGAAGCGAATCAAGCCGCTATCTCCCCTGGTCGGCCATGCCCGCACTGGTGCATAAAGACAATTACAGCTATGAGCTGGTCGCCGGACGCTATCGTCCCCAGTACAACGGCGATACGGATAAGCCCGCTTTTTTACAGGCCAGCCTGGCGCAGGGCGTCTCCTCTACCCTGACGCTTTACAGCGGAATGCAGTACGCCGATCGCTATGTCAGCTATATAGCTGGCGCAGGCTTAAACTTTCATGAGCTGGGATCGTTTTCCACCGATGCGACCTGGGCGCGCTATACCTCTTACGCGGAGAATTATCGGGGAAGCGTCTGGCGACTGCGTTACACCCGAACCTTTTTCAGCAGCGGAACTCACTTTAGCGCCCTGTTACGCTATTATCCTCAGGGCCAACATTATCGCTCACTGGAGGAGAAAATCACCCAACCTTCCAGCAACGATGACTGGCTGTTTGATGACAGCAAAAACCGTCTTCTGACCCAGCAGTACTGGCTTAACCACTATATTGCCGAAGATAAAAGCCTGAGCCTGCAGTACACGCAGCAAACCTGGCGACGCCTGTCCGGGCACCGCCGCGATATGTCACTGAGCTATCAGGCCAACGTCGGAGATTGGGATATCAGCCTGTGGCTGGGACGCTCGCGCCAACCGGACAGCCGCAGCGAAACCACGCTGGGCCTCACGCTCAGCCTGGCGCTGCCGAGCATACCCGGCTTCGGCTCGCCCAGTCTGGACTATAGCCATAATCTTGCCAGCCATTCTCCGCCCAGCCAGGAGATCGGCCTGAGCGGCTTCGCGTTATCGGATTACAGCCTGAGTTACGATCTGTCAACGACGCACAATCCCCATGCCGACGAGCAATATAATGCCTCACTTGGCTATCACTATAACGCTGGCGAGAGTACCGTCAGCGTTTATCGGGAAGGCGGTTCACGCGAACGGCGTATTGACGTTCACGGCGCGGTGCTGGTACACAGCAACGGCATTACGCTCGGACAGGAGATGAGCGATACCATGGCATTGATCGTGGTGCCCGATTCGCCCGGTATCGGCAATTATCAACAGTTTGGCGTGACCACCAACGCGAAGGGCGAAGCGCTGGTGGGTTATCTGGTTCCCTGGCGCGTTAACCGTCTGACGTTGGATAGCGGCAATATGCCGGAAGGTTTGACGCTGCCAATGACGGAACGCGGCGTCGTGCCCACGAAAGGCGCCATTGTGAAAGCGATATTCTTGCCTGCGGAGAAAAGCCAGGCGACGGAAAAAGCGGATACAGAGGAAAAGGCACCGGAATAACGTCGTCGATTATTGGACCTATTCCGGGCGCTGCGCGTCAGGGGCACTTATAAACCTGGCCGGTCATCTTGCTGTCGAGCGGCGCGAAGCTTGACCAGATATTCTGCGTCGGGCTGGTGGCGCCGTAAATCACGTTGCCGCCCATTTCTGCCGCACGGTTGCGCAGATCGTTGGCCGCGCCGCGCAGGGAGCTGTTTTCGCCGCCGGCGCCGCTCAGCCAGTTGCTTTGGCTGCCGGTGATCTCGCCCAGTAACTGACACGTCTGAGCCGGTTGCTGATCGGTAAAGGTGACGCGCTGCCCGGCCGCACTCAGATCTTTAGAGGTGCTACACCCCGCCAGCAGCAGCGCTGCCGCAGAAAGCCCCAGCAAGACATTAATCCGCATATTATTCCTCATTTATTATCGTCAGTATCCGGCAGAAGCGTATCAGAAAAGGCTGCGTTTTCTTAAACATCCCTTGCCACAAAACGTTCAGTTTATACCTGCGCGTTTACTTATACCTTTTTCAGCGCCAAAAGAAAAACCCCCCGCCATTTCTGACGAGGGGTTTTCAGACTTAGCAGGTCAGGGGGCGATTACATCATGCCGCCCATACCGCCCATGCCGCCCATACCACCAGCAGCGCCTAAGTCGCCTTTGTCGTCTTTCGGCAGGTCGGTCACCATACATTCGGTGGTGATCATCAGGCCGGCAACGGACGCAGCGTACTGCAGAGCAGAACGGGTCACTTTGGTCGGGTCCAGGATACCGAAGTCGATCATGTTGCCGTACTCTTCGGTCGCCGCGTTGTAACCATAGTTACCGTCGCCCGCTTTCACCATGTTAGCGACAACGGACGGCTCTTCACCGGCGTTAGCCACGATCTGACGCAGCGGCGCTTCCATTGCGCGCAGCGCAACTTTAATACCGACGTTCTGATCTTCGTTCTGGCCTTTCAGCTCGGCGATTTTCGCCGCTACGCGCACCAGCGCCACGCCGCCGCCGGCAACCACGCCTTCTTCCACCGCAGCACGGGTTGCGTGCAGGGCGTCTTCAACGCGCGCTTTTTTCTCTTTCATTTCAACTTCAGTCGCCGCGCCCACTTTCAGAACGGCTACGCCGCCTGCCAGTTTAGCCACGCGCTCCTGCAGTTTTTCTTTGTCGTAGTCGGAAGTCGCTTCTTCGATCTGCTGACGGATCTGAGCAACGCGGCCCTGGATAGCGTTTTCTTCGCCCACGCCATCGATGATGGTGGTGGTGTCTTTGTTGATGACAACGCGTTTTGCCTGACCCAGATCTTCCAGGGTGGCTTTTTCCAGTTCCATACCGATCTCTTCAGAGATCACGGTACCGCCGGTCAGGATAGCGATATCCTGCAGCATGGCTTTACGACGGTCGCCGAAGCCCGGCGCTTTCACCGCAGCCACTTTCACGATGCCGCGCATGGTGTTGACCACCAGGGTCGCCAGCGCTTCGCCTTCCACGTCTTCAGCGACGATCAGCAGCGGCTTGCTCGCTTTCGCGACGGCTTCCAGAACCGGCAGCAGCTCGCGGATGTTGGAGACTTTTTTATCAACCAGCAGGATGAACGGGCTGTCCAGCTCTACTGCGCCGGTTTCCGGCTTGTTGATGAAGTAAGGGGAGAGGTAGCCGCGGTCGAACTGCATACCTTCAACTACGTCCAGTTCGTCCTGCAGGCCAGTGCCTTCTTCAACGGTGATAACGCCTTCTTTGCCCACTTTCTCCATCGCCTGAGCGATCAGGGTGCCAACAGATTCGTCGGAGTTCGCGGAGATGGTGCCGACCTGAGCGATAGCTTTAGAGTCAGAGCACGGTACGGACAGGTTTTTCAGCTCTTCAACGGCGGCGATCACTGCTTTATCGATACCGCGTTTCAGATCCATCGGGTTCATACCGGCGGCAACGGCTTTCAGGCCTTCGTTGACGATAGACTGCGCCAGTACGGTCGCGGTGGTGGTGCCGTCGCCTGCTGCGTCGTTCGCTTTAGAGGCCACTTCTTTCACCATCTGCGCACCCATGTTTTCGAACTTGTCATCCAGTTCGATTTCACGTGCAACGGAGACGCCATCTTTAGTGATGGTCGGCGCACCGAAAGATTTATCCAGAACCACGTTACGACCTTTCGGGCCCAGGGTAACTTTAACTGCGTCTGCCAGGATGTTCACGCCGCGCAGCATTTTTACGCGAGCGTCATTACCGAATTTTACGTCTTTAGCTGCCATTTGAAATTTCCCTTAAATTCGTATGTTCGATGGATTTCGCGTAATCAGGCTTCAACGATTGCCAGAATGTCGCTTTCAGAGATAATCAGAACTTCTTCGTTGTCGATCTTCTCGGTTTTAGCGCCGTAACCTTCGCTGAAAATCACAACGTCGCCCACTTTCACATCCAGCGGCTTCACGCTGCCGTTTTCCAGGATGCGACCATTGCCCACAGCCAACACTTCACCGCGCGTAGATTTACCTGCTGCGGAGCCGGTCAGAACGATGCCGCCAGCAGATTTGGATTCAACTTCTTTACGCTTGACGATAACGCGATCGTGCAATGGACGAATTTTCATTTGATAGCTCTCCTTTGAGAAGTCCAATCAGTCATTTTGGGATGAATGCCGGGCTTATGCGGCTTCCGGCCTCGTGGCTCAAGAGATAGGGACAGCGGCAAGCGCTTTCAAGGGGCAAAAATAAAAAAATTTTTTTGTCCGGGATCGATGGCGCCGATTCGCTTAACAGATTGAAGAAAAAAGGGTGACGGCGCCAGGCCCTCACCCTTAGGTAGAAAAGATTAACGATCGTGGCGATCGTCGTCATGGCCGAGACGATCGTTTTCTTTACGCTCGTACTCGCCTTCCATGGTGTAGCCGCTGTCTGGCCCGGCGCCGGGACCGCGCCAGACGCGCAGGTGCGGCATCAGCTTCAGCGTCAGGTGCTTCTGCACTGGCGGCAACAGCAGCAGCAGGCCAAGCAGGTCGGTAAAGAAGCCCGGCAACAGCAGCAGGAAGCCGGCGATAATCAGCGACACGCTTTTGATCATCTCCGCCGCCGGGCTTTCGCCCTGCGCCAGCTTCTGCTGCATCAGCATAAAGTTCTTCACGCCCTGGTTTTTCACCAGCGACACGCCGATGCAGGAGGTGAAAATCACCAGCACCATCGTCAACAGCACGCCCAGCACGTGCGCCACCTGAATAAACAGCGTGATCTCAATCCAGGCGAGTAAAAACAGTATTAATAACGGTAACCAGCGCACCGTATTCTCCTTTAGTCGGGCCGCCGCGCCTGCTGCGCAGCGGCGGTATGCTGTACGGGATGCTACCCGAACGCGTCCTGGCTCGCGGCGCGTTTTACGCCGCGTAACGCCCGGCGGCGCGGATAAGTTACAGAGATGGGTGCCCGCGCGCTATTTTTCAACCATCGCGGCGGATTTTCCCCCTTTTCGATCCTTTTGGGATTATGATCACATCATGGAGCGAGTAATGCGCCGTTATCTGTCCGAATTGCGATCTTTGGTCAGAAATTTCCACCGCTTCAGCCTATGATCGGGCAGCCGGACTGACGGTAGTCAACATTTCGGCACTGGCTTTATACGACACTATAAACACATCAGCTGTAACGATGTCACCGGTAGCTCTAACAAGAAGGTTCCCATGGTAAATAACATTCGTATCGAAGAAGACCTGTTAGGCATGCGCGAAGTTCCGGCGGATGCTTATTACGGCGTTCATACTCTGCGTGCGATTGAAAATTTCTGTATCAGCAGCCACAAGATCAGCGATATTCCTGAGTTTGTGCGCGGCATGGTAATGGTGAAGAAAGCGGCAGCGTTAGCCAACAAAGAGCTGCAAACGATCCCGCGCAACGTCGCCAACGCCATTATTCAGGCGTGCGACGAGGTGCTGAACAACGGCCGATGCATGGATCAGTTTCCGGTTGACGTCTATCAGGGCGGCGCAGGCACCTCGGTGAATATGAACACCAACGAAGTGCTGGCCAATATCGGCCTTGAGCTGATGGGGCATCAGAAAGGGGAATATCAGTACCTGAACCCCAACGATCATGTCAATAAATGCCAGTCCACCAACGATGCTTATCCCACCGGCTTCCGCATCGCGGTCTACGCCTCGATCCTGAAGCTGCTGGATGCCATCGCACAGCTGGGCGACGGCTTCGAGCGTAAAGCGGTGGAGTTCGGCACTATCCTGAAAATGGGCCGCACCCAGTTGCAGGACGCGGTGCCGATGACGCTCGGCCAGGAGTTCCACGCCTTTAATGTGCTGCTGAGCGAAGAGATTAAAAACATTACCCGCACCGCCGAGCTGCTGCTGGAGGTGAACCTGGGCGCGACGGCGATCGGCACGCGGCTGAATACGCCGGACGGCTATCAGCAACTGGCGGTGCAGAAGCTGGCAGAAGTCAGCAACCTGCCGGTGACGCCAGCGGAAGATCTGATCGAAGCGACCTCCGACTGCGGCGCCTATGTGATGGTGCACTCCGCGCTGAAGCGTCTGGCGGTGAAGCTGTCGAAGATCTGCAACGACCTGCGCCTGCTCTCCTCCGGCCCGCGCGCCGGTCTGAACGAAATCAACCTGCCGGAACTGCAGGCAGGCTCCTCGATTATGCCCGCTAAGGTCAACCCAGTGGTGCCGGAAGTGGTCAATCAGGTCTGCTTTAAAGTGATCGGCAATGACACCACCGTCACGATGGCTTCCGAAGCGGGCCAGCTGCAACTGAACGTGATGGAGCCGGTTATCGGCCAGGCGATGTTCGAATCGATCCAGATTCTGACCAACGCCTGCTATAACCTGCTGGAAAAATGCGTCAACGGCATTACCGCCAATAAAGCGGTGTGCGAAGCCTACGTCTTTAACTCTATCGGCATCGTGACCTATCTTAATCCTTACATCGGGCACCATAACGGCGATATCGTCGGCAAAATCTGCGCGGAGACCGGTAAGAGCGTGCGGGAGGTGGTGCTGGAGCGCGGCCTGCTTACCGAAGCGGAGCTGGATGATATCTTCTCCGTGCCGAACCTGATGCGCCCGGTTTACAAAGCAAAACGTTACACCGATGAAAGCGAAAACTAAGCCAGAGCATTAATTCATTCAAGGCACGTCTGTTCTTCCGAACGACGTGCCTTTTTCATTATGGCGAATTACAAATTATTAACTGCTTTTTAGCATTCTTTTAAGGAGTCAAATTATGGTGGGGATAGAGCTGATTATCGTCCTGCTGGCGATCTATTTGGGCGCCAGACTGGGCGGCATCGGCATCGGCTTTGCGGGCGGACTGGGCGTGCTGGTGCTGACGCTGGTGTGCCAGATGAAACCGGGCGCCATTCCTTTCGACGTGATTGAAATCATTATGGCGGTCATCGCCGCCATCGCCGCGATGCAGGTAGCGGGCGGCATGGATTACCTGGTCAGCCTGGCTGAGCGTCTGCTGCGCAAACATCCCCGCTACGTCACCTTTCTTGCGCCGCTGGTCACCTACTGCATGACTATCTTCGCCGGCACCGGCCATACTGCGTTTTCCACGCTGCCGGTGATTGCGGAAGTGGCGAAAGAGCAAGGCGTCCGTCCGTCGCGCCCGCTCTCCATCGCCGTGGTCGCGTCGCAGATCGCCATCACCGCCTCGCCCATCTCCGCCGCGGTGGTTTTCTTCGCTGGCATTCTGGAGCCGCGCGGCATTAGCTATCTGGCGCTGCTGGCGGTAGCGATCCCGTCCACCATGGCGGCGATTTTCGTCGCGGCGCTGGTCACTAACTTTCTGGGCAAAGAGCTGAAGGATGATCCGGTTTACCAGGCGCGCCTGGCGAAAGGCGAAGTGACGCTACGCGGCTCCAGCGTGTTTGAAGAAAAGCCCGGCGCGAAACGTGCGGTGCTGCTGTTTCTGATCGGCATTGTAGCGGTGATGCTCTACGCGACGGCGATCAGCGATAATGTTGGCCTGATCCAGAACCCGGTGCTGCCGCGCAACGAAGCGATCGTGGTGTTTATGTTGACTATCGCCACGCTGATCTGCCTGACCTGCAAAGTGAATACCGGCGAGATCCTGAGCGCCAGCACCTTTAAATCGGGGATGAGCGCCTGTATCTGCGTGATGGGCGTCGCCTGGCTGGGCGATACCTTTGTGAAAGGGCACATCAACGACATTCAGACGCTGGCTGGCGAGCTGTTGAACCACTATCCGTGGATGCTGGCGCTGGTGCTGTTTTTCGCCTCCACCCTGCTCTATTCGCAGGCGGCGACCGCTAAGGCGCTGTTGCCGGCGGCGCTGATGCTGGGCGTCTCGCCGGTAACCGCCGTCGCCTCGTTCGCAGCGGTCTCCGCGCTGTTCGTGCTGCCAACCTATCCCACCCTGCTGGCGGCGGTGGAGATGGACGACACCGGCTCGACGCGCATCGGCAAATTCGTGTTTAACCACTCCTTTCTGATCCCCGGCACGCTGGCCATTGTGCTGTCGGTGGCGTTTGGCTTCCTGTTCGGCAGTTTAGTGCTGTAACGGAGGCGGCTAACCCGGCTCAAGCCGGGTTACGCCTGCTTACCACCCGTTAAATCCATCTATACCGCCTCGTGCTATGATTGCCCTTTTCAATACAAGGAGCAGGCCATGACTTTATCTACCGCCGTCATCGTTCTTTGCACCGCGCCCGATGAGCAACAGGCTGAACAGCTGGCCGACAAGGCGCTCAGCGCGCGCCTGGCCGCCTGCGTTACCGTGCTGCCCGGCGCCACCTCTTATTATGTCTGGCAGGGCCAGCGCGAAACGGCCAGTGAAGTGCAAATGCTGTTGAAAAGCGACGTTACCCACCAGCAGGCGTTGATCGATCTGCTGAAAGCGGAACACCCTTACGATACGCCCGAACTGCTGGTGCTGCCGGTACAACATGGAGAGAGTGATTACCTGTCATGGCTCAGCGCATCGCTTCGATAATTTTTCTGCTGTTCAGTGCGCTTTTTTGCGCCTCTCCTCAGGCGGGCCTGTTTGACGCCAACCCGCAAGCGCAGTTTGTGCCGGTCGATCAGGCGTTCGCCTTCGATTTCCATCAGCAAGGCAATCAGCTGACGCTGCGCTGGCAGGTCAAGCCGGGCTATTACCTTTATCGTCAGCAAATCAGCCTGACCGCGCAGCAGGCGACTATCGCGCCGCTCCAGCTGCCGACAGGCAAGCCGCACGAGGATGAGTTTTACGGCAAAAGCGAGATCTATTCCCAGGATCTGACGGTGCCGGTCACCATCCAGCAGGCGAGCGGCCAGGCGAATCTGACGCTGCGCTATCAGGGCTGCGCGGCGGCGGGCTTTTGCTATCCGCCGGAAACGCGGGTCATCCCGCTGAGCCCGGTCGCGGCGACAAACGCACCCGCTGCATCGAAGAGTTCTTCCCCTGCGACAGAGCGTGCCGCGGCTGACCCGAAGGGCCCTTCCGCCGCTGAGCCGGAGACGTCGTCCATCGCGGCGAAACCCGCGTCTCCGTCCGCCGCGCCGCTGCCCTTCTCGCCGCTCTGGGCGCTGCTGATCGGCATCGGCGTCGCGTTTACTCCCTGCGTGCTGCCCATGTACCCGCTGATTTCCGGCATTATCCTCGGCGGCAACCGCACGCTGTCGATGGGACGACTGTTGATGCTCTCAATGGTCTACGTACAGGGCATGGCGCTCACCTATACATTGCTGGGCGTGGTGGTGGCCGCAGCAGGTCTGCGCTTTCAGGCGGCGTTGCAGCATCCGTATGTGTTGATCGCGCTTTCCGCCGTCTTTGCGCTGTTGGCGCTATCGATGTTCGGCCTGTTCACCCTGCAATTACCCGCCAGCCTGCAAACGCGCCTGACGCTCTGGAGTAATCGACAACAGGGCGGATCGCTGCCGGGCGTATTTCTGATGGGCGCGCTGGCGGGACTGATCTGCTCGCCCTGCACCACCGCGCCGCTGAGCGCCATTCTGCTCTACATCGCGCAAAGCGGCAATCTGCTGGCGGGCGCCGGCACGCTCTGGCTCTACGCCTTTGGTATGGGACTGCCGCTGATCGCCGTGACGCTGTTCGGTAATAAACTGCTGCCAAAAAGCGGCCCGTGGATGCAGAGCGTTAAAGAGGGCTTCGGCTTTGTGATTCTGGCGCTGCCGGTGTTTCTGCTGGAGCGCGTCGTCGGCGATAGCTGGGGGCTGCGCCTCTGGAGCCTGCTGGCGGTCAGCTTTTTCGCCTGGGCGTTTATCCTCAGCCTGCGTTCGCAGCGTGGCTGGGCGCGCGTGGCGCAGGTGCTGCTGTTGGCGGCGGCGCTGGTGGGCGCGCGCCCCTTACAGGAGTGGGCCTTCGGCGCGGAAACCGTCAGCCCTCTGCATGCCGGGCTAAACTTCACGCAGGTCGAGGATATCGCGCAGTTGGATGCGCAGCTGAAACAGGCGCAGGGCAATATCACCATGCTGGATCTCTATGCCGACTGGTGCGTCGCCTGTAAAGAGTTCAGCAAATATACCTTCAGCGACGCCGGGGTACAGCAGGCGCTGTCTCAGGTCGCGCTGCTACAGGCGGACGTCACGGCGAACAGCCCGCGACAGAGCGCGCTGTTGCAGCATTTACAGGTGCTGGGGCTGCCCACCATTCTGTTTTTCGACGCGCAAGGCAAGGAGATCCCCGGCTCGCGCGTGACCGGCTATCTGGATGCCGCCGCTTTCCGCGCGCATTTGCAGAAACTGGCGCGGTAAACGACACTGGAGTCAGGTTCAATGAACGTGACTCTCGACTTACCGGTAGAGGAACGCTTACAGGAGGAGTCTCACGTGCAACGTGAACAGGTACTCGACCACGCACTTAACGTGCTGGAACATAATGGCCTGGCGGGCACCGTCTCGCTGGAAGAGCTGGCCGCTGAGGTCGCCGTCCCCTATGCGCAGCTGCAACGTTTCTGGCCCACCCGCGACGCCCTGCTTTACGACGCGCTGCGCTATCACGGTCAGCAAATCGATAACTGGCGTCGCCAGCTGCTGCTGGATGATAAGATGAACGCCGAGGAAAAACTGCTGGCGCGCTATCAGGTGCTGGAAGAGTCGGTAGGCAACGGGCGTTTTCCCGGCTGTTTGTTTATCGCCGCCTGCAGTTTTTATCCGCAGCCGGATCATCCGGTGCATCAGCTGGCCGAGCAGCAGAAGCGCGCCTCCTGGCAATATACCCATGAGCTGTTAACGCTGCTGGATACCGATAACCCCACGCTGGTGGCCGATCAGATGGAGCTGATTCTGGAAGGATGCCTGAGCAAGCTGCTGGTAAAACGCAATAAGCAGGACATTGCTACCGCGCGTCGTCTGGCCGAAGATGTGCTGCGTATCGCTCTGTGTCGTCGAAATGGCGCATTAACATAACAAATTTTCATCACCCTGCACGAAAAGCAGGCGGTCAGCCGCAATCTGATAACTTTTTCACAGAAAGCCGTTGACGCCTTGCGGCCTTTACGGTTTAATGCGCCCCGTTGCCCGGATAGCTCAGTCGGTAGAGCAGGGGATTGAAAATCCCCGTGTCCTTGGTTCGATTCCGAGTCCGGGCACCACTTATTCAGAGAACCCGCCCAAAAGGCGGGTTTTTGCTTTTCCGGGGCCGGACTCTCCATCGAACTGCGTTCGATTATTCGCCGCCAGCGGCTCACCCCTTCGGGGCCAGCGCGCCAGGCGCGCTGTTCAACGCCTGCGGCGTGAGTCCGAGTCCGGGCACCACTTATTCAGAGAACCCGCCCAAAAGGCGGGTTTTTGCTTTTTCGGGGCCGGACCCTGGGTTTTCTTACTTATTATGGTCTCTTAGAAAAACGGTCAGCACGTCCTTTGGTGGGGTGCCGCCGCATTCTCCAATCAGCCAGCCTACCGCGCCGCGATGGTATGTCCCATGAAAGAGCATATGATTCAGCATATCCATCGCCGTCATCTCTCCCTCGCCACCGTCTACAAAACTGAATTTAATGGTTTCATCAAGATCGGCGGGCGTCATTGAATTAACATGCTGAATATACCAGTCCGTGCACTCGGCCATGCTGACTTCAAGTTCCTCCACGGATGGCGTTTCTGGCGTATTCAGGGCTGTATAGCTATGTTGCCGACCGATGATGTTAGCGCTGAAAATCACGTCGACGACATGAATGTGATTCATAAGCCTTAGCATCAGGTGACGCTTTTCCGCGTAAGAGGAGGTGTCGATGCGTTTTATTGACTGAAGTGTTTCTGAATCAATCCAGCGTTTATATTTCAGCAGCGTAACGAGTGTGTCCTTGTTCATGATCTGCTCCAGATTTGCCTGTATCCGTATCCTATCAATCAGGCGCTTTTTATTGGAGCGTCATCGCAATATTTATTAAAAATACTTAATGGTAATAAACGGCTTCGCGCTGGACTATCAGGTCCGCCTCTCGCTCGTAGCCGACTGCCTGCCCGTACCGGGTTGCTTTGCAGCGGAAGCGGACGTTTTTGAAATCATTTCTTCTTATTGATCATCGACTTTAAATCAGCGAAGGGATTATAAGTGGCTGCGGCGATATCTTTTTGCGCATCCTCTCCCGCTACAACAGTGGTGCCGTACTGGTCAGCTTCTGTGTACTTAGAATGTTCGTGATCATGGCAATACAGGCATAGTAACTCCCAGTTACTGCCATCTTCGGGGTTATTGGTATGATCGTGATCGATATGGTGGACAGTTAATTCTCGCAGGTTTGAATACACAAACTCGCGGGCGCAGCGCCCACATACCCACGGATAGATTTTTAATGCTTTTTCGCGATAGCCGCTTTCCAGCCGCGCGTAGTTTTTTGGAATCAGAGCCATTATCACTATTACCTGTTATAAAAAGTTCGTTTTACACCGAATTTGAGCAGGCTAGCCTACTTAACAAGGCGCATCAAGTTACACACCACATGCCCTTTTCGCTCCCGGCTGATAATAAAAGGCTATCGCGTTAAACTCAGTCCCGGCAGGCGTTTTAAACTTCTCGTTGCCCTTTTACCACTCGCCTCCTGTCCCGCCGAGGAGCGCCAGCTTTACATTCCCTTTCCGCGTCTGAAATTCCCGTCAGGATTTCAGATCCGCGTCATAAAATAACAATTTCCTCTGGCTGAACGCGAAATTCCCATTGCGCGCCGACACGCGCTGGATGAGGATGAATAGAACGTTCTACTAAAACGTTCTACCTACCATAAAAAAGCATTTTCACTGTAACGCGAATTATTTCATCGGGGGCGCTATGCGGCTGTTTACCGGGCTATTCACTTCTGTATCTAAATTATCAATGATTGGCCGCGCGTTAATGCTGCCGATCTCGCTGTTGCCAGCGGCTGGCCTGCTGCTGGCGTTCGGCGATAAGTTTCACCTGCCGCTGATGATGAACGCTGGTGGGGTAATTTTCGATAACCTGCCGATGCTGTTCGCTATCGGTTCGGCCGTCGGCCTTGCTTCGGAATCGGGGATTGCCGCGCTGTCAGCGGCGGTGTCGGTGTTGATCACTAACGTCACCATCGGCACGGTGATGCATATTACGCCGGAGATGGCGGCCAGCGGCGGCAAATACGCGATGGTGATCGGCATTCCGACGCTGCAGATGGGCGTGTTCGGCGGCCTAATCTGCGGCGTGCTCGCCGCCTGGTGCTTTAACCGTTTTCATACCCTCCAGCTGCCGGAATTCCTTGGCTTTTTCTCCGGCAAACGCTTCGTCGCGATCGTTACCGCCTTTCTCTCATTCCTGCTCGGTCTGGTGCTGCCCTACATCTGGCAACATATTCAGGCAGGCATCGACGCGCTGTCGGTGCTGGTAAACGGCGATAACCAGGCGGCCTCAACGTTTATCTTCGGGCTGGTGGAACGCGCGCTGATCCCGCTTGGCCTCCATCACATCTGGTATCCCTCTTTCTGGTACTCTTTCGGCGATTACACCACTCAGGGCGGCCAGCTGATTCACGGCGATCAAACCATCTGGTTCAAAATGCTGGAAGAGGGCGTGAAATCCTTCAGCAGCGACAGCTACCAGAACGCCGGCAAGTTTATGCAGGGTGAATTCCCGCTAATGCTGTTTGCGCTGCCCGCCGCCTGTCTGGCGATGTACCATGAGGCGAACAGCAAAAATAAGAAAATCGCGTCCGGCATTCTGTTTTCCGCCGCCCTGACCTGCTTCCTGACCGGTATTACCGAGCCGGTAGAGTTCACTTTTATCTTCGTCGCGCCGCTGCTCTATGTTTTTAACGCGGTAATGGCTGGCCTGGCCTATATGTGCATGTATTTACTGCATGCGCATATTGCGAAATCCTTTTCTGCGGGCCTGATCGATTATATCTCCTTTGGCATTCTACCCTCGCTTAACGGCTTCCAGACCCACTATCTTAATGCCGTTATCGTCGGCGTGCCGATGGCGCTGATCTACTACTTCACTTTCCGCTTCGTAATTCGCCGCTTCGACGTTAAAACGCCGGGCCGCACCGACGTTACCGCGAACGTAAGCGATAAAAGCGACGAGGCGCTGGCGCAGGAAATCGTGCAGTTGCTGGGCGGCGAGAAAAATATCACCAGCGTCGGCGCCTGCATTACGCGCCTGCGTCTGGAAGTCGAGCAAAGCCAGCCGGTTGATAAAGATGGCCTGCACAACCTCGGTGCGCGCGGCGTGGTTTTCGTTGGCGAACGCGGAATTCAGATTATCTTCGGCGCGCGAGCACAGTTTATTGCCCAGCAAATGAGTAAGCTAACAGGTCGTTAAACGTTGGCCATCGCCCTTTCCCGGCGCTATGGGAAAGGGCGTAAAACAGGGATCGTCATGAAAAAGGTGAGTATTATTGATGTGGCGAAAGCAGCGGGCGTCTCCGTCTCCACCGTCTCGCTGGTGCTGCGTCAAAAAGGGAAAATTTCTGCGCAAACAATCGAAAAAGTGCAGGCTGCTATCGCCGGACTTGGCTATGTTCACAACGTCGCCGCAGCGAACCTGCGCGCCAGCACCTCTAACCTGATTGGCCTGGTGGTTTGCGATCTCAGCGATACCTTTACCCTTAAGGTAATGACGCGCATTGTGCAGGCGCTGGAGCAACAGGGCTATATGGCGCTGCTCGCCTATCCGCAGGATGAGGAGGCGCGGCTGACGCAGTGTCTGCTGGCATTCAGCCGTCAGGGCGTAGCGGGCGTCATCTTTCTTAACGCCAATCCGCGCCGCCAGAGCCTGCCTGAAGCGATGCGCGACTGCCCGCTGCCGCAGGTGATTGTCTCGCAGACGCCTATAGATAACGCCGACGATCTGGTGGTGCGCGATAACCGTCAGGCGGCGGCGCTGGCGACGCGCTATCTGATCGGCCGTGGACACCGCAACATCGGCTATATCGGCGGCGAAGCCGAATCGCTACTGCGCGCGCAGCGGCTGGAAGGCTATCGTCAGGCGTTGCAGCAGCATGGCCTGCCGTTTCGCGCGGAGTGGGCGCCGGTTTGCCTGGAGGAGACCGAGGCCGCGCGGCTGGCCAGCCGCCGCCTGCTGGAGAGCAATAATAAGATCACCGCCCTGCTCTGCCATTCGGCCCACGCGATTATCGGCTGTCTGAGCGGCATTCAGCAAACCGGGCGCACCGTGGGTAAAGATGTGTTCCTTACCCAGCAGATTTCGCTGGTGGGTTTTGAGGATATGCTACAAATCAATCTCAGCTCCCCCTCCTTCACCTATGTCTCCTCCGCCAGCGATGAGGCGGGGCAGCAGGCGGCGACGATGATGCTGGCGAAAATCCAGCGGCCCGATCTGGCGCCGCAGCGTATCACTCTGTCAGGGGAACTGGTAGTGCGGGAATCAGGCTAGGCACTGGGGCCAGACGGCGCGTTTTGGTCAGCGTATCGCGCCCTTACACGATCGGCCGTAGTAGATTTCATTACTTCCCGCGGGCTGACGCTCCGCCCTAAGCACTGACCGTAATAGAAGGCTGTCCATACCCGCACGATTCGCGGATCACTAACGCAGGCGGCAGGATGATGCGTTTCGGCGGTTCGTCGTTGCCCTGAATGCGGCTGTACAGCAGCTCGCCCGCTTTACGGCCAATCTCTTTCGCCGCAGCCGAGACTGTCGTTAACGCAGGCTGCACCCGCGCCGCTTCAGTAATATCGTCAAAGCCCACCAGCGCAAAATCCCATCCCGGTTCACGCCCTGTTTTGCGCAGCGCCTGCATCACGCCCAGCGCCACAATATCCTGGGCCATAAAAGCAGGCAGAATCAGCCATGCTGTGCCTCCTTCGGCTGAATAGCCCGTTTTTCTCAAACATGGGTGAGGCGGCGTTTTTCGCCGAAAGGCGCGCCAGCTGGCCGTTAAAGAACGACTCATCGGTCTATGCCACCGTAGGTGACTGGATAAAGGAAGGATTCATCTTATTCTCCGGCTCAGGGAGAACAGCTGTTTAACCATAGTAAGTTAATCGATTAGCCTGAATAGCGGTTTTACCGCTTTTGTTGTCCGCCGATGCGGTTAAAATCGTCTTCCTTGTTTATTAACAAGGTACTGGCGAAGCTTTACCAGCCGCCTCGCCAGTTTCACTATTTCCGTCCGCTTGCGGTCCTATTTCTCGCGGAACGCCTCCTGAACCCGAAGCAGCGGCCGCAGCAGATATTGCAGCAGACTCTTCTCGCCGGTACGAATATCCACCGTCGCGGTCATGCCAGGGATCACACGCAGCTGGCGGCTGCCCGCTTTGGTCAGCGTATTGCTCTCCGTCAGCACCATCACGCGGTAGTAAGTTTCATCGGCGCCCTGACGCTTCGGCATCTTTGCCTCCTCATTTTTCAGCGCGCCGGGGCTGATGCTTTGTACATGCCCTTTCAGCCCGCCGTAGATGGAGTAGTCGTAGGCGGAAATTTTCACCACCGCTTCCTGGCCGGGCGCCAGAAACGCCACGTCTGACGGCTTGATCTTGGTTTCCACCAGCAACTGATCGTCCAGCGGCGTAATCTCCATGATCTCCGCGCCCGGCTGGATGACCCCGCCGATGGTATTAATGCGGATGGTGTTGACCACGCCGTGCACCGACGAACGCAGCTCAGTGCGTTCCAGCGTATCCTGCCTGCCGAGCGCCGTTTCTTGCAGGCTCGCCATCTCCACGTCGACTTTAGACAGCTCATCATTGGCTTCTTTACGATAGCGATTCTGACGGTCGATAATCTGCAACTCCGCATCGTTGGCCTGGCGCTCCAGCTTCAGCACCTCGGTATTGGAAAGCAACGACTCCGCGGCGAGCTTTTTCGCCATGACCAGCTCCTTTTCAATCAGATCGCGGGTTCTCACGTAGCCCGCCACCGATTCATCCAGCGCGCGTTTGCGCAGCTGGTAAGCCCCCGTCTCGCGCTGCACCAGCTCCGGCGACTTCTGTACCTCCGGCGGAAAAACGAGTTCCGTGCCCGTCGCCTCCGCCGCCAGCCGCGCCGCCTGCGCCTTCAACGCCAGCAGCCGGTTAGCGCTTTCACGGAACGACGCCTTGGCGCGGGTCGGGTCGATGCGCGCGACCACCTGCCCTTTTTCCACCGTATCGCCTTCATGCACCAGCAACTGCTGCAAAATCCCGCCTTCCAGGCTCTGCAACACCTGTTCGCGTGAGCTGGGAACAATCTGCGCGGAACCGGTGGTTACCTCTTCGATATTGCAGTTTGCCGCCCAGAGAAGCGCCGCACCAAACATGGCGATGATGCCGCCGTTGATATAGAGCCAGCCTTCCCAGCGATCCTCGCTTGCCGCACGCACAATCTCGCTGGCGGTTATATCGTGAAACTGAAAGGCGGTATCGGTGCGGGCGATGCCGGTCACGGCAGCCTGTTTTTTACCAAAAAGCTTACGCATATCTTCCTCCTATGCCGTCACCGGTTTGCCGGCCACGACGTTCGGTTTTGCGGCCGAGCGCAGCACCGAAGCCGCCGGAATTTTGCCTTCGTTCAGCAGTTTTACGATCTCCTCTTTCGGACCGTCGGCGACTTTCATCCCTTCATCCATAACGATAATACGATCGACATATTTCAGCACCGCCGGTCGGTGCGTGACGATGACCACCGTTCGGCCCTCCATCGCCGGCACCAGTGCCTGTAGCACCATGCGCTCCGATCCCATATCCATCCCGGAGGTCGGTTCATCCAGCAGCAGCACATCCGGCTCGGTCAACAGCGCGCGCGCCAGTGCGATCGCCTGCTTCTGTCCGCCCGACAGCGTATCCCCGCGCTCGCCGACCGGCATGCCGAAGCCCATCGGATGACGCGCCACGATATCGCTGACGCCGGTCATCTGCGCCACCCGCATCATCTCTTCATCGCTGGCCCAGGGCGCGCCCATCAGCAGGTTGTCGCGCAGCGTGCCGAACATCAGACGCGGCTCCTGGTTCACCAGCGCGATGCGCGAGCGCAGCTCCCCTTTCTCTATCTGATTAATATCGACGCCGCTGATGTGAATATTGCCGCCGGTGGGCTGGTAAAGCCCGACCAACAGGCGCAACAGCGAAGATTTGCCGCAGCCCATCTTGCCGAGTATGGCGACGCGTTCGCCGTGGTGCAGCGTCAGATCGATGCGGTCGACGGCAGGCGGCAGCTCTTTACGGTAGCTGAAGCTCAGGTTCTGGCAGACGATCTCACTGGGGCTGCCCTGCGGCAGCTGTACATAGACTTTCCCATGCTCGCGCTCAATGGGCGTCTCCATCACCTTATTCAGAATGCTCAGCGAGGTTTTCGCCTGCTGAATGCGCAGACCCAGCGCTGCCAGCGTGGCGATAGGCATGACAGCGCGGCCCATCAGCGTCATGGTGGCGATAATGCCGCCCATGGAAATTTCGCCGTCACCCACCAGGTAAGATCCCCACAGCAGCAGCAGCACCGTGCCGAACTGCTGGGTGGTCTGGATCATGCTGGAGCCCATCGTCGACAAAAAACGCGACTTCATCGAAACGGTAGAGAGTTTTACGCTGGCGATATCGTGCTTGCCGGAGACCAGATTTTCCGCCCGCAGCGCCTTGATCGTTTCCAGGTTATCCAGCGTTTCGATTACCAGCCCGTAGCGGTTGCTGCCGATCTTCATCGACTCTTCGGCATGACGCTTTAGCGGGATCTGCATCAGCAGCACCATGGTGACGATAGCGACGAGGATCAGCACCACGCACCAAACCAGCGGCCCGGCGACCATATGGATCACCAGCAGAAACAGCAGCACGAACGGCAGATCGGCCACTGTCGTCAGCGCGGCGGAGGTGGTCAGCTCGCGCACGGTTTCGAAACTCTGCATCACGTTGCCGAACGCGCCGCTGGACTGGGCGCGGTTTTCCATCTTGCCCTGTAAAACATGACGGAAGATCTGCGCGCCCAGCAGCAGGTCGATTTTTTTACCGGCGCGATCGGTCACCCAGGCGCGGGCAAGCCGCGCGCAGAGTTCAAAAAATAGCGCCAGCGTTACGCCGATCGCCATGGTCCATAAGGTCACGTAGGTCTGGTTCGGCAGCACGCGGTTGTAGACCGTCATGGTGAAAATAGCCATCGCCAGCACCAGAACGTTGATCACCACCGACAGCACCGCCGCCTCGAAGATATAGCGCTTAAAGCGCCAGATGGTGTGCCAGAACCAGTGTTCGCCGGACAACTGCACCAGATCCTCGGCGCGATGATCCATATGCGCTTTTGGCCGCAGCAGCAGCAGCTCGCCCTCATAATGGCGCAGCAGCTCCTGCGTATCGATCGCGACCGGCTGACTGCCCAGCAGCGGCAGAATCAGGCGGCACTGCTGTTCGTCATAATGGGTCAGCACCGCGTAGCTTTCCTGAAAACGGATCACGGCGGGCAGCAGAAAGGATTTCACATCCGTTAACGCCAGGCTGCGCCAGACGGCGGTCATGCTGCGCCGCTGCAATACCTGCGTCGCCCAGCGCTTTTGTTTCTCCGGCTGGCCGCTGTCCGGGCAACGCGGCATGCCATCGCAGATTTCGCTGAGCGTTAAGCGCACGTCAAACAGCCGCAGCGCATTTTGCAACGCCATCGGCAGGCTCTCGTCCGATGTCTCTGGCGCCGCCGCGTTTTCCAGCTCTGGCTCAGGACGCGGCGGAGTAAGGGTTTGCGGTATCTCTGAAATTGTCATCAACTGCTTCTCTGTTTACTGTCCATTCCATGGCCATGCGCGTAGATCCTGCCGCGCCACGTCCGCCTTGCTGTTGCGCAGTCCGCTTTTTTCGCCTGCGGCGTTCGCCACGGGCGCGCTGCCTCCCGCCAGGAGGCCAGGCGCTTCTGCCTTAGGGATAAAAGCGGCGTGACGGCTGCTTTCCGCCGCCGCTTTAAAAGTATCGATCGCCTGATTGTGCGCCTGCGCATCACGTCCGCCTGCTCCGATGGCATGCTGATTAAGCTGGTTAATGGCGCTTTTCGCCTTCAGTTTCTGCGGCATGGCCCAGGCGTCAGCGGCGTGCCGGGCAGAACAGGCACGTTTTTCGCCAGATCGCTCAGCTTTCCGAGCGCGGCGACAATCTGCCACTGGATGGCGGCATATTGCACCTTTTGCTCCTCCAGGCTCGCCAGACTGGCGTAATAGTCGGTGGCGAAAGAGATCAGATCGGTCAGCGGACGCTGGCCGGCGAAGAATTGAATCTCACCCGCTTTCCACGTTTTCAGCGCAGATTCGGACTGCTTTTGCAGCGCGTCGATCTGCTGCTGACGCAGCGGCAGCGAAATCCACAGCTGTTCCAGTTGCTGTCGCAGCGTGCGCAGTGTGGCATCCATATCCTGCTCCGCCGAGGCGAGGCGCTGCGTCTGCCCTTTCATCGCCGCGCTGCCCGAACCGCCGTCCCACAGATTGATGTCGCTGCTTACCTGAAGCATCGCCGCTTTAAACGGCTCCAGTTCGCCGTGGTTGCGCGGGCTGTCGAGGCTGAGCTGCACGCTCCACTGCGGACGATTCCATTTCGACGCCAGCTGCAACGCGGCGCGCGCCTCGTCGCGCTTGTAGCGCGCCACCGTAAAGGAAGGGTTATCCGTCAGCGCCCGCAGCGCGGTATCCAGCGAATCGGGCAGCAGTCCGGCGCGCTTCAGCTCCGGCAGGCTGCTGGTCAGAGTGATGTTGCTATTCAACAGCGTAGAGAGCTGCCGCCACGCCTGCTGTTGGTTGGCGTTGCTCATCTCACGGCTGGCGGTCACCGAACTTAAGCGTGTAGCAACCTGGTTGATCTCTGAGGCGCGCCCGGAATCGATACTGGCAATGGTTTTCACTCGTCGCAGCAGATCGCTCAGGGCGGCGATCTCCTGATCGAGGACCGCAACCACTCTGGCATTGGTAACGGCAGTAGTGAACAGCGACAGCGCCTGCTGATTCAGGGCTTCCTGCGTCACTTTCACCTGCGCGCGCTGCATGGAAAACGCGGCTTCTTTGCCCTGCACGGCGTCGTCGGTACGCCCGTGGTCGTAAAGCACCTTACTGATTCTGATATGCGGCGCGATGGGATTATTTTCATAACCCGGCTGGCCGGAATAGGTTTTTGAGCTCAATCCGGCGCTGAGCTGAAGATTATTTGCCGCCTTTGCCTGTTCAATATCAAAATAGGCGGCGTTGGTGGATAAGAGCGCAGACTGAATAGAAGGATGCTCTGCCGTCATCCTTAAAATATCAATAAACTCGGTCGCATTTGTTTTAAATGCGGGAAGAAGAAACAGGACAGCGGTAACAGATGTCCGACGATTTTTCTGTATGAACTGCGTTATTACGGACCGTTTCATAATTCCCTTACAGTGTAAAATCGCATCAGCTGCGAAAAAAGCATTACATCCCTGAGGCGGTGGCAAACGCCACCGCCTGGGTCCTGCTTTACACGACGTTCAGCCCGTGCTGAATCATCAACTTAACGGTGGCATCATCGTTATGGACATACACGTCATAGGTCACACCGTTCTCTGTTTCACTGGAAGAAGCCGTCCAGACAGATTTATTAATGCTAACCGTATCGCGTGCGCCATTGGTATTTGAGTCACCGTCGTCGCCGGTAATTTTCAGTACGTGTTCACTCTCCCCATTATCTTTTGTCATCTCCAGAATATCGCTGGCACTGATAACCAACGTCTGCGCCGCGTTATTTCCCATATGAATGGTTTCAATACCGGAAATTTTCGACGAGACGCTGCCCAGCTCGAAATTGTTATTCGAGTCCCATACCAGCGTATCGTTGCCGTCGCCGCCGTTAATGCTGCTAAAGGCGGTGCTGTTAATAAAGATGGTGTCATCACCGCCTTTGCCATCTATAGCGATCGCGCCACGTCCATCGAGCGAATCGTTGCCGTCAGTACCGTTGAGGTAGTGCTGCGCGGGCCGATAGTCGATATGGGTTACGCCGGTGCCGTCGTCAGGGAGGCCCAGGGTCTCGACCAGATCGACCAGGCGGCCTTTGATCGCCGAACCGCTACCGTCGCCGACGCCAGAATCAGTCCAGGTGACGTAGAGCTGGCCGCCTTCGGTAAAGGTGGCGTCAACTTCAGTCTGATCGCCGAAGTTAAGCTGGTTGATCTGTATCTGTTGCCCAACCTTATGGCCCGCTGCGTCAAAGTACTGCGCGTAGATGCCGTAGGTGCCCGGACCGGCATCGCCGTCGGTCGCCGAAACAAACAGCGCCACGAAGCTGCCGTCGGCGCGGCTCACTACTTTAGGCAGATGCTGATTGCCAGCCGTGTCGGTATTGATGATGAACTCATTCGACAACGCCTTACCGCTTCCGTCATAGAGACGTCCCCAGACGCTGTAGCCGCTCTGATCCGGCCCGCTGTTGTCATTGGAGTCCCAGGTGACCACAAAGTTACCGTTATCCAACGCCGATACGGTCGCAGAAGCCTGATCGCCGCTGGTCGTCTGGTTCACAATAGAGCTGGAACTCACCACATGCGTTGCAGGATCGTACATCACTACGCTGGTGTCATAGCCTGTTCCCTTCACAGCATAGGTGACCGCAATCTGACCATTGCTGAGCTGCGCAATGGAAGGCAGAGCGCTCCAGCTGTTACTGTTGCCCAGGATGCCCGTGGTTAAACCGGTTGACGCCAGAACGATTTCCCCGGTCGCCGGGGAGTTATCGGCGTCGTACTGACGGGCGAATATCTTATACTCGCCACCGACGAGGGCCTCCCAGACAACGATATAACCGCCGTCATCCAGGCTGGTCACATCTGGGTGCTGCTGGCCGGTTGCCCCTGCGCCAGAACTAATATTAAATTCGCCGCCCACCGGGGTCAGCCCATTAATATTTCCTTCCTTATCATAGGAATAGCTATATTGCTGGCCCTTAATGTAGTTAGCGCCATTCGTTCCCGGACTGGTCCAGACCACTTCGATATTGCCGTTCTCCAGCACCACCGGCGTCAACTGGTTGCCCGTTGTCGTGGAGTTCACGGTAAATTCGCTGCCCACCGGCTGCCCTTTGGCATCCAGCATCTGGCCTTTGATGGCCGTACCGGAACCGTCGCCGCTGGCAGAGACCCAAACTTCAAACAGCCCGCCCGTTGGCAGTGAGACAACCTTAGAAGCGGTTTGGTCACCTGTTGTCGTGGTATTAACCGCAAACTCAGAATAGTAGGCCGCGTCCGGGTTAATCACGATCCCTTCCACCCCGTTGCCGCTGCCATCCACATTATCGGACTGCCAGGTGACGTAGACGTTGCCGTCCGCGGTCAGCGTGGCGTCCAGGATATGCGTTGCGTCGGTCGAGTCGCCGCCGGTACCCTGATTGCCTTTGGTGGTGGTGTTGACGATAAACTCACGGCCCACCTTATGATCGTCTGCGTCATAGCGCTGAGCGTAAACCGCCGAGCCGCTGCCGTCGCCGCCGTCCGAACCCCAGATAATCAGGTAGCCGCCATCCTCCAGCGCCACGCCCACCGGCTTGTACTGCTTGCCCGCCGTGTAGCTGTTGACGATAAAGTCGCCGGTGCCAACCACCGAAACGCTGCCGGTCTCCGCGTCCACCCTGTAATGCACCGCACGGATATCCGAGCCGTTGGCTCCGCTGTCATCGGTGTCCCAGTAAACCACGAAGCTACCGTCCGCGAGGGTGATCACATCCGGGTAGTTCTGACTGGCGTCCATGGTGGTGTTCACCTGGAAGGCGTTGCCCAGCGGCTGGCCGTCCGCCCCGAAGATCTGCCCCACCACGCCGGTGGAGTTGCTGTCTGACGGGCCGCCCGCCGCGCTCCAGACCGTGATGTACATGCCCTGATGCGCCGCATCCGTAAAGGCCGCCATCTCCGGTCCGCCCGATGTGCCTACCGAAGTCCCGGTCAGCACCGCCACTTCGTCTCCCGGCTGGTTATCCGCGTCATAACGGCGCTGATAAATCACCTTGCTTTCGCTTTCCCAGGTGATGATATAGCCGCCGTCCGCCGTCGCCACGGCGCTCGGCATACGCTGACTGCCAACGGTGGTGGCGTTCACCAGAAACTCGTCGGTCATCGCCCCGCCGTCCGCGCCGTAACGCCGTGCGATGACGCCGTCCCCGCTATTATCCAGGCCGCCGCCGTAGGACTCGTAAACGATCAGGAAGCCGCCGTCCGCCAGCGCCACCACCTGTGGACTGTCCTGATTACCGCCGGTGCGCTGGTTGACCAGCTGCTCGGTGCCGATTTTATGCACCCCGTCCGCCTCGTAGAGCTGCATAAAGACATCGGAACCCGAGCCGGCGCCCTGCCAGGTCACCACGATGCGGCCGTCCGCCAGGCGCGTGGTGGAGGGGTTCAACTGATCACCTGCGGTGGTGGTGTTAACCTGCGCGCTTTCATTCAGCAGATCGTAGCTGTCCAGCGCTGAGCCGCTAATCAGGATCGGTACGCTCGTGTTGCCTGCCAGATCCGACACCGAAATATAACCGTTATCCCCTACGTTAAGCGGGTTAGGCTCGATGCTCCATGCCCCCTTATCATCGGCAATCACAGTATGCTCAACGCCTTTGGCATCGGTAACGGTAACCGTGACGCCTGGCTCGGTTTGCCCACCCAGTTTTTCCGCCGTATTGGTGGAAATTCCTACGTTCGGCGGAATGTTGTCCTCGCCGGTCTGGGTCGAGACAGTAGACGGCTGATAGTCGATAAGCGTCGGATCGTCATTCTGCGGCGTCTGTTCCTCCAGTCCCAGCGTTTCCACCAGGTCAACAATACGTCCTTTAATCGCTGAGCCGCTGCCGTCGCCCACGCCCGCATCGGTCCAGGTGACATAAAGCTGCCCGCCTTCCAGGAAGGTGACATCCACTTCCGTCTGATCGCCGTAGGTCAACTGATTGATGCGCATCTGTTGGCCCACTCTGGCGCCGCTGGCATCAAAATACTGGGCATAGATGCCATAAGTACCGGCCCCCGCATCCGCATCTGTCGCCGAGACAAATACGATGACAAAGCTGCCGTCAGGGCGACTGGCTACCTTCGCCAGATGCTGATCGCCTGCAGTCACGGTATTGATGATGAACTCATTCGATACCGCCTTGCCTTCAGCGTCGTAGATACGCCCCCAGACGCTGTAGCCATTCTGATCGGGTCCGCTCTTATCGTTCGAGTCCCAGGTGACCACAAAGTTACCGTTATCCAGCGCGCTCACGCTCGGTGACGCCTGATTGTTGGTCACCGTTTGGTTGGCGATAAACTCTGTCCCCACGGTATGTGTCGTCGGATCATAAATTTTCACCGCCGTGTCATAGCCGTTGCCTTTCTTGGTATAGGTGATGGCAACCTTGCCGTTGCTCAGCGTGGTAACCGACGGCAGGGGCTCCCAGTCAGCCCCCACGCCCAGGATGCCTGAGACGCTAAGCGAGGTTGAGGACAGTATCTGCTGGTCAGCCACCGGCGAACCGTCGGCATCATATTGACGTCCATAGATCTGCCAGACGTTATCTACAGCTGCCTGCCAGACCACCATATAACCGCCGTCGCTCAGCGGCGTGATGACCGGATGGCCCTGGCTCGATGCACCCGTACCGCTGTTGACGTTAAATTCAGCACCAGAGGTAGTAACGCCATTGATCGCTCCGTCGCTGTCATGGCTGTAAGTGAACTTCTGGCCTTTTATATAACCGCCGGACACCCAAACGACTTCAAAGCTGCCGTCGGTGAGTACCGCTACCTGCGGAACAGTTTGATCCCCGGTGGTGGTGGTATTCACGATAAACTCCCTGCCCACCGGCTGCCCTTTGGCATCCAGCATCTGGCCCATTACGCAACTACCTGAGCCGTCGCCGCTGGCGGACTGCCAGACCACCACCGATCCGCCGCCCGGCAGGGACGACACTGACGACACCGTCTGCGCCCCGGTGGTGGTGCTGTTCACCGTGAACTCAGAATAGTAGGCCGCGTCCGGGTTAATCACGATCCCTTCCACCCCGTTGCCGCTGCCATCCACATTATCGGACTGCCAGGTGACGTAGACGTTGCCGTCCGCGGTCAGCGTGGCGTCCAGGATATGCGTTGCGTCGGTCGAGTCGCCGCCGGTACCCTGGTTGCCTTTGGTGGTGGTGTTGACGATAAACTCGCGGCCCACCTTATGATCGTCTGCGTCATAGCGCTGAGCGTAAACCGCCGAGCCGCTGCCGTCGCCGCCGTCCGAACCCCAGATAATCAGGTAGCCGCCATCTTCCAGCGCCACGCCCACCGGCTTGTACTGCTTGCCCGCCGTGTAGCTGTTGACGATAAAGTCGCCGGTGCCAACCACCGAAACGCTGCCGGTCTCCGCGTCCACCCTGTAATGCACCGCACGGATATCCGAGCCGTTGGCTCCGCTGTCATCGGTGTCCCAGTAAACCACGAAGCTGCCGTCCGTGAGGGTGATCACATCCGGGTAGTTCTGACTGGCGTCCATGGTGGTGTTCACCTGGAAGGCGTTGCCCAGCGGCTGGCCGTCCGCCCCGAAGATCTGCCCCACCACGCCGGTGGAGTTGCTGTCTGACGGGCCGCCCGCCGCGCTCCAGACCGTGATGTACATGCCCTGATGCGCCGCATCCGTAAAGGCCGCCATCTCCGGTCCGCCCGATGTGCCTACCGAAGTCCCGGTCAGCACCGCCACTTCGTCTCCCGGCTGGTTATCCGCGTCATAACGGCGCTGATAAATCACCTTGCTTTCGCTTTCCCAGGTGATGATATAGCCGCCGTCCGCCGTCGCCACGGCGCTCGGCATACGCTGACTGCCAACGGTGGTGGCGTTCACCAGAAACTCGTCGGTCATTGCCCCGCCGTCCGCGCCGTAACGCCGTGCGATGACGCCGTCCCCGCTATTATCCAGGCCGCCGCCGTAGGACTCGTAAACGATCAGGAAGCCGCCGTCCGCCAGCGCCACCACCTGTGGACTGTCCTGATTACCGCCGGTGCGCTGGTTGACCAGCTGCTCGGTGCCGATTTTATGCACCCCGTCCGCCTCGTAGAGCTGCATAAAGACATCGGAACCCGAGCCGGCGCCCTGCCAGGTCACCACGATGCGGCCGTCCGCCAGGCGCGTGGTGGAGGGGTTCAACTGATCACCTGCGGTGGTGGTGTTGACCTGCTCGCTTTCATTCAGCAGATCGTAGCTGGCCAGCGCCGATCCCTGAAAACTCAGCGGATCGCCCACGTTGCCCGCCGGATCGGTGGCGTAGATCTTGCCCGACTCGCCTGCGGCAACCGGGTTCGGCGTCATGATCCAGCGGCCATTTTGATCCGCCACGGCAGTGAATTTCTCGCCGTTGGCGGTTTCAACGGTAATTAACACGCCCGGTTCTGACTGACCGCTCAGCGACTCCGTCGAGTTGCCGGAGATGCCGACGTTCGGCGCGGTAATATCCAGAACGAAATTCCAGCTGGCCGAAGGCGCGCTGACGTTGCCCGCAGCATCGGTCGCCGTCGCGGTAATGCTGTGCGTGCCTTCCGTCAGGTTGGTAGTCGGCGTATAGCTCCAGCATCCTTCAGCGTTCGCCGTTACGACGCCAAGCACGTTACTGCCGTCATACAGCGTCACTATCGCACCAGCTTCCGCCGTGCCGGTTAAGGTCGGCGCCGGATCGTCCGTGACGTTGCCCTGCACGTTAGAGGTGAACTGTACCGTGCCGACATCATCTTCCAGTGAAGTAATGACCGGCGGCGCGGGCGGCGTGCTGTCGATCGTCAACGTAATGGTCGCCTGCGCGGTATTTTGCGCCGCGTTGGTAGTTTCCGCAGTCCAGGTATGGACGCCATCGGGCACGTTTTCCAGCTGGAAGCGCCATACACCCATGGCGTCGGCCTCGACTGTGCCCAGCACTGAGCCATCTTCATCTTTAATGGTGACCGTCGCACCCGGCGTGGCGCTGCCCTGCAGCTCCGGCGAGCTGTCGTCGGTGAGGCCGTTATTCAACACCGCGCCGGTAATGCTGCCCACATCATCGTTCGCCTGATCGATAGTCAACGCCACGGCGCTGCTGTCCACCGTGAAGGTGACCGCCTCACCGCGCGTCTCGTTGCCAGCCGCATCGGTGATTTTGGTCTGATAGCTGTGTTCGCCATCCGTCAGCGTGCCCAGCGGCAGCGTCCAGTTTCCTTGCGCGTTGACCACGACGCTGCCGACCGGCGCGTCAGCGCCGTCCAGATAGACGCTGACCGTGGCGCCCGCTTCGCCGGTGCCGGTTAAGACAGGCGAGCGATCGTCGGTGACGCCGCCTGGGGAGATAGCGCCCTGCTTATCGCCTTCGTCATCCATCAGCGTGGCGACCGCCGCGTCCGGCGCGGCCGTATCGAGAACAATCGGGAAGCCGCCCGTTTCCGCCGAGGAAACGCCCGCCGCGTTGACGGCGGTCGCCGTCAGGGTGTAGCTGCCGTCGGCGCCCAACTCGCTGATGGTGATGCTCCAGCGGCCATCTTTATCCACTTTACCTTCGCCAACCTGCACACGGTTATTGCTGCTGTCGGTTGCCCAGACCTGCACCGTCATGCCGGGTCCGGCGGTGCCGTTAACCGTCAGCGTGGCGTCGTTGGTGACCTGCCCTTTTTGCAGATAACCGGTATCGTCATCTTCGCCCTGGGTAAAGTCATCTCTGATGTTTTCAATGGACGGCTGTGCTGGTGCGCTGGTCAACAAGGTGAAGTCCCAGGCTTCGTCCTCCGTGCCACTGATCTGCGGGCCAACGTTGCCCGCTGCGTCTACGGCGGCCACGGTCAGGCTATGATCGCCGCTCGCCAGCGATTTGCCCGGCGTGAAGCTCCAGGTACCGGTTTCCTGATCTACCGGCACGTTGCCGATCAGTTCACCGTGGTCATAGATATTGACGCTGGCCACCCCTTCCGCTAACGCGTCTGCGGTAATGCGTCCGGCGTAGGTAGGCTGAGCGTCATCCGTGGTGTCGCCATCGTTGATGTTGCCCTGCACCGGCCCGACATTGTCCGTCAGGGTGACAGAGTCGTTTTCAAAGGCTTCAGCGTCTGGCGCGGTGATATCGACAGTGAAATCCCAGCTGTCATCTGCGCCGCCGGTCTGCGGACCTTCGTTGCCTGCCTTATCCACCGCTGCGGCGGTAAAGGCGTGATCCCCTTCCGCCAGATCGGTTTCCGGCGTAAAGCTCCAGTTGCCATTCTCATCCACCGGCGCACTGCCGATCAGCGTACCCTTGTCGTAGATATTCACATGATCGATATCACTGGTCGCTTTACCGGAGAAGGTCGGGCGCGCATCGTCAGTGATGCCGCCGTCCGTGATCGGACCGGTCACCGCGCCCACGTCGTCGGTCAGACTCAGCGAGCCGTCGACGATGCCGGAGGTGTTGTTGTCAGGTGCAGAGGTATCGACGGTAAAATCCCAGTTCCCGTCATCGGTACCGCTGACCGGGGCACCCTCGTTGCCCGCCTTGTCCACCGCCGCTGCGGACAGAGAATGTTCGCCCTCCGCCAGATCGGTTTCCGGCGTAAAGCTCCAGTTGCCATTCTCATCCACCGGCGCGCTGCCGATCAGTTCGCCGTTGTCGTAGATATTGACGTGATCGATATCATCGGTCGCTTTACCGGAGAAGGTCGGGCGCGCATCGTCAGTGAAGCCGCCGTCCAGGATCGGGCCGGTCACCGGTCCGACGTCGTCGGTCAGGCTCAGCGAGCCGTCAACGATACCGGAGGTGCTGTTGTCCGGCGCGGTCACGTCGAGCGTAAAGTCCCAGCTCTCGTCATCGGTACCGCTGACCCTGGCGCCCTCGTTGCCTGCCTTGTCCACCGCTGCTGCGGACAAAGAATGTTCGCCTTCCGCCAGATCGGTTCCCGGCGTAAAGCTCCAGTTGCCATTCTCATCCACCGGCGCGCTGCCGATCAGCGTCCCCTTGTCGTAGATATTGACGTGATCGATATCGCTGGTCGCCTTGCCGCTGAAGGTCGGGCGCGCATCGTCGGTGACGCCGCCGTCCGGGATCGGGCCGGTCACCGGTCCGACGTCGTCGGTCAGGCTCAGTGAGTCGTCGACGATGCCGGAGGTGCTGTTGTCCGGTACGGTCACGTCGAGCGTAAAGTCCCAGCTCTCGTCATTGGTACCGCTGATCTGGGCGCCCACATTGCCCGCCCGATCAACCGCCGCCACGGTAAAGGCGTGATTGCCCTCCGTAAGATCGGTTTCCGGCGTGAAGCTCCATGCACCGCTGGTTTGATCCACCGCCGCATTGCCAATCAGCGTTCCTTTATCGTAGATATTCACGCTGACCACGCCACCGGCGAGGCCTTCCGCAGTGATGGTACCCGCGTAAGTCGGACGCGCGTCATTGGTGCTGCTGCCGTCGGTGATAACGCCGGTGACCGGCACCACATCGTCCGTCAGGCTGATGCTGCCGCCTGCGAATACCCCGGTATCCGGCGCGGTGATGTTAAGGGTAAAGTCCCAGCTCTCGTCATCGGTGCCGCTGACCGGGGCGCCCTCGTTGCCTGCCTTGTCCACCGCCGCTGCGGTCAGAGAATGTTCGCCCTCTGCCAGATCGGTTTCCGGCGTAAAGCTCCAGTTGCCATTCTCATCCACCGGCGCGCTGCCGATCAGCGTCCCCTTGTCGTAGATATTGACGTGATCGATATCGCTGGTCGCCTTGCCGCTGAAGGTCGGGCGCGCATCGTCGGTGACGCCGCTATCCGTGATCGGACCGGTCACCGCGCCCACGTCGTCGGTCAGGCTCAGCGAACCGTCAACGATACCGGAGGTGCTGTTGTCCGGCGCGGTCACGTCGAGCGTAAAGTCCCAGCTCTCGTCATCGGTGCCGCTGACCGGGGCGCCCTCGTTGCCCGCCTTGTCCACCGCTGCGGCGGTAAAGGCGTGCTCCCCTTCCGCCAGATCGGTTTCCGGCGTAAAGCTCCAGTTGCCATCCTTATCCACCGGCGCACTGCCGATCAGCGTCCCCTTGTCGTAGATATTGACGTGATCGATATCGCTGGTCGCTTTACCGGAGAAGGTCGGGCGCGCATCGTCAGTGATGCCGCCGTCCGTGATCGGACCGGTCACCGGTCCGACGTCGTCGGTCAGGCTCAGCGAGCCGCTGACGATGCCGGAGGTGTTGTTGTCAGGTGCAGAGGTATCGACGGTAAAGTCCCAGCTTCCGTCATCGGTGCCGCTGACCGGGGCGCCCTCGTTGCCTGCCTTGTCCACCGCCGCTGCGGACAGAGAATGGTCGCCTTCCGCCAGATCGGTTTCCGGCGTAAAGCTCCAGTTGCCATTCTCATCCACCGGCGCACTGCCGATCAGCGTACCCTTGTCGTAGATATTCACACGATCGATATCGTCGGTCGCTTTACCGGAGAAGGTCGGGCGCGCGTCATCGGTGATGCCGCCGTCCGTGATCGGGCCGGTCACCGGTCCGACGTCGTCGGTCAGGCTCAGCGAACCGTCAACGATACCGGAGGTGCTGTTGTCCGGCGCGGTCACGTCGAGCGTAAAGTCCCAGCTCTCGTCATTGGTGCCGCTGATCTGGGCGCCCTCGTTGCCTGCCTTGTCCACCGCCGCCACGGTAAAGGCGTGATCGCCCGCCGCCAGATCGGTTTCCGGCGTAAAGCTCCAACCGTTGTCTTGGCCCACCGACGCGCTGCCGATCAGCGTACCCCTGTCGTAGATATTGACGTGATCGATATCGCTGGTCGCTTTACCGGCATAGGTCGGACGCGCGTCGTTGGTGCTGCCGCCGTCGACGATAACGCCGGTGACCGGCGCCACATCGTCCGTCAGGCTCAGCGAGCCGCTGACGATACCGGAGGTGTTGTTGTCAGGTGCAGAGGTATCGACGGTAAAGTCCCAGCTCTCGTCATCGGTGCCGCTGACCGGGGCGCCCTCGTTGCCTGCCTTATCCACCGCCGCTGCGGACAGAGAATGTTCGCCTTCCGCCAGATCGGTTTCCGGCGTAAAGCTCCAGTTGCCATCCTTATCCACCGGCGCGCTGCCGATCAGTTCGCCGTTGTCGTAGATATTGACGTGATCGATATCGCTGGTCGCTTTACCGGAGAAGGTCGGGCGCGCATCGTCGATGTTGCCGCCGTCCGGGATCGGACCGGTCACCGGTCCGACGTCGTCAGTCAGGCTCAGCGAACCGTCAACGATGCCGGAGGTAGTGTTATCGGGTGCAGAGGTATCAACGGTAAAGTCCCAGCCAGCATCGGCGCCGCCGGTCTGCGGGCCTTCGTTGCCTGCTTTGTCCACCGCTGATGCGGACAGAGAATGGTCGCCTTCCGCCAGATCGGTTTCCGGCGTAAAGCTCCAGTTGCCATTCTCATCCACCGGCGCGCTGCCGATCAGTTCGCCATTATCATAGATATTGACGTGATCGATATCATCGGTGGCTTTGCCAGAGAAGGTCGGGCGGGTATCGTCGGTGACGCCGCCGTCCAGGATCGGGCCGGTCACCGGTCCGACGTCGTCAGTCAGGCTCAGCGAGCCGTCAACGATGCCGGAGGTGTTGTTATCGGGCGCTATGCTGTCAATGGTAAATGACCAGCCGTCATCCGCGGTGCCGCTGATGTGCGCGCCTTCTTTACCGGCCGCCTCCACCGCCGCCACGGTATAATTATGCGATGACCCTTCCGCCAGGCTTTTTGCCGGCGTAAAGCGCCAGTTGCCATCCTTATCCACCGGCGCGCTGCCAATCAGTTCGCCGTTGTCATAAATATTAACGTGATCGGTGCCCGGCGTCGCTTTACCGGAATAGGTCGGTCGGGTATCGTTCGTCACGCCGCCGTCAGCAATCACGCCGGTAACAGGCGCGACATCATCCGTCAGCGAAATAGAGCCGGAGACGATATCCGCTACCGGTCTGTTGACTATAAGCGGGGGCGAAACGTTACCGGCAGGATCTTCCGCCACAACCGTTGCAGTATTATCCCCTTTGTTAATCGGGTTGGGCTGGATGCTCCAGTCGCCGTTTTCATCCGCCGTGACGGTGGTTGTCTCGCCACTATCCTTGTCGGTAATGGTGACCTTTGCGCCCGGCTCCGCCTTACCCGCCAGCCCGTTATCATCGTTCTGCGTTATGCTCGGCGTTTCGGGTGCGGTTTCATCCCGGTAGTCGATGTTCGCGGTGCCGGTGTTGCCGCTGGAATCGGTCACCGTAACGGTGATCGCGCCGTTGGGCTGAGAAGCAGGCGCTTCGATGGCCCAGTTGCCGTCTTTATCGGTCTTCGTGGTCAGCGTGCTGCCGTCGGGTAAGGTAATAGTGACGTCGGCATTCGGGCTGGATGACGTGCCGGACAGCTCCGGGCGGCCATCTTTATCCTCGTCAGTAGGTGGATTAATGGTGACGTTCAGTTTCGGGCTGGCCGAGTGTGATCCACCATTATGATTATTCGACGCCGCCCAGGCGACGCCAGCGACGCCGGCGGTAGCCGCGCCGAGCAGTAAAAAAGGCAGCCAGGCAAAGTTATCGCCGTCCGCCACCGGGTCGGCAATCGTTGAACCTTCGCCGCCTAAAACGACCTGGCTATTCTGCCCATCCAGCATGGCTGGCGGATAATCCGCCACCTCGCCTGAGGTGGGAATATATTCATAATATTGTCCGTTTTCCGCCTGACCAATTAGATGGACGCTGTCGTTATCATAATAATCTTCGAGAATAACGTCCGGGGCGTCTGCATCTCCGCCCTCAAATGCCAGGACAAGGTTATTTCCAACGCGCTTAGTGGTCACAAGCTGCGGCGCGTGTCCGGTAGTTTCATCAATCAGTTCAATATTATATTTGCCGCGATGCGGCACCGCTATTACGACAGGAGCATCTTTTCCTGCCGCGACTTCATGAGACGAAACGATCCCTTTAGTCCCACGTAAATTTATTTTTACCATGGCAGCCATTTTTTTATCCTTGTGTAATCAAAGAAACACATTAATGTTCAGAACGCTTCCTGGGCCTTTATAAATTTTTCAGCCCATAGACTTCCACTTCGACTCTTCTGTTTGGCTGATTACAATCAGCAACTTGCTGTCGATTTAAATGACGCTGGTGGCAATCCGCCACAATAAGGTTTGATGCGCCCATTCCTTGCGCAGTAATAATATCGATGGGTAGCCCTGACTCGCTCAGCAATAATGCGACAGTCTGCGCACGCTGCTGCGACAGTAGCTGGTTTTTATCGTTATTTCCTGTAGGATCGGCATAGCCATTCACGATAATTTTATCCAGGGAGGAATAATCCTTTTGCATCTGCTCAGCCAGGCGCTGAATAGACTGCATAGCGCCGGGCAGCATGCCGCTGCGCTCATACTGGTTCAGCTTAAAAAGTGCTGAAGCATTGATGCTGTAAACGCTGCTGGGGCAGCTCTGACTATCCGCTACGCGCGAAAGCGTATGAGTCTGCACCTTCACATGCGCCAACACCTCTTTCGCCTGATCGCGATCGACCCAGCGGGCAAATATTTTCCCGTTATTATCAACGGCGACCTGATAGAAATAGAGCGTCTCTGGTTCTAACCGCGGCGTTTTTTGCGTCGAGCGGGCGAGATCGTCGCTATCGGCATCTATTTTTCCCAGCGTGACGCCCAGTTCTTTCGTTCCGGGACAAAGCGACAGGGCAATAGCCTGATGTTCCGGCAACAGACTGGCATGATAACTGCCGTTAAGAAATATATTAAGGGGCTTATTGGCCAGAGCTTCTTTGTCGCGCGCCAGGCGGAAAACAATGACGCGCGCGCGCGATTTTTCCGTAATCCACTGATTTTCTCCCGGCGGAGCATCCAATACCCATGGTGTTTTTTTCTGCGGCTCCTGTGCGTGAGCACCGGTATTCCAGGCAGCGCTGATAAATAACAGACACATCAGCCATGATAATATTTTCCTGTTCACAAGCATTCTCTTTTCCATGTTTATTATTTATGAAAATCCATCTCCAAAGCGTCTGCATCCACTTAGCGATCAATAAGCCTCTGGCTTAAGGATACACGCTGGAAACCTCTTTTTTTCTTGCAATAAAACGCTTAATACAGACCAACGATCGGCTGCTTATCCTCCTGATGCCCAGTTTATTGAACGCGCTGAGCTTAGATGTGGAAAAGGTTTTACTGAAATATTTAATTTATGTGATATCTCCTTAGGCTTTTCGCCATTAATATAGTGAGCTAAAACCGTGCTTTCTCTGTCAGAAAGTATGACGGAAAAACCTTATTGAACAGCGGCATCGTTGACGCGCTATTGCGCAGGACAAAAATCACGCGCCGCGCCAACAATTTCTTTTATCGATCATGGCATCTCACGGGTGTTATCAGACCTACCTGCCATTTAACGCGCCCTGGATAAAAGCGCGAGCATACCGATTTTAAAAAAGTTATCATTCGAAATGGCGTATGCTTTCATAGCGAAAGTGTCCATGCGACTAATTTTAATTACGCATCCTCTGTAAGAAGGTATAAAGGCCTTACCATATTTTTCTTAATTGAATAACCTTTCACCTCACTCGTTTTAATACGCATAATAAAGTCGTGAGGTACGCCTAACATGGCTAATCTGAAGCGTAAGGTCTGCATCACCTGGCAGAGCCGCTGGCTGGAAGACTTCAGTCCATGTAAATCCCATACGTGATAAAGTATTTCCTCATTCGTCACTATGCGATCGCAGGCGTTTTGCAGCAGATAGAGAAACAAACGCATCATGGTGTCCCGCAGAATAAAAAAATTCTGTGGCCTGCCAAAGGGATCATATTTTGCTACTTTCCTGTAAGCGATATCGAGTTGAATATTCTCTCCGATATAGTATCCAACGAGTTCTTTTTCCATAAAAGAATTGCTCCATTATTGGGATAGCTAAACAATCCGAATATCTCATACCGCGATATGTCGTCCTTACATGATATTTTTTATTCCAAAAAAAGAAAGACACTTTAAAAAATTGAAATCACTCAAAATATTTATCGTATCAAAAATGTAAAATCAGAGTTTACTGCTAGTTGAGAACCAAAATGGCAACAAAAATTAACATTTAAATAACATTTTTTAAAGAGTAGTTATCTAACGGACCAAAAAAAAACATAAAAACAAAGTATCGAATTTTTCACAATAATGGCATAACCTTTCAACTGAGACTCAGTCCCCCGCCTCACTACCCACTATTAGTCAACGCCTCATCTTCGTCAACTCTATATATATTATTTTATTTATATAAGACAAAAAAAATCACTCACAGGAAAATAAGAAAATAAAACGATAAATTTCATTAACTTACATAATACTTAAACACTCAATTAAGATTTCAAGAACGAAAGTCAATTGTTACATTAGAAATAAAGGGGCCTGTAAGAAGGCTCAAAATCAGGGTTATGCTGGTTAAAGTGAATACTGTCGCAGTCTAAGGCCAACAGCCGGGCGGGCGGCTGCTGTCAAAGCCATAATAGCTATCCGCCACTATAAAGCTTATTTATTGTGCACTTTTTAATAGTTTCACCGAACGCTTTCGTAAATTTACGACGATGTTTTTTATGCAAAAATGTAATTTTTAACAAAAATTCCAATTTCATCCATATAATAATTCACACATTCGGCACAGCAGACCCGGCTATATCATCATGTTGCCCTTGCAGCTTTTGGCTGCTCTATGCTGCTTCTGGAAAAACGGGATATCGTGACGCATAAAGCGTTTTATAGCTACGTTTGAAGACAACTGGCAGAGGAGATAACGTCTGGAATGTTTATCAGAACCTTTCCTTACGGCGCAAAGCGCTACGGACTATCTCACAAGATGGTCATAGCAGGATTATTACCGTCACCCGCAAAGGATTAAAAATTTCATCAGCGCCAGAGCTTGGTGTCAGTATAAATGAAGAATACCGCTTAATGGTGAATATGAAAAATTCACTGCCTCCCTGCGCCAGCGTCGCTCTTCCAGGAAAAGAGCAGACCCATGCGCTTTCGCTTAAATAGCCCGCTCTTCGTTATTATAATGGTAATTTGCACTGTTCTGCGGCTCTTCCTTTTTGATTGATTGCTCCTCAGAGAGGCGAAAGTTATCGAAGAGAATTTTTTTCAAGAGGTGGAACTGTGCAATATCTATATTAATAAAAAGGCCCACCCCAGATGTTCATGATAAATTCGTCCTTCTAACGGCGCGCAAGGGTAAGCGTCCGCCCTATATACATAACTGCTTACAGAATACGACGACGTCAACAGAGGAGAAATACAGGCGTCGGCAAATGCAGCATGACTTTAATAGCGTCATTTTGCTGCGCGCGTTCGAAAGCCTTTGCCGCTTCGCTGACCGGAAAAAAATATCAGTAACCAGATCGCGGGTGTCGAAACGGTCATCGGCCAGCCACGGAATCACCACATAGAAATCTTCCGGAATATAGATAGCGACATTCAGCAGATCGCGTTCAAAAATCCTGCCCGCCCGCTTAAGCCAGATAGCGATGGAACCAGGCAATAGTGCGATCCCACGCCAGCTCCGCCGCCTTACGATCATAGCGCGGCGTGGAATCGTTGTGAAAACCGTGATTCACGCCGGGATAGATCCAGGCTTCATAATGCTTGCCCGCCGCCTTTAGCGCCGCTTCATATTCCGGCCAGCCTTCATTGATGCGCGTATCCAGCTCCGCATAGTGCAACAGCAGCGGCGCCTGAATGCGCTCCACCTCTTTCGCTGGCGGCTGACGACCGTAAAACGGCACCGCAGCCGCCAGTTCGGGATAAGCGACCGCCGCCGCATTCGCCACGCCGCCGCCGTAGCAGAAACCGGTAATGCCGACCTTGCCGGTAGAGTGCGGATGCTGCATCAAAAACGCGATCGCGGCGAAAAAGTCATTCATCAGTTTGGTCTGATCGACCTGCTGTTGCAGCTCGCGTCCCTTATCATCATTGCCTGGGTAGCCGCCGACTGAGCTGAGCCCATCCGGCGCCAGCGCGATAAAGCCCGCTTTCGCCACGCGGCGCGCCACATCTTCGATATAGGGATTCAGCCCGCGATTTTCATGCACCACTACCACCGCCGGCATTTTCTCCCGGCTCGCCGTCGGACGCACAAAATACCCGCGCACCGACTGATGGCCGTTCGGCGACGGATAACGCAGGTATTCGGCATGGATATCAGGATCGGTAAACGCCACCTGCTCCGCTAAGGCATAGTTGGGGCTGAGCAGGGAAAGCAGGCTGGCCGCCGTCAGGCCGCCAATGGCATATTTCGCCGCCTGCGAAAGAAATTCGCGTTTGCTCAACATGCCGTGAGCGTAATAATCGTAAAGCTCCAGCAGCTCTTGCGGAAAGTCTTCTGCGGTCAAATGTGCCATATCTCGCTCCTTCTGTCGGGGTTGCTCACAATGTAAACAGCGCCCCGCCAAAAAAGAAGCATTATCTTGGGCGCTGCCTGTCTCTCCGTTACCAACGAGCCGCGCCCGTATCGCTCACGTTTATTACATACCTTTAACAAAAAGGGTATTTATCACGGCCTTTTCATCACACTTATTTACAGTGAGTGCCATTTTGTTACGGCGAATTTTGCTAAATTAGTCACCCTAAAAATTGTATCCATTAAAATTATAACTATCGTTACTGTCTGGGTGGAGAAATGGGCGAAACGCAGAAAACGCAGTACATTCAGGATCTCATCGCGTGGATTGAAGACAATCTTACAGAGGAGCTGAATATCGATACCATCGCGCAAAAATCAGGCTATTCAAAATGGCATATGCAGCGGCTGTTTAAGGAGATGACCGGCCAGACCGTCGCCGCCTACGCCCGAAAACGCCGCCTGACCAAATCCGCCATGGCGCTGCGTCTGACACGCCTGTCGCTAATCGATATCGCCGTGCGCTACGGTTTTGACACGCAGCAGAATTTCACCCGCGCGTTTCGCAAACATTTTTCTTTAACGCCGCATGCCTGGCGTTACGCCAGCGAGCTGAATACCGCGGCGTTTCATAGCCGCTTCGACCCGTCGCGTCATCATCACAGCGAGCCGGAACTGTTAACGTTGCCGGATCGCGTTGTTTATGGCGAACGACAGACCTGGCCCTGTTTATATGGTGAGTTCGTTGAGGATAAGCAGGAAATCCTGACGCAATATTTGACCGAGTTTGTGCGGGAAAATAAGGGCAGCCGGGCGCAGGGATTTATTACACTGGAATTCGCTCCCTGCGCGGAACGCAAAGAGTACCATCTGGTGACCTTAATGCGCGGTCTGGAGCAGCGCGAGGGAGAATATTCCTTACAGGCGCAGCGCGACATTTTACCGGGCGGTTTATGGCTAAAGCTGCCTTTTCAAGGCCACCCACGTCATTTCAGCGCCTTTATTAGTGAAGTTTATTATCACCACCTGGCGCAGCCGGGTTTGGCGCGTCGTCCGGGCGCCGAGCTACAGACGTTCGATCTCGCCCGCTGCCGTCCCGACTGGCTGGAGGGCCATTTTTATATTCCGGTCAGCTTCCATCTGCCAGCTGGCGTTCCACTCGCCTCGTGAACAATAACGCATTTTCTTTGCCGCCGCGCTTTATTCCGGCGCGGCCTGTCGCTGTGCGGTTAATCGTTGTCCGATGGTGAAAAATAAGGCGGTTTTTCCGCCATAAGACGATTCTTAGGGTTATTTTTTGCCCACAAATCAGCCACAGCTGCTATATAAAAAGCAATGAATAATGTTTCCTGCCAAAAAAGTCAGAACTTGTAACGCATATTCATATAAAATTTAACGCATCAGGAACATTGCGCTTACAGGAAGAGCGATATCAGGAACACTGAATACCCGTACTTTATTTATCTGCTGGTATACAGCCAGGCTGGTTGTTTACTTAAGTTTATGGCAACACTCAAGAGGACTAAATTATGGGGAAAGACTCCTCATCTTCGCGCTTCATACGGTTTTTAACCGTCCTGTTCGCAGCACTTTGCGGCGCGTATCTGTTGGTTGGCGGCCTTTGGCTCTCAACCATAGGTGGTAGCTGGTACTACATCATCAGCGGCATCGCGATGCTGGTGACGGCATTTCTGCTGTACCGTCGCCACAGCGCCGCGCTGGTAGTTTATGCGCTGCTGCTGCTCGGCACCCTGGCCTGGGCAGTATGGGAAGTCGGCTTCGACTTCTGGGCGCTGGCGCCGCGTACCGACGTCTGGGTTATCTTTGGCATCTGGCTGCTTCTGCCGTTCGTCTACCGCGGCATTACCCACGGTCCTCGCGGCGGCAAAGCGGGCGCGTCCCTGATGGGCTTAAGCCTGGTGGTCAGCGTCATCGTGCTGGCCTGGGCGGTGTTCAACGATCCGCAGGAGATCAACGGCACGCTGCCGACCGCCGATCAGGCTGCGCCGGCTGCGGCTGACAGCGCGATTCCGCCGGGCGACTGGCCAGCCTATGGCCGCGATCAGGCGGGTACCCGTTACTCTCCGCTGAATCAGATCAATGAGAAAAACGTGAAGGACCTGCAAGTCGCATGGACCTTCCGCACTGGCGATCTGAAAACGCCGAACGATCCGGGTGAAATCACTAACGAAGTGACGCCGATTAAAGTCCGCGACACGCTTTATCTCTGCACCGCGCATCAGATTCTGTTCGCGCTGGATGCGGTAACCGGTAAAGAGAAATGGAAGTTCGACCCGGAGCTGAAGCCTAATCCAACCTTCCAGCACGTTACCTGCCGCGGCGTTTCTTATCATGAAACGCCTGCTGCCGCCGACGCGGGCAACGCGGCTCCGGCGCTCTGCGCACGCCGTATCATCCTACCGGTGAATGATGGTCGTCTGTTCGCGCTGGACGCGGAAACCGGCAAACGTTGCCCGGACTTCGCCAACAACGGCGAGCTGGATCTGCAGCACAAACAGCCGGTCACCACGCCGGGTGCCTATGAGCCAACGTCTCCGCCGATCATCACTGATAAAGTCATTGTGATTGCGGGCGCGGTAACCGATAACTACTCCACGCACGAACCGTCAGGCGTGATTCGCGGCTTTGACGTGAATACCGGCGCGCTGCTGTGGGTATTCGATCCGGGCGCGAAAGATCCAAACGCCATTCCGGCCGACGGTCAAAGCTTCGTGCCGAACTCGCCGAACTCCTGGGCGCCTGCGGTCTATGACGCCAAACTGGATATGGTTTATCTGCCGATGGGCGTCTCCACCCCGGATATCTGGGGCGGCAACCGTACGCCTGAGCAGGAGCGTTACGCCAGCAGCGTGCTGGCGCTGAACGCCACCACCGGTAAGCTGGTGTGGTCTTATCAGACCGTCCATCATGACCTGTGGGATATGGACCTGCCCTCTCAGCCGACGCTGGCTGACATTACCGATAAAGATGGCAATACCGTACCGGTGATCTACGCGCCGGCGAAAACCGGCAATATCTTCGTGCTGGATCGCCGTAACGGTAAGCTGGTAGTGCCTGCGCCGGAAACACCTGTGCCGCAGGGCCCGGCGGAAGGCGACCGCCTTTCTCCGACCCAGCCTTACTCTGAGCTGACCTTCCGTCCGAAGCAGAATCTTTCTGGCAAGGATATGTGGGGCGCCACCATGTTCGACCAGCTGGTGTGCCGCGTGATCTTCCATCGTCTGCGCTATGAAGGTCCGTTTACCCCGCCGTCTGAGCAGGGCACGCTGGTCTTCCCTGGCAACCTGGGTATGTTCGAGTGGGGCGGCATCGCCGTTGACACCAACCGTCAGATCGCTATCGCTAACCCTATGGCGCTGCCGTTTGTTTCCAAACTGGTGCCACGCGGTCCGGGCAACCCCATCCAGCCGGCGGAAGGCGCTTCTGGCGGCTCAGGCACTGAAACCGGCATTCAGCCGCAGTACGGCGTGCCGTTCGGCGTGGAGTTGAATCCGTTCCTGTCGCCGTTTGGCCTGCCGTGTAAACAGCCTGCCTGGGGTTATATCTCCGCGCTGGATCTGAAAACCAACGAAGTGGTCTGGAAGAAACGTATCGGCACCGTTCGCGACAGCGCGCCGGTTCCGCTGCCGTTCAAAATGGGCATGCCGATGCTGGGCGGCCCGGTAACGACGGCAGGTCACGTCTTCTTTATCGCCGCGACCGCTGACAACTACCTGCGCGCTTTCAGCACCAACACCGGTGAGAAGCTGTGGGAAGGTCGTCTGCCGGCCGGTGGTCAGGCAACGCCGATGACCTATGAAGCCAACGGTAAACAGTACGTGGTGATCGCCGCTGGCGGCCACGGTTCCTTCGGCACCAAGCTGGGCGATTACATCATCGCCTACGCCCTGCCGGATCAGAAATAAGCTGTTCCGCTGTAAACCAACCCCGGCCTGCGCCGGGGTTTTTTTATGCCTTTCGCCCTGCCCGCCGCATCTGATAATGGTTATAGAACGCGCCTGCCGCCATCACCGCGCAGGTGGCGAGAAACACCGATCGCATCCCAAACGCGCCGCCGACAAACCCGCCGAACAGCGGCCCGCTCACCTGCCCCACATATTGCGCGGAAGTGGAGAAGCCTAGCGCTTTGCCCGTCTGTCCGGCAGGCGCATGATGCCGGATCAGGCTGGCGATGCAGGGCAACAGTCCGCCTAACGCGACGCCCATACAGAAGCGCAGCGCCACCAGCTGCCAGGCGGAGGTGATAAACGCCTGCGGGATCAGCAACAGCGCGGCGACAGCCTGCCCCGCGATCAGCACGCGCCAGTGGCCGATGCGATCCGCCAGCCTTCCCAGCCAGGCGGCTGACAAAATACTCCCCAGCGCCGCCGCCGACATCGTGACGCCAGCCATCAGCGTCACCTGATGCGGTTGATGAACAAACTGCGCCACGTAGAGGGTAATAATCGGCTCCACGGACATATTGGCGAAGATCAGCAGCATGCCGGAAAGCAGCATAACCGGCAGCATTCCCTGGCGCAGGCTGAGCGCGGCGGTTTCTCTCTGTCGCTGCTGCGGCGCAGGACGCGGCGCCTCTTTCAGTAGCAGGCTGGTGGCGAGAAAGGCGAGAAAGATGACGCCGCCCGCCAGCCAGAAGGTAGCGCGAATGCCGATCAGCGGCGGCAGCAGGCCACCGATCAACGGCCCGACCACATTGCCCGCCATCACCCCAGACGAGAGCATTCCCAGCGCCCAGCCGGTATGAGCTTTCGGCGTCTGGGCGGCGATGAAAATGGTCGCGCCCGAAGCGTAGCCGCCGAGCAAGCCCGCCAGCAGCCGCAGCGCCACCAGCTGCCACGGCGCGCTGGCCATGCCGATTAACGACATGGCGATCGCCATGCCGAGGCTGGCGCGGATTAGCATCAGTTTGCGTCCGTAACGGTCCCCCAGGCGTCCCCATAATGGCGCGGTGAGCGCGGCAGTGAAAAAGGTGGCGCCGTAGGCGACGCCTGACCAGCGGGCGACAGCGGCAGGCTCGCTCACGCCCAGCTCCGCCACATAGAGCGGTAAAAAAGGCAACAGCAGCGTCATCGCGATAAGCGTCGTGAACGATCCCGCCATGCAGACCCATAAATTACGTCGCCAGTAGCGTTCCGGCTCCGCTTCCCCGTCCGATTGTTGCGTCATGGTTTTTTCTCCCGTCATTATCCGACCACCATGCTAACAAGCTATCGGCGTTAAGCGGCGCAGCGCGCCAGAAGTTCTCCAGCCGCACGCTTTTGTTTACGCCAGGAAACAATCGCCGTTATTCAGACTTCCGCTGCGGCCAGCGCCGTCCGTAACTTTTCACAGAACAGCGCCGTCAGCGCGCTGGCGGGTTCAGTGACGCCCGACACCAGGTAGCTGTGATAGCAGTCCATCCGCCAGCCGGACAGCAGACGCACCAGATGCCCCGCACGCTGTGCCGAACGGGTGATGTAGCAGGGAAGATAAGCGATGCCCGCGCCCGCGATAGCGGCGCTCAGCAACGCCTCACTGTTGTTGATGCGAAAACGGCTGTGCACGTCGATATGCAGCTTCTGTTTTCCCTGGCGAAACGGCAGGGAGAGCGTATGCGCCGGGCCGCGAAACAGCAGAAAGTCGTGACGCGGCAGCTGGTGCGGATGAATAAGCGGCTCGCGTGCGACCGGATAGTCCGGTGCCGCAAACAGTCCCCACTCCACCTGCGACAGCGCGTGACAGGCGGCGACCGGCGGAGGCGCCGGCCCGACCGTCACCGCCAGATCGTAGCGATCGCACTGCCAGTCAATTGATCGATCGGTCAGATCGAGATCGACCTGCACATGAATATGCCGCGCTACAAAAGCATTCAGCACCGGCAGGACAAACTGGCGACCAAAATTGACCGGCGCGATCAGCCGTAGATTGCCCGCGGGTTCCTGATGGTAGTCGCGGATAAAGGCGTCGGCGTTGTTCGCCTCCTGCAATGCCTTCGCGCAGAACTGATACCAGGCGCGCCCAACCTCGGTTACGGCAATGCGTCGGGTGGTGCGCTCCAGCAGTTTGACGCCAAGGCGGATCTCCAGCTGCGCAATCTCTTTACTGACGAAGGATTTTGACAGACCGAGGCTGTTCGCCGCTTCGGTAAAACTGTGGGTTTCCACCACGCGCGCGAATACCATCATCGCGGTGATATTTTCAATCGAATGCATGTAACGATCCCGTCAGAGCGTGACGGACAGAGTGGCAAAAAGAGGGGGTAAAAGCCAGCGTTCGGAGAGGGTGAAAAAGCGGGGCCGCCAGTCAGCGGCCCAGCGGATTATTTTTTCTTCTCTTTCTGCAACTCAGCAGGTACAGCCTGAGAGCCCAGCTCAGCGCCGGTCATCGGATTGACATCGGGGTTGGAGCTGGTGCGCAGCGCCATGCTTTCCAGATCGGCTTTTTCGCCTTTAGAGAGCATGACCGACGCCAGGCCGTCGCCGCCGTCAACCGCCGGCTGCGGATCTGCGACGTAATCGAAATTCTCGTCGGAGTTCCAGCTGCCGCGCACTTCACCGCCTTCAGACATATTGAAGTAGGTGTTGGCATACTGCTCGATCGGGGGCAATTTGCCCGGCGGGAAGTTATTGCGAATTGAATACAGGGCTTTTTCAAACGAAATCTGGTGCGCGACTTCACGCGTCATCAGGAAGCCCAGCGCATCTTTGACGCCCGGATCGTCCGTCAGGTTGATCAGACGCTCATAGATGATTTTCGCACGCGCTTCTGCGGCGATGTTAGAGCGCAGATCCGCCGTCACTTCACCAATGGTGTCGATGTAGGCTGCGGTCCACGGCACACCGGCAGAGTTCGTCAGCGGCGGCCCACCACCGTACAGCAGCGAGGTGATGTGGCTGTCGTTGCCGTTGCCGGTTAGGGAACGGTAAAGCTCAGCTTCCTTCTCGGTGCCTTCCGCCAGCGCGCCCTTAGCGCCTTTGTTCAGCATCCCTACCAGGGAACCGATGATTTCAAGATGGCTCAGCTCTTCCGTTGCGATATCCAGCAGCATATCTTTGCGGCCCGCATCATCTTCGCCAAGACCCTGGGTAAAATAACGGCAGGCGGCAGCCAATTCCCCTTGCGGTCCACCAAACTGCTCAAGCAGCAGGTTCGCCAGCCCAGGGTTAGGCTCAGCCACACGTACCGTGTACTGCAACTGTTTGACGTGTCTAAACATTGCTCACTCCTCTGTTAGGGTTGCCAACCGTGGCAACCCCGATAACAGTGAAACGCCATTGCTGGCTTTGGTTTTATTTTTTTGCTTCTGTGTCCGGCTGCGCCGAACGCACCATAAACTGTTCAGTAACGTCTGGCAGGTGGGTCAGCGCCCAGTCAGCCATCGCTTTTTCCTGTTCGCGGATCTGCTCAAATACGCGTGCGCCTTCGTGGTCGCCCGCCAGTTCAGCGGCAGCGATCAGGGAGGTATAACAGGCGATTTCAAACTGTTCGAAGACATAGCCGCTAATGGCGCCTTTCACCACTTCGTCAGAAGCGAACATGCCGCCGACAGCCTGGCCCATCGCCGCCACTTTACCCATCATGTCTTTCATGGTGGAGTTAGAGGTGTCCTGACGATCGATAACCTGTTGCAGCATCTGCTGCTGTTGACGCGTTTCTTCGATATGTTGTTGCAGACGAGATTTCAGATCCGGGTAATGTTCCAGACGTGCGGACATTTTTTCCAGCATCTCTTCCGCTTGTTTTTCCATTGCATGCGCGTCGCGCAGCCAGCTGAGATAGTTTTCCTGATAAGTCATATTTTCACCTCGTGATAAGTGACCCAGAAAATAAGCCTGACGTAATAAATAGACGCAACGCCAGAATTATCTCTTTTGCATTATTCATCGATAATTAGCAGATAAAGTTTATAATCAAAACTTAAAAAGCGTAGGCAGCGAAACAGTAAATAACAACCCCAACGGCAAAAAAATTTGAGTTATCATTTTGTTAACAAAGATTAAAATAAGAATAAACTGAATAGCGTTAGAGAAAGGAAACCTGGATCAAAAATAATAAACCCCCGGCACGCTTAGAAAAACATGCCAGGGGTTAATAAACAGAATTAGCAAGCAAACTAATTATTAGCTGCCTGACGGACGACCGCCGCCGTGGCTGTTCTGCCCACCTTTTTTACCTGCTTCGGATGCTTTTTCGCGGTCGTTTTTAAAGTTACCGCCACTGTTCTGGCCGCCTTTTTTACCGGCTTCAGAAGCTTTTTCACGGTCTTCAGCGAAATTACCAGGATTGCCACGATGTTGTTCAGCCATCTATTCCTCCTCGTTATTCCAAAATAATATCCTTATCCAGTACGCTTGTAATGGAGAAGAATATTTGCGACTTCGGGTATAAATTTAGTCGACGGACAGGAGAAAGCAAATTGCTAACGCAGCGGCAATAAGCTTTTGATATGACAGCAAACATCATGAAATAACAGGTTTTTTGAAAGATTTAATTACAATCAGACGTAAAAAACCAATAAAACCGCCACCGGTAAATAAGCGAAGCGGCAAATGCGTTTTTTTGCCAGTATGGCTATTCAGGACGTATGCGGAAGACACAATAGCGGCAGCGCTTTACCGTGAAAGTAAAAAGCTATTGCCGACATTTCTGGCGGAATTCGCCTGGCGTCATGCCGTAGTGGCGAACGAAGGTTTTGTGGAAGGTGTCATGTGAAGAAAAACCGTGCTGTACCGCAACGTATTCGATAGTGACGTTATCTTCCACCAGCATTCGCGCTGAAGCGACCAGACGCTTTTCCCGGCAAAAAGCGGCCAGCGTTTTGCCGGTTACCGCATGAAAATAGCGCTGTAAATACCATTTGGAGTAGCCGGTTTTTTCCGCGCAATCGTCCACCGTAATACGCCGATGCGGATTGCTTTCAATCCAGCGCATCAGCTCACGGATAACGCCATAGGTAAAGACTTTTTCACTTGCTGCGCTTACGTTCATGTTAACTCCCTTTGCGATACGCCCATCACCGGTTGCAGCTCCAGCCGGATGATATGAAGCAGGTTGTTGCGCAGCACATCTTCCCGATCGTTAAGCACGCCGTGCATATCCAGCGCATCCTGTCCCAGCGTCAGGCCGATCAGCCGCCATGCCGTGGCTGACGGCGTATCGTGACAGCGCAGCAGGTTTTGCTGGATGCCGCGCGTAATCGCGTCGCTGACGGTGTTGTGCCAAAGATTAAGCGCGTAGACGAAGATGTCATGCAGCGCTTTATCCTGCTGGGAAACGACGGAGACTTCGCGCCACAGTTCCGTTTCATGCTGTGCTTTATCCGGCTCGTATAGCAGCGCCAGCACCGCGTCAATACCGCTCAACGCTTCGCTGGCGGCCTGATGCACAGCCACGGTTTCATTAACAATGACAAGAAAAGCTTCGCATTTTAGCTGGTTGAGCGAGGCGAAATGGCGGTTGATATGCCCAATGGCCGCGCCGCTCTCTTTGGCGATTTTGCGGGCGGTAACGGCGGTATAACCTTCTTTCCTGATTAACTTTTTTGCGGCGGCAATCAGAAGATCCGCGCGTGCGTCCGCTTTTAAATAGCCCATCCTTTTGCCTCGCCTGATTTAACCGGCCCACATTCTGCCTTTTTTTGAACATCCGTTCAATATTATTCTGAACAGATGTTCAAAACTTTCCGTCAAGCGGCTGATAAGCATTATGTCGAGTTGTAATCTGAAACTATCTGCTGCTCTTGATGACAGTCAAAACCGAAGTTGTAGCTAATCGTTTGCGCAGCATGCGAAACCGATTGCCTATCGTTCTAAACCATCTTTGTGACGTTAATTTTACCCTTTGTGTCATTGTTCGTGATCTGAGTCACAAAATGATTGAATCGAAATGAAACAAACTTTGACAAACGTGAGCAATATCTATTTTCTATCGGCAGGATAGAGGCACCCTATGCGGGCTGCCCCGGCGTACCTGTACGCCTCCCCCGGAGCGGCATACAACAATACCTTCCCGTCCAGCAGTGGACACTGATTCGCGGCCCTTCTCTGGCTCAGCAGAGAGGCCTTTAAGCATGTGGTAAACCATGAAAAATAAAATGTTGGTGGCTGGCGCGCTGTTGGCTGCGTCATATAGCATCTCTTCTCAGGCGGAAACTGGCGCGCCTACCTATGTGTCAGACTGGTGGCATCAGAGCGTTAACGTGGTGGGAAGCAACCACACCCGTTTCGGGCCGCACCTGAACAACGATGTTTATCTGGAATATGAAGCCTTCGCCCATAAAGACTGGTTCGATTTCTACGGCTACGTGGATATTCCGAACTTCTTCGGCGCGGCGAACAGCTATCAGCAGGGTATCTGGGACAACGGCTCGCCGCTGTTTATGGAGATTGAACCGCGCTTTTCTATCGACAAGCTGACCGGCACCGACCTGAGTTTCGGCCCGTTTAAAGAGTGGTACTTCGCCAACAACTATGTCTATGACATGGGCCGCGACCATAACAACCGCCAGAACACCTGGTATATGGGCCTGGGCACCGATATCGATACCCACACCAAAATGTCGCTGGCGCTGAACATTTATGCCAAATACCAGTGGGAAAACTACGGCGCGGCGAACGAAAACAGCTGGGACGGCTATCGCTTCAAGGTAAAATATTTCCTGCCGTTGACTACCTTGTGGGGCGGCAACCTGAGCTATATCGGCTTCACCAACTTTGACTGGGGTTCCGATCTGGCGGATAAAACGCCAGGTTCTTTCCGTTCCAGCAACTCTATCGCCTCCAGCCATATCCTGGCGCTGGGCTACGATCACTGGCACTACTCGGTGGTGGCGCGTTATTTCCATAACGGCGGCCAGTGGGCCGACGGCGCCAACCTGAACTTCGGCGACGGCCCGTTTGAAGTGAAATCTACCGGCTGGGGTTACTATCTGGTAGTGGGTTATAATTTCTGACGTATTTTCTGGCGGGGCGGAAATAATGCCCCGTTTTCCTTCCTGAATGAATTGGCTTATTAACGATTCCCTTTCCATTAAAGCGTTACTTTTTACTATTATTTATCCTTATATTTATTCCGACAGGCTTACGGTAAAGCGATAATCACGATTTACTTTCATTCCGTCTGTCTTATGAGGGAAATCACAAATTCAATAAATAACCGGCGCTGGCTATTTATTTTTTTAACAGCCGTGCTAGCGTAGCAGCTCAAAGGATTGCTACTGTATTTACAGGCAAAACCTGCGTTTCTGAACAAGCACGGCGACAGTGATTCTCGCTGCGTGGTCATTCAGTTACGCAGGTTTTTTTTTGCCTCATGAATGGCATAAAAGTTTGCTCTTTTTTTATTGCCGTTTTTCTTATTGCTAACTGTGCAGCAGAGGAATTATTCATTATAAGGAGGATGACAAGCCGGCCAAATAATTCACGAGTTCTGTTTATGTTTAACAAGACCTTCCTGGCGTAATTATTCTGCGGCTGATGACTGTTATTTACAGGAAAAAAACCGCGGTCCTGATTAATTGCGCCAGCGGAATGCACTCTTTTAATGCTTTTAGGGACGCGGTGCTTTTTATCCCTCTCGCCTGCCGCTTACTACGCGTCGGCGATAAAAACATAAGGAATATCACATGAAAAAATGGCTTGTTACGCTAACTCTGCTTCTGGCGTGTGGCTCAGCATGGAGTATCGAAAAACCGGTTAATGCGGGTGCGAAACAGGATAAGCCTGTTACGCTCTGGTTTGTACGTCATGGTAAAACGCTGCTGAACACGCTGGATCGCGTTCAGGGTTGGGCCGACTCCCCATTAACCGACGAGGGAAAACAGGTGGCGCGCTATCTTGGCGCAGGATTAAAGTCTGTCCCCTTTGGGGGTTTTTATACCAGCGATGCCGGACGTCAGCGTGAAACCATGCAGATTATTTTGCAGCAGACAGGAAGAGAAGCGGTTCGTCCAACTGAATTAACCGGCCTGCGTGAAGTTTTCTTCGGTAGCTTTGAGGGTAGCTTTAATAAAGAGATGGCCGCCGCCGCTGCCGCTCAACTGGGCCTGCCGAATGCACAGGCGCTGTTTGCCGGAATGAAAGCAGGCACGTTGTCCGTTGAGCGCAGTATCAACGCGATAGCTGCCGCCGATCCCGCCGGGCAGGCAGAAAACTATCAGCAGGTGAAGGCGCGTACCCAGGCTGCGCTGCGGACAATCATCGATAATGCGTTGCGCGAAAAACAAAGCAATGTGCTGATCATTTCTTCCGGCTCAGCCATCCAGATTATGATTTCTGATCTGACTACCGATCCGGAAAAAAATAAACCGCTGGCAAACTCCGCCGTTGTAAAAATCGTTTATCAGAATGGGAAATTAACCGTTACCGAGCTCGGTAATATGTCCTATATCGATGCAGGAAAAAAGCTGCTGGCACAACAGCCGCAAGCCTGATTCGCAGCCGCAGGCTGGTTACGCAGGCTCATTTTAAATCATTAGGTTATTGCGGCATTAATAAATTCATCCGTTAGTTAAATCACTAAACGTTTTAATGACCCTGCGCGCCCGCTTTTATTTTCCGGGCGGCGGCCTGCCGCCTTATTACAGGGGATATCAAAATTACAGGAAATACCCCAATCACAGGGAATATACCTACTACAAGAAACGCCAACATTACAGGGAATAGCAATGAAAAAGAAAATAGCCATTATTATAACTGCCGGATTATTACCTTGCCTGTCGTGGGCAGAAGGCCGCACCGATAATATTGCGGCAATACCTTTAATTAGCGACAGCTCACTTGATGTTTCATTACGTAATTACTGGAAATACCTGAAAGAAGATGCTGCTAATCCCAAAACCGTCCACGCCGCCTGGGGGCAAGGAGTGGCGCTGGATTATACGTCAGGCTATTTTGCCGATTTGATAGGTTTCAACCTCTCTTACTATGGCGCGATAAAACTGGGCGCCAGCGATCGCTTTGATTCACGCGGCATTCTGTATAATGCAGGCCACGGCAATACTAAAGGCGACGCGCAGGGCTTCAGCAAACTGGGACAGCGCTACGTTAAACTGAAGCTGGGTAACGAGACGCTGAAAGGCGAACTGCATGGCGGCTGGGAGATGCTGCCAAATTTCGGCATTATCGGCACGTCGTGGCGCCTCTCACCGATCACCTATCTTGGCTGGAACGGTGTCGCCGCGTTCAATGATACACAGCTACGCATTGCCTGGATCAGTCGCTCTCTTGACCGCAGCTCGCCGGAACAGACCCATTTCAAAACTAACGACAACCGGAATATCGATCATATCGTCACTGGCGATATCACCTACCAACACGACAGTCTGAAGCTGCAATACGGTGCAGGCGAAAGCGATGGCTACCTGCGTCGGCAACATCTCTTCTTTAGCGACGCCGTCACGCCACGCCTTTCCATCGGCAGCCAGATTTACCTTACCCAGGCGCTGGACGCTTATCGCGCTATGCCTGCACAGCGACGCGATTTCGATCGCTACGCCCGTCACTACGCGCTGGAAATGACCTGGCAAGAAAACGGTTTCCGCTCTCGCTGGGGGCTGGGCTATACCCGCGCGGCGAAAGAAAACAGCGTTGGTTTTTATCCCCGCCATATGAGCCGCCTCTCCTTCGGTAATTTTATCTCTCTGGCTTCTGCCGGTGATGATTACCTGCGCGATAAAGAGTTGATGCTGGCGACCATGACTGATTACCAGTTCACGCCTGAACTGCTGGCTGGCGTAGCGGCCAACGCCGGTACGTTCCGCTATCGCGGCCTGAATGTGAAGACCGGCGAAGTCAATCTTTATGGCCGCTGGACGCCCTCCTCTCCAGATCTGAAAAATCTTAGCGTCTGGGTGATGTTCGGTCCGGGTTGGTCTTATAAAAATGTTAAACGCACACCGATATTGCACCACGGAGACTACAACCACTCCCACTTTCTGGCAGGCGAAATCATTATCGATTATCGCTTTAAGCTGCTGTGATGCTTTATCGGTTTAACGGGAGTAAAACGATGAAAAGATGGATTGGGATTATCGCGCTATGTTTAACCTGTAGCGTCAGCGCAGCAGCGCCAGCGGTGGACGACACCGTTACCGTCTGGTTCGCCCGCCACGGCAAAACCTGGCTCAATATGCTGGATCGCGTGCAGGGCTGGGCGGATACGCCACTGACGAAAGAGGGCGTAGAGACGGCACGCTACCTGGCGGAAGGCTTAAAGCCTGTTCCCTTTGACAGCTACTATTGTGGCGATGCGGGCCGTCAGCGGGAAACGATGCAAATTATTCGAGCCGTCCGCGCTGATTCATCAGTGCCGACCATTGAGATGCAGGCGCTGCGCGAGGTCTTTTTCGGTGGTTTCGAAGGGCTGCCAAATCATGAAATGATCGGGGCGGTGGCGAAAAAAAAGGGTTGTCCGCGCCCGATGAGGTATTTAACGAAATAAAACAGGGCAGGCTGACGCTCGTGGGTTATCTGGATGAGATTGCAGACGTTGACTCGTATCATCTGGCTGAGCGTGCCGGTCATGTAAAAACACGAATGCAGTCTGCGCTGCATGCCATAATCGACAAAGCGCACGCGCGTGGTGACAAGAATGTGCTGGTAGTCTCATCAGGAGCGGCGATTCTAATGATGATTGCCGATCTGACCGATGACGCACGTAAAAATCAGCCGTTGGAAAATGCCGCCGTGGTGAAGCTGGTTTACCAAAAAGGTGCGCTGAAGGTCACGGAAATCAACGATATGCACTACGTCAACGACGGTAAGGCCCGGCTGGCGCCGTAAAGCGAAGCCAGCGCCCGCTGTCGGCAAGCTCCGAAAGCGGGCGGCATGGCCCGGCAGGTAAAACACCCCGCGCTACAGACGGCGCAGGCTGGCATAAAGCCGTTTTTGCAGCCCGACGATCTCGCCGCCGGGCTGCGTCAGGCCAGGACGGGCTGGCCTGAAACATGCGTTACTAGCCCAGCACCTCACGCACAAAGGCTTCGATCTCTTTATCCTGACAGTTTTCAAAGAAGCACTGCTGGAAACGCTGGCCGCTGACGGCGGTTTTTACCAGCTCAGGATCGATGGCGCGCAGCGTATCCAGATAGTTATCTTTCACGACCGCCGCTTTGACCTGGTTAAGAATGCCAGCGTTGCGCACCTGAGGCTCTTTACGCTCCGGCGGATAGCCCTGACCTTTCTCGCCGCTGAACGCTTTTTCAAAGATAAAGCGCAGATTCAGCTCGGCGCCCCAGCCAAAACCTTTTGCAAACGGCAGCGCCAGCGCATTGCCGTTATTGATCTGGGCGAACAGATAGGCGTCCGCCGGATCGATGCAGTAGCCGCAGGCCACGCCGGGATGAATATTCAGTGACATCAGCGCACCCTGGCCGGTGCCGCAGCCGGCGATAACGAAATCCACCGCTTTCGAATTCAGCAAAATGCTGGCCATGATCCCCAGATGAATATAGGTCAGATGGTGATCCTGCTCATCGCTCATGCCCACGTTAAACACCGGATAGTCCAGCCCGTTCGCTACCTGTTGCAGCTCTTTCAGCACAATGGCGTTTTTCGCCGCCTGGCTGTTTTCCATCATTAACGCGATTTTCATCGTTTATCCTCTTATTACATGGCGTTTATCAGGCGTGTAATGTCGGCTTCCGCTTTCCGGCCGCGTTTCCGCAGCCCGTTTGTTTGCAGCTCACCGCACCGTTCCGCCGCCTCGCCTGCGGTTGTTGTTCAAAGGAGGTTTAACGCGCCGCCAGGGCATACGTCAATACAATTATGAAACACTGTTTCATATTTTAGAATCTGACGTTCCTTATAGATACCGCGCGGACATATTACTGTGACAGTTTTCACATTTTCCCGGCAGAACGCCTTTTTAAACTGCATTTTGCGAGGCGCATTCCATTTGCGGCACAGGGAAAAAATTGTGTGATCCTTCCTGCATTTTCACTCTGCGCCGCTCGGCAAGCCCCTCGAACGGGGTATGATTTTGTAATCTGAAACACCGTTTCAATTTAAATCAAACTCTGGCGTGAGGAAAACGTTATGGCGAAAGGAAACCGTGTACATTTGCCTTTTCATCATTTTACCGATGAAAAGACCGGTGCCGAAATGGTGCGATTAACGCCGCCTGAGGTGTTATGTCATCGCAACTATTTTTATCAGAAGTGCTTTTTCAACGATGGCAGCAAGCTGCTGTTCGCGGGCGAGTTTGACGGCAACCGTAACTATTACCTGCTCGATTTACAAGAACAGCAGGCAACGCAGTTGACGGAAGGCGCGGGCGATAATACGTTTGGCGGCTTCCTCTCGCCGGACGATCGATTTCTGTTCTATGTGAAAAACGAACGCCAGTTGCGCTGCGTCGATTTGCAGACTCTGGAAGAACGCGTCGTCTATACCGTGCCGGAAGCATGGGTCGGCTACGGCACATGGGTCGCCAACAGCGACTGCACCAGGCTGGTCGGCATCGAAATTGACCGCCAGGGCTGGGAGCCGCTCAGCGACTGGCAGGTATTTAAGACCTTCTTTGAAAAGAAACCGCACTGCCGTCTGCTGCGGGTCGATCTGCAAACCGGCGAGGCGCAGACCATCCTTGAACAGCGTCTGTGGCTGGGACATCCCATCTACCGTCCGTTTGACGACCATACCGTCGCCTTCTGCCACGAAGGTCCGCACGATCGCGTCGACGCGCGCATGTGGCTGATCGATGAAGACGGCGCCAATATGCGCAAAGTCAAAGATCATGCCGAGGGTGAAAGCTGCACCCATGAATTCTGGGTGCCGGACGGATCGGCGCTGATCTATGTCTCCTACCACAAGGCGCGAGCCGATCGCGAGATCTGCCGCTTCGATCCGGTCACCGGCCATAATGAGGTGCTGATGACCATGCCAGCCTGTTCTCACCTGATGAGCAACCAGAACGGCACGCTGCTGGTAGGCGACGGCTCCGGCACGCCGGTGGATGTGCAGGATACCAAAGGCTATACCATCGACAACGATCCGATGCTGTGGCTGTTTGACGTGGCGACGCGCCAGCATCGCCCGCTGGCGGCGCATAACAGCTCCTGGCGCGTGCTGGACGGCGACCGTCAGGTCACGCATCCGCATCCGTCATTTACGCCGGACGAAAAACAGGTGCTGTTCACCACAGACTATGAAGGCCAGCCAGCGCTCTATCTGGCAACCATCAAAGATAACTTTTTCAGCTAACAGCAGGACGAATAAGCGCATGTTTACTTTCAGAGAACAAACCCAGGTCGAGCTGGCAGGCGAAGGCGTTACGCGGCGCATTCTGGCGCACGGCGGCGGTATGATGGCGGTCGAAGTGACCTTTGAGAAAGACGCGGTCGGCCCGCTGCACCATCATCCGCACGAGCAGCTGACCTACGTGTTGTCGGGGCGCTTCGCCTTTACCATCGATGGCGAAACCCATGAGGTCGGCCCTGGCGACACGCTGTATAAGAAACCCAACGTGGTGCACGGCTGCGTCTGCCTGGAGGCGGGTGTGCTGCTGGATACCTTTACGCCGCAGCGCGAAGATTTTCTTTCCTGAAAATAACGCGGCGGCGGACGCCCTCTCAGACGCCCGCCGCCGTTTTTTATTGCCGCCTCACACGTCAGGCGGCGCGTCTACCGCGTCGATTAATGTTCGGCCTGCGGCAGTTTTTCGATATCCACGTCGCCCTGCTGCTGCGCCACGAAGGTCTCTTTGCGCACGTCGGCGACATCGGCCGCCGTGACCGGCTTCTCGCCTTTATTGCCCCAGCTGGTGCGGATAAAGTTCACGACGTCCGCTACCTGATGGTCGTCCAGACGCCAGCCGAAGCCCGGCATCACCACGGTAGTCGGCGCGTTCTTCACGCCCGGCAGCGTACTGCCGGTCAGCACGATATGGATCAGCGAGGTCGGATCGTCCGCCAGCACCACCGGGTTGCCGCGCAGCGCCGGGAAGAAGCGCTTGTAGCCGCGTCCGTCGGTGCGGTGACAGGCGGCGCAGCTGTCAACATACTGCGCCGCGCCCGCTTTGCTGTCGTCGCCTTTCCACAGCGCCTGCGCCACGGCGTCGTCAGGCTGGAAGCCCGTCTGCGACGGGTCCTTCGCGCCCAGCGATTTCAGGTAGCGCGCGATCGCCCGGATATCCTTATCGTCGAGATATTGCAGGCTATGCTCCACCACCTCCGTCATGCCGCCAAAGGCCGCCGTATCGTCGTTGCGGCCGGTGCTGAGGAATTGCGCCAGATCGTCTTCGCTCCAGCGCCCCAGCCCGTCGCGGTTATCGCCGCGCAGGTTGCTGGCTGTCCAACCGTCGATGGGCGCGTTGCTGCCGGAGAGATAATCGCCGCCCTTCTCATCGCTCAGCGCTTTCTCCTGCATAGTGAAGCTGCGCGGCGTATGGCAGGCGCCGCAGTGCCCTAAGCCTTCCACCAGGTAGCGTCCGCGCGCCAGGTCCGCGTCTTCGCCGCTTTTCGGCTGGAACGCCTTCACGTCCGGCGCGAAAATGCCGCGCCAGATCGCCAGCGGCCAGCGCATGGAGAGCGGCCAGGGAATGTCGCTCTCTTTATTCTGCTGCGCCACCGGCGCCACGCCGTGCATAAAGTAAGCGTAAAGCGCCTGCATATCCTCGTCGCTGACCACGGCGTAAGAGGGATAAGGCATCGCCGGATAGAGCGTATCGCCGTTTTTCGCTACGCCATGACGCACTGCCTTCTGGAAGTCGTCATAGCTGTAGCTGCCGATGCCGGTCTCTTTATCCGGGGTGATATTAGTGGAATAGATGGTGCCGATCGGGGTTGCCATCGCCAGCCCGCCGGCAAAGGGTTTACCCTCTTTGCTGGTGTGGCAGGCGACGCAGTCTCCCGCGCGCGCCAGATATTCGCCGCGTTTGATCAGATCGCCGGCCTGGTCGTCGGCCGCCATCGCGCCAGAGGCTGTAGCCAGCAGGCACAGCGCCAGTAATGCGTTTTTCATCGCCATCATCCTTATGCCTGCACCAGCGGTCCTGGGTTTTTCAGATACTGTTCGCGGATCGCCTTCGCCGACCAGTAGGTCAACGCGGCAACCATGCCGGTCGGGTTGTAGCCCAGCCCCTGAGGGAACGCCGAGGCGCCCGGCACAAAGACGTTCGGCACGTCCCAGCTTTGCAAATAGCGGTTAACCGCGCTGGTCTTCGGATCTTCGCCCATAATCGCGCCGCCGTTCATATGCGTGGTTTGATAAACAGTGGTGTCGAAGTGGGTGCCCTGCACTTTCGGCGCGCCGATGATCTCTTTCGGGTTCATCGCGACGGCGATTTTACGCATGCGGTCATGCATAAACTGCGACATCTTGATGTCGTTATCCTGCCAGTCGAAGGTCATGCGCAGCAGCGGCTGACCAAAGGCGTCCTTGTAGTTCGGGTCGAGATCGAGGTAGTTGGCGCGGTAAGACTGATGCGCGCCGTGGGCGTCCATCGAAACGTGGTGCGTATAGTGATCGGCCACCGCCGCTTTCCACTTGCTGCCCCAGCCCGGCGTGCCCTGCGGCACCGGCAGGCCGGAGATCGGCTTCACGCCCGCCTGGTTGACCCAGAAAGGCGAGCCGCCGACAAAGCCATATTTGCCGTGGTCGAAGTTATCGGCGTTGAAGTCGTCGACGCCGACGCCCGCGCCGCCCGCGCCGATAAAGTTATTGGTATGCACATCTTTGCCGAAGAACGCCTTGATAGTAGAGATGTTCTGATAGGCAAAGTTGCGGCCCACCACCCCTTCGTTGGTGATGGGGTTATAAGGCTGGCCGATGCCGGAAAGCAGCATCAGATGCACGTTGTGGAACTGGAACGCGGAGAGGATCACCAGATCCGCTGGCTGTTCGATCTGGCGGCCCTGCGCATCGACATAGGTCACGCCGGTGGCGCGTTTTTTATCGTCGGTGAGATTGACGCGCAGCACGTGCGAGTTGTCGCGCAGCTCGAATTTCGGCTCCTGACGCAGCGCAGGCCAGATATTGACGTTCGGCGACGCTTTGGAATACATGTAGCAGGCGTAGCCGCTGCAATAGCCGCAGAAGTTGCATGGGCCCATCTGCGCGCCATAGGTGTTGGTGTAGGGGCCAGAGGTGTTGGCCGACGGCAGATCGTAGGGATGATAGCCCACCGACTCGGCCGCCTTCGCGAACAGCTGCGCGGAATAAGTGCGCTTCTGCGGCGGCAGCGGGAAATCGTCAGAGCGATCCGGCGCAAACGGGTTGCCCCGGCCCTGGCCGACGATTTTGCCTTTAACGCTCCAGGCGGAGCCGGAGGTGCCGAACACCTTTTCAGCCTTGTCGAAGAACGGCTCCAGCTCGTCGTAAGTGACGCCGAAATCCTGAATGGTCATGCCTTCCGGGATAAAGTCTTTGCCGTAGCGCTCCTCATAGTGGCTGCGCATCCGCAGCTCTGTCGGATCGACGCGAAAATGGACGCCGGACCAGTGCAGGCCTGCGCCGCCGGTGCCGGTACCCGGCAGAAACGCCGCCAGCTGACGATAGGGCTGCGCGGTCTGCGAGACGTTGTGACGAATGGTGACGGTGCTTTTCGACAGATCCTGGAACAGCTTTTTGCGGACGTTATAGGTCAGCTCATCGATCACCTGCGGATAAGAGCCGTCCGGGTAGGTATCGCGATGCGGACCGCGCTCCAGCGCCACCACGTGCAGGCCCGCTTCCGTCAACTCTTTCGCCATAATGGAACCGGCCCAGCCGAAGCCGACAATCACCGCGTCCACTTTTTTCATTACGTTTGCCATGCTTATGCTCTTTCTCCACGAATCGATACCGCCGGGAAGGGATAGCGCTCGCCGCGCTCCACCCAGTCCATAAAATCAGCGCGCGCGCCGGGGAAGCCGATCAGCTTCCAGCCCACCATGTGCTGATTGCCGCCATGCAGCGGATCGCAGAAAAAGCCCTCGCGGGTGTTTTGCAGCAGGTAAGCGAAGAAGACTTTCGCTGGCAGCTGCTTAAAGCTCGCCTTGTTGCTTTCAAACTCGCCGAGCAGCGCATCCTGCTGTTCGGCGCTCAGCGCGGCAAAAGCTTTGCCATGCTGCTGTTTCGCCCAGGCGTCCGCTTCGGCGATGCCCAGACGATAGATCTGCTGCGGCACCAGCGGGAGTTGATAGCCCAGCTCTTTCGGCGCGTCAGGATCGAACGGCCCCTGCATATACCAGTTGTTGCCGGTCGCGTAAGGGGTATTCATTTGGCGATCGATAAATTCCGGCACGCCCGCTTCCAGCGCGCCCGGACCGCGCTCGTCCGCCGGGATCAGGCGCGCCACGGCGGCCTTAATAAAGGCGAACTCTTCGGCGGAAAACCAGACGGGCTGATAGTCGCGTGCGGTTTGCGGGCCGGCAGGCGCCGCGTTTTCGTTGGCCTGGGCGCTGCCGCTGAGGCCCAGTGACGCAATCCCGGTGGTGCCCATCGCGACGGCGGGCGCCAGCGTGATGGTTTTCAGAAGAAAGTCTCTTCTGGAAGTACTCGTTTTTTCTTTCGACATAACATTGCCTTAGCGCACGTTGCGTAACAGCGCAACAGTTGATCGTCTCTGTTTTATTATTGTAGTTATGGTTTTATGCAGGGATTCCCGGATGGAAAACAGGCTCATTGTTACCGGTAACAGCGGCGCGCATTGTAACAGCTATTTTGTAAAATCTTTAGCAGCACAAAACAAAATCACACAAATTCCTTAACATTAAACTGACATCGCTCCGTTTCGTTCGTTATCAATGGGGCGCGCCGTAACGACTGGACACAACCCACCACAGACTGTTAATCACTGCGCAGGCTATAAAGAAGCGAATCTTTTTTGCGGAGTCGCTATGTTCAGTTCCTTTTTCCCCCGGCCCGCGCTGTTTTTCAGCACGGCAGCCCTGTTCAGTCTGGCGGCGGTTTTTCTCTGGTTCGACGGCGCCAGCCAGCTGGTCTTTCATCTGCCGACGTTTGCGCGGTACGCTGGCAAAGCGCTGCCTGACAGCGCATGGCGCTTTCTCCAGCCTGACGATCTCTGGTTTTACTGTTACTTCGCCGCGTTGACGGCGCTGTTCGCTACGGTCTGGTCGTTCGCTAGTCCGCATCCCTGGCAACGCTGGTCGGTGCTGGGAACGGCGCTAATCCTGTTTATTACCTGGTTCGATGTGCATGTCGGCGTCACCATCAACGCCTGGTACGGCCCTTTTTACGATCTTATTCAGCGCGCGCTGACTAAAGCGGGATCGGTATCTATAGCCGATTTCTACCAGCAGATCGGCGATTTTCTTAGCATCGCGCTGATTGCGGTAGTGATCGGCGTGCTGAACGCCTTTTTTATCAGCCACTGGATATTTCGTTGGCGCACCGCGATGAACGACTGGTATATGGCGCACTGGCAGAAGCTACGACATGTAGAAGGTGCTGCGCAGCGCGTACAGAAAGATACGATGCGTTTTTCCAGCACGCTGGAAGACTGGGGCGTGAGCCTTATTCAGGCGGTAATGACGCTGGTGGCGTTTCTGCCGGTGCTGGTGGGGCTGTCGCAGCATGTAAAAAGCGTGCCGATCCTCGGCCACACGCCTTATGGCCTGGTGCTGGCGGCGCTGTTCTGGTCGCTGTTCGGCACTCTGCTGCTGGGTCTGGTGGGCGTTAAGCTGCCGGGGCTGGAGTTCCGTAATCAGCGGGTGGAAGCCGCTTACCGTAAGGAACTGGTCTACGGTGAAGATGATGCTCGCCGGGCGGCCCCCGCCACGGTGCGCGAGCTGTTTAGCCGGGTGCGCTACAACTATTTCCGCCTCTGGTTTCACTATCTTTATTTCAACGTGACGCGCATCCTCTATTTGCAGGTGGATAGCATGTTTGGCCTGTTTATTCTGCTGCCAACCATTATCGCCGGCGGCCTGACGCTGGGGCTGCTGCAACAGATCACCAACGTGTTCGACCAGGTGCGTCAGGCGTTCCAGTACCTGATCACCTCGTGGTCGACGCTGGTGTCGCTGATGTCGATATACAAGCGTCTGCGCAGCTTTGAGCGCGTTATCGAGGGTGAAAACCGACAGGAGGCGTTGCAGCAGAATTAAGGGATAACGCGGAAAAATAACAAATAACAGGCAGTTATTCCGCTCTTCGCTTTTACTCCGCCTGCGGCTGGTGAAAGATAATGGCAGGAACAAAAAAATGTTGACAGTTGTCAACACCGCCTGTAATTTCGCCACTGTCCAGGATGGATAATGAAAAAGCATCCCAATAAACATATTCAGGCCGCGATCGAGTACGCCCTGCTGTGCGGCTGGCAATTTCGCCCTTCCAACGGGCACGCCTTCGGCAGGCTGATATGCGCGGTGCCCGAACACAGCGAGCATCAGATGAGCGTCTGGTCCACGCCGCGCGCGCCTGAACGCCATGCGCAGCAGATTCGCCGTAAAGTTAACAGCTGCGCGCTGGATGTTACGCCCCACATCAGGAGGAACTGATGATTTATCACTTCACGCTCATCCTTACCGGCGTTGAGGCCCATACGCCAGGGCTGGAAAACACCCTGTTCGAATGCGGCTGCGACGACGCCCTGCTCTGCTTTTACGGCGACAGCGTTTATCTGGAATTCGATCGTGACGGCGACAGCTTTGAGCAGGCGGTGCTGAGCGCCATTGCGGATATCGAAGGCGGCGCGCTGCCCGCGCGCGTTGTCGCCGTGGACGCCACGCTGCTTGGTCTGAGCGATATCGCCCAGCGCAGCCAACTCTCCCGTCAGGCGGTCGCCATGCTGAAAGACGGCACGCGCGGGCCGGGCCGCTTTCCGGCGCCGGTTCAGCGCCTTGCCGGACACTCGCCGCTCTGGCGCTGGGCAAGCGTGGCGCGCTGGCTGCACGAAAACGGCAAGCTGAGCGACGAGCTGGCGGAAAATGCGCAGGTGATGGAGAACATTAATCTGGCGCTGGCGCTGCGGGAAACGCCGCAGCGCCAGTATGTCACCCAGCTGGCGGCGCGTCTGGATCGGGCCGCCGGAAAAGAAGAGGCTATTTAAGCGCGGCGAACACGCGCTCTACCGCGTAAGCGCCCGGATCTTTCACCCCGTTGAGGCTCTCCTGATTCAGGTAGGAGGAGCGTCCCGCTTTAGCCGCGCCCATGCTGGCGGTGGCATCCGCGCCCTGCTGCGCGGCGGCGGCGGCGGCGCTCAGCCCTTTGCCGTCGATCAGCGTCTGCAACGCAGGCTCCAGCGCATCAATCAGCGTGCGATCGCCGACGCGTGCGCCGCCGTAGTGCTTCATGCGATCCAGTCCGGCCATCAGCGCCTGCGGCAGCGGTTTACCCTCTTCCAGCTGCTGTCCGGCGGCGGTAAACATAATTGACATCAGCACGCCGCTGGAGCCGCCCATCACTACCGCCAGCTGCTCGCCGACCAACGTCAGCAGGCGGGACGGTTCATTAAACGGCAGCGCCTTCTGCTGGCTCCCCTGAAGAATTTTGCGCGCGCCAGCGGCGAAGGTGGAGCCGGTGTCGCCGTCGCCGACTTTGGCATCCAGCTTATTCAGCTCGCCTTCAAGATCGATCAGCGTCTGGCACACGATGTCCACCACGCGCTGCACCGCCGCATTGTCTGAAGGCGACATCTCCTGCTGGCGTTTGATCGCCTCGCCTTTAACCGCTGCGGGCATCTGCAACCTCTGCACCGGCTGCCAGCCGCTCGCCTCGACCGGCGCCTGGAGCGCCTTCAGCCGCTCGTCATCCAACAGCAGCGTCGTGAGAGAGAAGCCTTTCATATCCAGCGAACTGACCAGCGTGGCGGGGCCGAGCAGATGGCTGATGCGTTCGCCCAGCGGTGTCTTTACGGCCTCCCGCACCAGCACGCCCATTTCCAGCAATGAAAAGCCGCCGAGATTGTTTATCAACAGCAGCGCCTTTTTATCCTGCGGCACCTTTTCCGCCAGCTTTTCCGTCATGATTTGTACGATTTCGCGGCTGTTCTGCGTTTTTAGCGTTTTCACGCCCGGTTCGCCATGGATGCCCATGCCGAGTTCGCTTTCCCCTTCCGCCACACGGTTATCGGGCGCTTCGCCGGGAATATGGCAGGTAGAGAACGCCAGACCGATGCTGGCGGTCTCATCAATCGCCTGCTGCGCGTGCTGTGTGACTTCCTGGAGCGAGGCGCCCTGTTCCGCGTAGTAGCCTGCGAGCTTATGGATTAATACCGTGCCAGCCAGGCCGCGCGGTTGCGGATTATCCGGCAGCGCGATGTCATCTTTTACAATCGCCAGTTCTACCTTATAACCCAGCGCACGCGCCTTTTCCGCCGCCAGGCCGAAGTTAAGGCGGTCGCCGGTATAGTTTTTCACGATCAGCAGGCAGCCCGCCTCGCCGGTGACGTTGATAATGGCGCTCAGCACCGCGTCCACGCTGGGCGAGGCGAACACGTCGCCGCATACCGCCGCGGTCAGCATTCCTTTTCCCACAAAGCCGACGTGCGCCGGTTCATGGCCGGAGCCGCCGCCGGAGATCAGCGCCACCTTGCGCTTATCCCAGTCGTTGCGCACCACGACGCGAATACCTTCGCCAACCTCAAGCCGACTCAGATTATGAAAAGGCGTGCTCAGCAGCGCGCCCTCGATCGCTTCGTTCACCAGCTCGCTTTTTTCGTTCATGAAAAACTGACTCATGGTTTCCTCTCTTGTGTTGACGCGCCCAACCGCGGCGGCGCAAAAAGTTAACTGTAGTTGAAAAAGCAGGCGCTTAGTCAGCAAGAAAGGCGAGCCGGACGGGTGGATCAATGACGAAATAAGGCGGAAAGCGGGCTAACACATTTAAGATACGGAAAGATCCGAGAGATGGAATTGCCAGATATCGTCTGCATTTTTAAGGGCCCGACGCAAACCTGAGCGGCATACGACCTTACGCGGGAGGAGGGACGTAACCGCCTGGCGGCTACCCGCAGGAGCGGGCTGTCGGGCGCCTGGGCCCGACAGCCTTTGGGTTAGCGGAACACGCTGATCGCTTCGACCAGGCGCGTCGCCTGGCGCGTCATGCGTCCTGAGGCCTCGGCGCCTTCCTGCACGCGCGCTGCGTTTTGATGGGTGATCTCGTCCAGGTTTTCCACCGCCAGGCTGACTTCGCTCAGCGCGGTCGCCTGTTCGGCGGTGGCGGCGCTAATCTGACCAATCAGTTCCGATACCGTCTGCACCTGCCCGACAATCTCCTGCATGGTGCTGCCGGTATGATTCACCTGCCCGGCGCCGATCTCCACCCGCTTCACGCTCGCCTCCACCAGCGCTTTGATTTCGCTGGCCGCCTTCGCACTGCGGCTTGCCAGATTGCGCACCTCGCCTGCTACCACGGCGAAGCCTTTGCCCTGTTCGCCCGCGCGCGCCGCCTCGACCGCCGCGTTGAGCGCCAGGATATTGGTCTGAAAGGCAATGCCGTCGATAACGCTGATAATGCTGGCGATTTTCTTTGAACTGTCAGTCATATCGCCCATCATGCCGATGGTCTCCTGCATCGCCGCACCTCCCTGCCGCGCCGCCTCGCTGGTGGTGGCGGCAAGCTGGTCCACTTCCGTGGCGCGCGCTTTGTTACTGTTTACCGTCGCGGTCATCTCGTTCATGGTGGCGGCGGTCTGCTGCACGTTGGCCGCCGCCTGCTCGGTACGTTGGCTCAGCTCCTCATTGCTGCGCGCCATGGCGTCGCTGGCGCTCAGCACGTTGATCGCCTGACCGCTGACGTCATCCACCAGCCAGCGAAACATCAGCCCAAGCTGCCCGATGGCGCGCAGGGTCATGCCGATCTCATCCACCCGATCGGGGGCGTCGACCTTATGGCTGTTGCCGGTGGCGACATCCAGCGCCTGCTGGCAGACGCGCTCCAGCGGACGCGAAATCTGCTGTTCCAGCCAGAGACTCGCCAGCAGCAACAGACTAGCCATGCCGCCGCTGAACAGACCCAGCGCGCCCGCGCTAACGCCCAGCGTCCAGACGCCCGCGACGCTGAGCGGCAACAGGGCCAACAGCGTGGATCGTATGCGCCAGCGCAGCGGCAGGGTTTTAAACAGCGAACGCCAGCTTCGCCAGCCGCTGTAGACCAGCAGCCCTTTATGTAATCTACGTCCTTTATGTCGGCCCGCCCTGAAATCGCTGTAGAGCGCTTCCGCCTGCTGAATCTCCGCCGCTGTCGGCCGGGTACGTACCGACATATACCCCTGCGCCGCGCCGTTGCGGATCACAGGGATCGCATTCGCGCGCACCCAGTAGTGATCGCCATTTTTACGCCGATTTTTTACCAGCGCCGACCAGGGCTGTCCCTGCTTCAGCGTGGCCCACATATCCGCAAACGCCTCCGGCGGCATATCGGGATGGCGCACCAGATTATGCGGCTGGCCGTCAATCTCCTCCTGCGTGAAGCCGCTGACGTCAATAAAGGCGTCGTTGGCGTAGGTGATACGGCTGTTGCGGTCGGTCGTCGTCATCAGCGTTGCGTCATCGCTAAACGCGAACGCCTGTTGGGTAACGGGTTGGTTGTTACGCATGAAATAATCCTTGAAAGAGGCGCGGAGCCAGATGCGATGAATAGATTATGTTTTTTATAATTTCGGCAGCCGCAGGCGGGATCTTTAGCGTTAAAAACCAGGATTAGCTTGATTCGGGTCGCATTTTAAGCAGCATCTAAGGCACAGCAGTGAAAACCGGGGAAATTTGCGGATAAATAAATCGTAAGATTTATTTAGGAGAAGGTGCGAATGGGGTCTGAACAGGCTTCTTCTTCAGGCAAGGACGTGCTGAAAAAGAAGCCTTTTTTCTGTTACGGTCGTCCCGAAACCGCCTCACGCAGCGCCTGGCGGATAAAGCCGTGATGCTGTGCCAACAGGCGAGTGGCTTCCGGCGCGGAAAGATGACCCAGCACCATCAGAATGGCGGTTTTGCAGTGTCCGTTACAGGCGGCCAGCGCCGCCTGCGCCTCTTCCGCGCCGCAGTCGGTCGCCTGCATGACGATATTGATCTGGCGCTGCACCAGCTTCTGGTTAGTCGCTTCCACATCTACCATCAGATTACCGAACACCTTGCCGCTGCGAATCATCGCGCCGGTAGTCAGCATATTCAGCACCAGCTTCTGTGCCGTTCCGGCTTTCAGGCGCGAAGAACCGGTCACCACTTCCGGTCCCACCACCGGCGTCAGGGCGATATGCGCCACGCGCGCCATTTCGCTGTCGGGGTTACAGGTCAGCGCCACGGTGGTCGCGCCCTGACGCCGCGCATAGTCGAGCGCGCCCAGTACGTAAGGCGTGCGCCCGCTGGCGGCGATGCCGACCAGCACATCGCGCGCGCTGAACTCAATCGCCTGCAAATCGGCCGCGCCCCTCTCTGCATTGTCTTCCGCGTTTTCCACTGCCTGCAAAATGGCCGTATGGCCGCCAGCAATCAGCCCCACCACCTGCTCGCGCGGCGTGCCGAAGGTAGGCGGACATTCGCTGGCATCGAGAATACCCAGTCGCCCGGAAGTGCCGGCGCCGCTGTAAATCAGGCGTCCGCCCTGCTGAAACGCGGCGGTAATGGCATCTACCGCCTCAGCGATCTGCGGCACAATCGCCTCTACCGCCAGGGCGACCTTTTTATCTTCGTTGTTGATGACGCGCAGCATCGCTTCGGTAGACAGCTCATCGATGTTTTCGCTGGCCGGATTGCGGCTTTCGGTGATCATGCGTGACAGATCGAGACTCATAGCTACTCCCTTATAAGGCGGACAGAGACGGCGGCAGGCGAACTGCGCCGCGCAATATAATGAGCAACTCTTTCCCAGAATGGAACCGCTTAAGCGGAGAGGTGGGACAAAACAACGGATAAAAAACGCCGCCCGAGCGGAAGCAGGGGCGGCGTCAGGATGCATGAGGCGGCTTAGCGTGCGGTTTGTATACGCAGCTGCTGCTCATATTTCTCCGCCTGAGCGGTATCGAACTGGTCTTCCCACTTGGCGATAACCAGCACTGCCAGCGCATTGCCCACCACGTTCAGCGCGGTGCGCGCCATATCCATGATACGGTCGACGCCAGCGATAAAGGCCAGGCCTTCCAGCGGAATACCGACGCTGCCCAGCGTTGCCAGCAGCACCACAAAGGAGACGCCCGGCACGCCCGCAATCCCTTTCGAGGTGACCATCAGCGTCAGCACCAGCACGATCTCATCCGTCAGGGAGAGGTCGATGCCGTAGAGCTGCGCGATAAAGATCGCCGCGATGCTCTGATAGAGCGTAGAGCCGTCGAGATTGAACGAGTAGCCGGTCGGCACCACGAAGCTGGTGATCGCCTTCGGCGCGCCGTAGGCTTCCATCTTCTCCATAATACGCGGCAGCACCGTTTCGGAGCTGGAGGTGGAGTAAGAGAGGATCAGCTCATCTTTCAGGATGCGCATCAGCGTGGTGATTTTCAGCTTGCAGATGCGCGCCACCGCGCCCAGCACCACGAAGGCGAAGAACAGAATGGCGGCGTACACCAGCAGCACCAGCTTCGCCAGCGGCCAGAGCGAGGAGAAACCAAAGTTGGCGATGGTCACAGCGATCAGGGCGAACACGCCAATCGGCGCGTAGCGCATGATCATATGCGTCACTTTAAACATGGTTTCCGACACTGAGCGGAACACTTTCACCAGCGGATCGCGGTGTTCGGACGGCAGCGACGAGAGGCCGAGACCAAACAGCACCGAGAAGAAGATGATCGGCAGCATATCGCCCTTGGCGATGGCCGCGAAAATATTCTGCGGGATCAGCGACAGAATGGTGACCACAAGGCTATGCGCCCCGCTCTGCACTTGTTCGGTAGTCGCTTCATATTTAGAGATATCCACCGTTGCCAGCGTCGACATATCAATGCCGGTGCCAGGCTGAAAGACATTCGCCAGAGTAATCCCTACAACGATGGCAATGGTGGTAATCACTTCAAAGTAGACAATTGTCTTGACGCCGATTCGTCCAAGCTTCTTTGCGTCGCCCACGCCTGCAATACCTACCACAAGAGTAGAGATCACGATTGGCACCACAATCATCTTGATCAGATGAATAAAGATATCACCGGCAGGCGAGAGGATATTGGTGATTAACCATTCACGATCCTCAGGTTGGTTATGCAAAATCGCACCAACGATGACACCCAGCACTAATGCAATCAGTATTTGCCAGGCAAGGCTGATTTTAAAACCTTTCATAGTGTTTCATTTCCTTAACAAACCCTGGTTCCGCACAGGAGCGCGGATATTTACACACTAAGGGAAATGGACAAAGTCCGGTAAAATCGAGGGTTATTGATGGTAGCGCCCGGAAAGGGCCGTTGATAAGTACCATTATCAACGGGCGAAAAGCAACCTTTGCGGCGATCTCTTTCGTCAGTCCAGGAAGCGGCAAGATAAATGCCTTCCGGTTATCAAAACTGTAACTCTATGTTATGAAAAGTAATATAGCTTCTTCTTTTGGCATAGGTATGCATTACAAGATGTGAATCGATCGCTGTTTTTTTCAACAGCGCCGAGCGTAATTACCTACACTTAATGGAAAAGAAGTAAAGCGATTCCCTACCGCCAGGCTGGCGAAAACCTGCACATTTCATCGCGTTTGTTATTCCCGTGATCTGTCGCGCAAAAAAGAAACAAAGCGCTGCTCCTCGCTGTTATTAACCTTTGATTGACATATGATTAACATCTTCAAGGAGACCAGCCATGAGCCAAATCATTAAACATCCCGTTCCCGCCAGCATTGCGGAACATACGCTGATAAATGCGGAACAGTACCAGTCGATGTATCAACAATCGGTACAGGACCCTGACGCTTTTTGGGGCGAGCAAGGGAAAATGCTGGACTGGATCAAGCCTTACACCAGAGTGAAGAATACCTCTTTCGCGCCGGGCAATATCAGCATTCGCTGGTATGAGGACGGCACGCTCAATCTGGCGGCCAACTGTCTGGACCGCCATCTGCACGAACGCGGCGATCATCCCGCCATCATCTGGGAAGGCGACGACGCCAGCGAAAGCAAAACGCTGACCTACCGCCAGCTTCATCGTGAGGTCTGCCGTTTCGCCAATGTGCTGAAAGAGCTGGAGACCAAAAAGGGCGACGTCGTTGCAATCTATATGCCGATGGTGCCGGAAGCGGCGGTGGCGATGCTGGCCTGCGCACGCATCGGCGCGGTGCACTCGGTGATTTTCGGCGGCTTTTCGCCGGAAGCGGTGGCGGGACGCATTATCGACTCCAGCGCCAAACTGGTGGTGACCGCCGACGAGGGCATCCGCGCGGGCCGCACTATTCCGCTGAAAAAGAATGTCGACGAGGCGTTAAAAAACCCCGGCGTCACCAGCGTGGAGCATGTGGTGGTGCTGAAACGCACCGGCAATGAGATCGCCTGGCAGAACGGCCGCGACAGCTGGTGGCACGAACGCATGAACAGCGCCTGTTCGCACCACCAGCCGGAAGAGATGAATGCGGAAGATCCGCTGTTTATCCTTTATACCTCTGGATCTACCGGCAAGCCGAAGGGCGTGCTGCACACCACCGGCGGTTATTTGGTTTACGTCGCCGCCACCTTTAAATATGTCTTCGATTATCAACCCAGCGACGTCTACTGGTGCACCGCCGACGTAGGCTGGATCACCGGCCACAGCTACCTGCTTTACGGCCCGCTGGCCTGCGGCGCCACCACGCTGATGTTCGAAGGGGTGCCTAACTGGCCGCAGCCGAGCCGCATGGCGGAAGTGGTAGACAAGCATAAGGTGACGCTGCTCTATACCGCGCCGACGGCGATCCGCGCGCTGATGGCGGAAGGCGACCGGGCGATTGCCGGCACCAGCCGCGCGTCGCTGCGCATTCTGGGATCGGTGGGTGAGCCGATTAACCCGGAAGCCTGGGAGTGGTATTACAAAAAAATCGGCGACAGCCGCTGCCCGATCGTCGATACCTGGTGGCAGACCGAGACCGGCGGCTTCATGATCACCCCCCTGCCCGGCGCCACCGAGCTGAAAGCGGGTTCGGCGACCAAACCTTTCTTCGGCGTGCAGCCAGCGCTGGTGGATAATGAAGGACAAAGTCAGGAAGGCGCCTGCGAAGGCAACCTGGTCATTGTCGACTCCTGGCCGGGCCAGGCGCGCACGCTGTTCGGCGATCACGAGCGCTTTGAGCAAACCTATTTCTCCACCTTCAAAAATATGTATTTCAGCGGCGACGGCGCGCGACGCGACGAGGATGGCTACTACTGGATCACCGGCCGCGTGGATGACGTGCTGAACGTCTCCGGTCATCGTCTGGGCACTGCCGAAATCGAATCGGCGCTGGTTTCCCACGCCAAAATCGCCGAAGCAGCGGTGGTCGGCATCCCGCACAGCATTAAGGGCCAGGCAATCTACGCCTATATTACGCTGAACCATGGCGAAGAGCCGACGCCGGAGCTGTATGCGGAAGTGCGCAACTGGGTGCGCAAGGAGATTGGGCCGATCGCCACCCCGGACGTGCTGCACTGGACCGATTCGCTGCCGAAAACCCGCTCCGGCAAGATTATGCGCCGCATCCTGCGCAAAATCGCCACCGGCGACACCAGTAACCTGGGCGACACCTCAACACTGGCTGATCCTGGCGTAGTGGAAAAACTGCTGGAGGAGAAACAGAGCATCGCCATGCCATAACCCGCAGGGCGGCGAACGCCGCCCCTCTGATTAACGAGCGGCACGGCTGGCGCAGGCCAGCCGGTAAAACAGACGTCATAACACTATAAAAAGTTCCTGAAGGGATCTCCCCGATCTTTTCTTACCTCTGGAGACGCTGTAATGAACGACGCTATCTATGCCCGGATAGAGAACAGCGCGCGCTTTAAAGAGCTGGTGCAAAAGCGCCAGCGTTTCGCGCTGATTCTGTCCATCATCATGCTCATCCTGTATGTCGGCTTTATTTTACTTATCGCTTTCGCCCCCGACTGGCTGGGCGCCCCGCTGCATGAGGGCACCAACGTTACGCGCGGCATCCCCATCGGCGTCGGCCTGATTGTGATCTCTTTCCTGTTGACCGGCGTTTACGTCTGGCGCGCCAACGGCGAGTTCGATCGCCTGACTAAACAGATTATCGATGAGGTGAAATAATGATCGGGCTAAAACGCTTTGCCGCAGGCCTGACGCTGCTGCTTCCCCTGCCGCTGCTGGCCGCCGATGCGATTAGCGGCGCGGTGCAGAAACAGAGCACTAACTATCAGGCGATTGTCATGTTCCTGGTGTTCGTTGCCGGGACGCTCGGCATCACCTGGTGGGCTTCAAAACGCACCCGCTCGCGCAGCGACTACTATACCGCGGGCGGCAATATCACCGGCTTTCAAAACGGGCTGGCGATGGCCGGCGACTTTATGTCCGCCGCCTCGTTTCTCGGCATCTCCGCGCTGGTTTACACCTCCGGCTACGACGGCCTGATCTATTCGCTGGGCTTTCTGGTCGGCTGGCCGATCATTCTGTTTCTGATCGCCGAGCGGCTGCGCAACCTGGGCCGCTACACCTTCGCTGATGTCGCCTCTTACCGCTTACAGCAGAAGCCGATCCGCACGCTTTCCGCCTGCGGCTCGCTGGTGGTGGTCGCCCTTTATCTGATTGCGCAGATGGTCGGCGCAGGCAAGCTGATTCAGCTGCTGTTTGGGCTGGATTACCATGTGGCGGTAGTGCTGGTCGGCATTCTGATGGTGCTGTACGTGCTGTTCGGCGGCATGCTGGCGACCACATGGGTGCAGATCATCAAAGCGGTGCTGCTGCTGTTCGGCGCTTCTTTTATGGCGATCATGGTGATGAAATCGGTCGGCTTCAGCTTCAACACGCTGTTTACCGAGGCGATGGCGGTGCATCCCAAAGGTCAGGCGATTATGCGCCCCGGCGGGCTGGTCAACGATCCTGTCTCCGCGCTGTCGCTGGGATTGGGTCTGATGTTCGGCACCGCCGGTCTGCCGCATATCCTGATGCGCTTCTTTACCGTCAGCGACGCGCGCGAGGCGCGCAAAAGCGTGTTCTGGGCTACGGGCTTTATGGGCTATTTCTACTTCCTGACCTTTATTATCGGCTTCGGCGCGATTTTACTGGTCGGCGCCAACCCGGCATTTAAAGACGCCACCGGCGCGCTGATTGGCGGCAACAATATGGCGGCGGTGCATCTGGCGAACGCGGTGGGCGGCAGCACCTTCCTCGGCTTTATCTCCGCCGTCGCCTTCGCCACCATTCTGGCGGTGGTCGCCGGGCTGACGCTGGCGGGCGCCTCCGCCGTATCGCACGATCTCTACGCCAGCGTGGTGCGTAAAGGTCAGGCGACCGAACGCGAGGAGCTACGCGTCTCGAAAATCACCGTGCTGGTGCTGGGCGTGGTGGCGATTGCGCTGGGCATTCTGTTTGAAAAACAGAATATCGCCTTTATGGTCGGTCTGGCCTTCTCTATCGCCGCCAGCTGTAATTTCCCGATCATTCTGCTGTCGATGTACTGGTCGCGGCTGACCACGCGCGGCGCGATGATCGGTGGCTGGCTGGGACTGCTGACGGCGGTGTTGCTGATGATCCTTGGCCCGACGGTATGGGTGCAGGTGCTCGGCCATGCGACGCCGGTTTTCCCGTATGAGTATCCGGCGCTGTTCTCGATGCTGGTCGCCTTTATCGGCACCTGGCTGTTCTCGATCACTGACCACTCCGCGCAGGGCGCGCAGGAGCGTCAGCTGTTCCGCGCCCAGTTCGTGCGTTCGCAAACCGGCATCGGCATCGATCAGGGCAAAGCCCACTAAAGCACGGGCCACCCTCAGGTTATGGACCGGGGCGGCCCGTGCCTTAATATTGTTCAATCTTCTACGGGCCGCTTAGCGGCCCTTTTTTATCAGGCGGCGCTTAGCTCGTCGCCCACATCAGCTGGCCGATCAGCGGCGCGATCACCACCGTGACTACGCCCGACAGCATCATCACCAGGCTGGAAACCACCCCCTCCTGCTGCCCTAACTCATAGGCGCGCGCGGTGCCTGCGCCATGTGAGGCGGCGCCGAAGCCCGCGCCTTTCGCCAGCCCCTGCTTAACCGCCAGCCGCAGAAACAGCACATCGCCGACCGCCATGCCGAAGACGCCGGTGATCACCACAAACAGCGCCACCAGGTCGGGCTGTCCGCCCACCTGCTGCGCCGCGGCCAGGGCGAACGGCGTGGTGATCGAACGCACCGCCAGGCTACGCTGGATAATTTCCGGCAGCGTCAGCAGACGCGCCAGCCAGACCGAGCTGCATACCGCTACCAGCGTAGCGGTTACCACGCCCGCCGACAGCGACAGCCAGTGGCGACGGATAATCGTCATGTTTTCATAGACCGGCACCGCAAACGCCAGCGTCGCCGGGCCGAGCAGCCACAGCAGCCAGCGGCTCTCGCCGATATAATCCTGCCAGGAGATATGGGTCAACAGCAGCATCCCCACCAGCAGCAGCGGCGTCAGCACCAGCGGCATCAGCAGCAGCTTACGCCAGCGGCGATAGAGCCGTTTATTCAGAAAATAGACGCAGAGCGTGGCGATAAAACAGAGCAGGCTGATAATCAGATCATTCATGGCGCGCCTGCTTACGCTGCGCCAGCCAGATCTCCAGCCGGTAAACGCGATCGACCACCAGCGCCGTAGCGCCCAATACCATCAGCGTGCTGAGAGCGATAACGACGCAGATGCGCCAGCCTTCCACTTTCAGCAGGTCGCCGTAGTTAACTACCGCCACCACCGCCGGTACGAAAAACAGCAGCATTTCCGCCAGCAGCCAACTGCCGCCCGCCTTCACCCACTTCAGCGGCACGATGCGCAGCACAATCAGCGTCAGCAGCAGCAGCATGCCGACGATATTGGCCGGCAGCGGCAGATGCAGCCAACCCACCAGCTGCTGAGCGAAGATAAACAGACCGATATAAATGCCCACCTGCAACGGCACCTGTAAACGCCGCAGCCAGCCCGTACTTTGAGGGCTTATCGCTACCGCCATAATTGGTTTCTCCTGTTTTTCTGTGACGGCTGTCAGTATACGGCGCTGTTAAAGGGTGAAAAAAATGAATTAAAATCATCCGAACTATGCACAGAGGGAATAGTTTATGGACGTTCGGGCGCTACGTTATTTTGTCGAGGTGGTGCGTCAGCAAAGCTTTACCCGTGCGGCGGAGACGCTGTTCGTCACGCAGCCGACCATCAGTAAAATGCTGCGCCATCTTGAAGAAGAATTAGGCTGCACGCTGCTGCTGCGCGAAGGCCGCAAGCTGCATCTGACCGACAGCGGCCAGGTGGTATATCAGCGCGGCCTGACGATTTTGCAGGCGTTCAAGCAGCTGGAGATGGAGATCGGCGATATCAATCAGTTGAAGACCGGCGAGCTGCGCCTGGGCGTGCCGCCGATGGTGGGCATGCAGATCGCCGGGTCCGTCTCCGCCTTTCGTCAACGCTATCCCGGCATTGCGCTAAATATTGTCGAATCAGGCGGCCTGGCGGTACAGGAAGCCGTGCTGTCAGGCGGTCTCGATCTGGCGCTGACCGCACTGCCGGTAGATGAGCAGCTGCCGCTGAATACCCTGACGCTGATGCAGCATCCGCTCTGTGTGCTGGTGCCGCACGCGGCGCCCTGGCGCGATCGCCTGAGCCTCTCGCTGACGGAAGTGGCGCAGCATCCGCTACTGATTTTCAATGAGGAGTTTTCGCTAAACCGCCAGCTGAAAAAGGCGTTTCAGCGCGCGGGCCTGACGCCGCAGATCGCGGTGCGCAGCGGGCAATGGGATTTTCTGGCCGCAATGGTACAGGCGGGCATGGGCGTGGCGATTCTGCCGGAGCCGATTTGTCAAAGGCTCGATCGAAAATCGCTGCTGTGGCTGCCGCTGGAATCGGATTTAACGTGGACGCTGGGATTAATTTGGCGCGAAGGAAGCTATCTGTCCCGCAGCGCGCAGGCGTGGATTGACTGCTGTCGCGCCTTCTGGCCGGGCGAAGCGCCGAAGATTTCGGTATAAGGCGGACAGGTAGCCCTGCCCGCCTTCGCGATTAATGCTCCTCTTTCTCGACCAGCAGCGCTTCCAGCAGGTCGAGATCGCGCAGCAGCTTCTGCATCGTCTCGTTGCTGATCTGCTGCGTGGCGCGCAGATGATAAAGCTCAGCGCGTTCGGCGCGCAGCGCGGTGAGGCGGAAGCGGCGCTCCAGATCCTCCGCCACGTGCGCATTCTCCAGGTCGCTCTGTCCGTCGGCGCGGCGGCGCAGGTTGCCTATCACCCGTGAGCTCACCTCTTTCAACAGCTCGTTATCGATATTCTCTTCGGCATCCTGCGTCAGGCGCTCTTCCATCTTATAGAGGCTTTCAACCGCCGCACCCGCCATTACCGCACGCGCCTGCTGCAGTTCGCGGCGATGCACGCTCTTATCAATGCCGTCGATGCCGCGCAGCAAGACTGGCAACAGAATGACGCCGACAAACAGCGAGAAGAGAATGACGCCGGTCGCAAGGAATACCAGCTCGTAACGGCCAGGGAAAGCGTCGCCGTTCGGCAGGAACAGCGGTATCGACAGCACACCGGCCAGCGTAATCGCGCCGCGCACCCCGGCAAAAGAAGCAATCAGCAACTCGCGCGTGCTGTAGCTGCTGAACTCCATGGGCTTTTTGGTCAGCAGGCGCTTGCTGAGGCGCTGCATAGTCCAGAGCCAGCCGAAACGCACCAGCATCAGGGCGGCGTACACCAGCAGAATGTCGGTAAACAGCATCCACAGCTCGACGTTTGGATCGGCGTTCGCCTCGGTAATCGAGGTTTCCAGAATGCCAGGCAGTTGCAGGCCGAGCATCAGGAACACCATGCCGTTAAACACGAATTCCAGCATCTGCCAGACGCTGTTGGCGCGCAGGCGCATCGCCAGCGGCGCGCGGCGCATAATGCCGGAGCGGGTGATCATCATACCGGCCGCCACCGCCGCCAGGATGCCTGATACGCCAAGATGCTCGGCGATCAGATAGGAGGCGAACGGCAGCAGCAGCAGCAGTACCGTCTGGGTAGTGGGATCGTCGCCGCTCAGACGGCTGAAAAGACGCAGTGATTTGCCGAACAGCCAGCAGACCGCAGCGCCCGCCAGCAGGCCGCCGATCGCCACTTTCAGAAACTCTACGGTCGCGCCGGAAACGGTAAAGACCATCGTTCCCATCGCCACCGCAACGGCGAACTTGAGCGACACCAGGCCCGACGCGTCGTTCATCAGCGCCTCGCCCTGCAAAATTGACATGATCTTCTTGGGAATGCGCCCTTCGCCGACGATGCCCGACAGCGCCACGGCATCCGTCGGCGACAGCACCGCCGCCAGCGCGAAGGCGGGCACCAGTGGAATGCCCGGCACCATCCAGTAGATCAGATAGCCGATGCCCACGACGGTGATCAGCACCAGCACTAAGGCCAGGCCCATGATTTCACGGCCATGATGAAGAAACTCGTTAACCGGCGTTTTCCAGCCGTCGGCGAACAGCAGCGGCGGAATAAACAACACCAGAAACAGCTCCGGGTCAAAATCGACATGCAGGCCGAAAGTCGGCCAGGCAAGCAGCGCGCCCGCGGCGATCTGCACCAGCGGCAGCGGGATTTGAAACGGGATAATACGGGCGGCGACGCCGGAGAGCGACACCACTAACGTCATAATGAGAATAGTAAAAAAGATTTCCATGCTTTCCTTATAGCCTCTTCCGGCAGGCATATGTGAATCGATTACCCTGGGGGTGCCCCGTTAGCAGTGTAAAACAAAACGTTAAACCTGTTAAAAACAAGGCGTGCGATTCGCAACGCTTCAGGACGATTCTCTGTTTATCAGGCGGAAGGCAGGAAATGCGGCGGAAGGAAGGAACATGGCGCGGCATCGCTGCCGCGCCAGACAGGATTAAAGCGCCCAGCCGCCCGCGTAAAAAGCGACCAGCGCCACCGCGATAATCACGGTGCCGATATTCAGCTTGCGCCATTCGCCAGCGAACAGACGACCAATCACCAGCCCGCCGAAGCCGAGCATAATGCCGGTGACGATATTGCAGGTCAGGACGATAAACACCGCCGTCACCAGCCCGGACATCGCGTCGACGAAATCGTTGAAATCGATTTTCGCTACGTTGCTCAACATCAGCAGGCCGACATACATCAGCGCGGGCGCCGTAGCATAGGCCGGTACTAAATAAGCCAGCGGCGACATAAACAGGATCAGCAGGAACAGCAGGCCGACCACGATCGCCGTCAGGCCAGTTTTACCGCCCGCCGCCGTGCCGGCCGCCGATTCGATATAGACCGCCGCGGGCGAGGCGCCTACCAGCCCAGCGAAAATACTGCTGATGGAGTCAGTGGTCAGCGCCTTGCCGCCGTTGATGATCTGCCCCTCTTTATCCAGCAGATTAGCCTGCCCCGCCACCGCGCGAATGGTGCCGGTGGCGTCGAAAACTGCCGTCATCACCAGCGCCAGCACGCTGGGCAGCACCGCCGCCTGTAGCGCGCCGCCGATATCCAGGCTGAACAGCAGCGAATGGCCGTTAGCGTCACTCAGGCTCGGCATGGCAAACAGCCCTTTAAAACTCACCGCGGGATCGAACGCGAGGCCAATCAGCGAGATGGCGATAATGGTCAACAGGATGCCGCCTGGCACGCGACGCTTCTCCAGGCCAAAAATCACGGCCAGGCCCAGCAGCGACATAATGACCGGAAACGAGGTGAAATGCCCCAGCGCCACCGGCAGGCCCGGCGCCGGATTTTTCACTACCAGCCCGACGCCGTCAGCGGCGATCAGCAGCAGAAACAGCCCGATGCCGATGCCGGTGCCGTGCGCCACGCCCATCGGCAGGTTGCGCAGAATCCAGGCGCGAATGCCGGTGGCGGAGATCAGCGTAAACAGCACGCCCATCAGGAATACTGCGCCCAGCGCGACCGGAATGCTGATCTGCTGCCCCAGCACCAGGCTAAAGGCGGTAAAGGCGGTCAGCGAGATCGCACAGCCAATCGCCATCGGCAGGTTCGCCCACAGGCCCATAATGATCGAGCCGAAGCTGGCGACCAGGCAGGTAGAGACGAAGACCGCCGCCGGAGGAAAACCGGCTTTGCCCAGCATGCCCGGCACGACGATAACCGAATAGACCATCGCCAGAAAGGTCGTTAAACCGGCGATAATCTCCTGACGCACGCTGCTGCCGCGCGCTGAGATCTGGAACCAGGCGTCAAGCGAACGGCGCGCAGGTTGTGAAGGAGTGGACATGTAAAACCTCGTTATTTTGGATGACAGCCTGCGCGACGCTGGATAACGCATCGTCGTCTTTATTCCCTGGATGAAGACCGGCGTGCAACTCGTTGCCCGACGCCTGCTAAAAAAGCAAACGTTTACCTCGCCGCGCGAAAAGGGGCCGAAAAGCGACCTGTAAAAAGGCAAACGATTATCCTGCCTTTTCCGGCATATTTTCAACTGCTGTTTGTAGTCAATTCAGCACAATTAACAAGCAGCGCGCCGGAAGGCGTGAGGTAAGACAGGAAGGTTCAAAGAAAAAAAAGGGATAACTGTCGGACGGCTAAGATTTTTTTACTCCTTGCCGTCCATGAGCCTGAGGCGGCTTAGTCCGGCAAATTCAGTTCGCCACCCTGCTGAATCGCCCGCTGCCAGGCGGGACGGCGGCTGATTTTATCCAGCCAGGCCTGTGTAGCGGGCATGCCATCCAGCCCGCCGCGCGCCGCCAGCCCCTGAATGGGGAAGCTCATCTGAATATCGGCCAGCGTCAGATGCTGTCCAGCGAACCACGGCAGCCGGGTCAGATGCTGTTCGATAAATTGACGGTGCGTGGTCAGCTGTTTATCGAGAAAGCCTTTACGGACGCCGTTGCCGAACGCCGCGCCGATCGGGCGTAGCAGCCACGGCACCGGCGGCTTGCCCATGCGGCTGAAGATCAAGCGCATCACCACCAGCGGCATCAGCGATCCTTCCGCATAGTGTAACCAGTAGCGGCATTCAAGCGCTTCTTCCTCATCCAGCGGCGTCAGCAGCCGGTTGCGATCGTAACGCCCGACCAGATATTCCAGAATCGCGCCTGATTCCGCTACGACGCGGTCGCCATCGGTGATTACCGGCGCTTTGCCCAGCGGATGCACTTTTTTCAATTCCGGTGGGGCGAGCATCGACGCCTGACGCTGATAGCGCTTGATTTCATACGGCAGCTCCAGCTCTTCCAGCAGCCAGAGAATACGCTGCGAACGGGAGTTATTCAGATGATGAACCACGATCATGGCAGGCTCCAGAAGTCATGCGTCAGCCTCCAGTATAGCGGCTACTCCTCTTCGCGCTGCGGATCGAGCAGGATGGCGCCGGTGCCCTCTTCAGCCAGTCGATCGTTGGGGTTGCGCAGCGGACAATCGCGCATCGATAAGCAGCCGCAGCCGATGCAGCCGTCCAGGTCGTCACGCAGGTGCGTCAGAGTTTCGATGCGCTTGTTCAACTCGGCGCGCCACTGCTCGGTCAACGCCTCCCAGGCTTTCGCCGAAATGCGCTTATCGACCGGCATATGCGCCAGGCTTTCGCTGACCGTCGCCAGCGGAATGCCGATGCGCTGAGCGATTTTAATGATCGCCACGCGGCGCAGCACGTCGCGGCTGTATCGCCGCTGGTTGCCACCGTTGCGCGTGCTGGCGATCAGCCCTTTCGACTCATAAAAATGCAGCGCCGACACCGCTACCCCGCTGCGCTTCGCCACTTCTCCTGGCGTCAGCACCGGTTTTGGATAATTGCTTTTTTTCATTTTTACGCTTTACCTCAAGTTAACTTGAGGAATTATACTTGCCCACCATCAAACCCGCAAAGCGCAAAATCTAATCAGAAGGACGTCGTCATGATGCATAAAGATATTATTCATTCTCTGACTGACTGGATTGATCGGAACTTAGATAAAAATCTTTCCATTGATGAAGTCGCAGCCAAAGCTGGCTACTCCAAGTGGCATCTGCAGCGGATGTTTCGCGCCGTCACCAGGCAGACGCTGGGCAGCTATATCCGTGAACGTCGGCTGACGCTGGCCGCGGAAGCGCTGACCCTGACGCAGCGTCCGGTATTTGATATCGCCATGCAGTACGGCTTTGATTCGCAACAGACTTTTTCCCGCGTTTTCCGCCGCCAGTTTTCGCAGACGCCGACCGCCTATCGTCACAGCATGCGTCGCCAGAACGCGCTGCGTCAGCGTCCGGCCGCCTTTCCGCGCGGCGATGCGATGAGCAGCTTCGCCCAACGCACCACCGGCGTCTGCTGCCCGGTCAGCGGTTAAAACACGGCGTCCGGCCCGGCCTGAAGGATTTCAGACTGCGGCTGGCTCTGCCAGAGCGGCGACAGGTACCAGCCGCCGCCCAACGCTTTTATGTGGTACATGGCGGCATCCGCCTGCGCCAGCAGCCCTTCCGCCGAGCGTGACGATTTGCCCAGCGCCGCGCCGATGCTCAGCGACCAGACGATCGGGTTGCCGTCGGGCAGGATCAGCGGCGCTTCCATCGCGTTCATAATATGCTGCACTACGCGCGCGACCTGCGACGGCTCGCTGATATCGCGCAGCAGGATGGCGAACTCATCGCCGCCGAGCCGCGCCACCATATCTGTCTTCCGCACCTGCCCGCGCAGCCGCTGCGCGGTGGCGGTAATAATGGCGTCACCGGCGGCATGGCCCCAGGTATCATTGATCTGCTTAAAACGGTCGCCGTCGATAAACAGCAGCGCCAGCTTGTGACGCTGGTCGTCATCGGCAAAGGCGCGGCCCAGCGTCCGTTCAAAGGCGATGCGGTTAGGCAGTCCGGTCAGGCCGTCATGACTCGCCTGATGCACCAGGCTGTCATGTTCCTGCTTCATATTTTTCTGCCATTCATCCAGCTCCTCCAGCAATATATTGAAATCATGGCTCAGCGCATGCAGCTCGGCGATCTCTGCTTCCGGCACCCGGCGCGCGAAGGCGCGACGTTCGCGCACGTCGCGCGTGACCGAAGTGATGCTTTGCAGCGCCTGCAGAATGCCGGCGTGCATACGGCGGGAGAGCAGCGAAGCGAGCGTAGCGGTGGTCATCAGGCTCGCCGCAAGCCAGGCGAACGTCTTATAGAGATACTGAATGACCTCGTAGGCGTTGCCGACCAGCCAGATACGCCCCACCTCCTCGCCTGACTGCATCACCGGCGTGCTGACCGGCTGAGGAAACAGCCAGCGCGCAATCAGCCGTTCGATGGTGTTTTGATGCTGATGCGGAGAAGCGTGCCAGCCAGCCAGCAGCTGCCCCTGGCGATCGTAAACGCGCGCCCAGGCAAAGCTGCCGCGCTTGCCGATTTCCGCCAGCGCCTCGCGCACGATCTCACCGTCGCCCTTCACGACCGACGACTGCACCGTAAAGCTGAGGGTGGAGGCGAGCAGTTCCAGATTGTTTTCCGCATAGTTGCGCAATGCGATCAGCGAGAGCGTAGAGAGCGAAATACCGGAGATGGTCATCGAGACGACGATGATGATCAGATGAATACGCTGCAACGATTTACGCAGCGTAGGACGCGGAAGCGGCTTCATGCTGGCAACATCGTTCCGATCTGCGCTGCGGTTAGACATTGCTTACCCCGCATGCGAAACCGCTCAACGAAGCATCGTTCGGCAACGGACGACACCCCAGATATACGTCAGAGGCAAAAAGCACCCTTGTCATAATTTCATCCTGAATAAGATTGGCACAAACAGGGCGTGGCAGAGATGGCAAAAAGCACGCCGAATCTGGTAACGCTGAGTGGTTAAACCTGTACGAGAGAGCCTATCCGGCCCATCACGCAGGTACAACGACCCAGACTGTCAGATTCATCCCAAAGCCCTGCGGCTGTTATGGGTTTGCTGAAAAAACATCTTATTAGCCGTACCGCTACGCCAGGTCCGCAAGCGAAATCAGAGTCGTCCTGGCGCGCGGATACGTGCGATCCCAACGTATCAAACCGTTACCGTTCGGTGTAAATTTTGTTCAACTTTTAAAAGCCAGTGATATAATGTGATTCAGGTCACACTTTGTGTGTTGTACATCGACGACCGGTAAAGACTCCCTGGCATCTTTATCGCGTTCTTCACTTCAGGCGTCAGGGTAGATAAAGAAACAGAGGTTGCATGTTATGGCTACGCTTACCGCCAGCCTTGTTGTAATGCGTTGGGAATTACTGAGCGCCGTATTGATGTTTTTCGCCAGCACGTTTAAAACCAAATGCCGTCAGACGAGCCATCCGGTTATGGCCTTTCTGTTTAGCGGCATTGGCGTGGGCGTGACCTGTTGGTTTGTCGCCGGTCTGCTGGGCATGACGTTCAGTATGGAAAATATGAATAATTTCCTGAACATCATGAAAGAGGCCTTTATTAATATCATGAGTCAGACGCCGCCTGAATGGCCGATGCCGATGCCCTGATAACCTGCACGATAAAAAAAGCGAGCTGCCCGGCTCGCTTTTTTATTCGTCCTCTATTCGCCCACGCGCCCGGACGCTTATACTTTTTTCAGCATCGCTGGCAGCGTAACATCGGTGACGTCCGCCACCCCGACTGGCGCCTGCGGCGTAACAATGCGATCCTGCAACCACATTTCGCCCATCATTTTATTCAGGCCGCGATCGAGTCCGGTGACCAGCCCGGCGCCAGGCGTAAAGGTTAATTCGCCGAACCAGATCTGCTCTTCATGGATATACCAGTCAACGCGCACATAATCGAAATCTTTCGCCAGCGTCTTACTCAGGGCTAATGCGTGCTCCAGCTTCGGCATCATCGGGTTAATATCCAACCCGGTATCACGAATTTTGTACCAGGCTTCCTGAAGATTATTAACGTAGAAATTCATCGACAGCGCCGGATTGCTGCGGTTATAGATCACCTGCAACACATATTCAAAATTGCCGTCTTTTTTATTGAACATGTGAAATTTATAATCGATCGGCGCGCTTTTCCCGTCGCCTATATACTGCTCCACCAAAATACGTGGCTTGATATAGCGATAGTGAATCTCACGGGCTTCTTCAGAAAAGTCTTTGCGCAGCCATTCATGGCAGCGATTCACAATCAGCTGCTTTTGCAGGCTGTCCGGCTCTTCCAGCAGAATTTCCACCATGTTGGAGCCGTGGTTCGGCTTAACGACCGTGTTCTTCAGGCTCGGCAGACTCAGCAACGTCGTGGGGTCGCTGGTCTCATGCACCAGCGGAATCAGGTACTCTTCGCCAATCACATCAGCGATATAGTCGCGTACCGTAAATTTATCGGAAAGCTTGCTGTAGCGTACGTAGTCGCCGTTGACGAACTTGCGGTACAGCACCTTTTCGTTGAACAGCTTGGGTTCACGAATATTGGGTAGTCTTTTAAACTTACGAAAATAGTGAATGCGATCCTGGTATGCCCACGGCATTTTTTTTACAAAATAAAGAACGCTTCTTCTTAATTCATCTTTAAACTTAGACATCTTAACCTCATTTGTAAGTTTTGTAGTTGAGTGAGGAAACGTGGATCTTGCGAATGACGCCATTTTTGAAGAAGTAGTTCATTACGGTCAGGGACAGGATCTCTGTGATTAAAACACTCCACGCCGCGCCTTTTAGCCCCAGGCTGGTAATGCATACCCAGCTCAGCGGAACGCTAATTAGCATCAGGCAAAGAATTTTCTTCAACAGATAATTAAAACCTCCTTCTTTGACCATATAACGATACGCGACCGTCCCCATTGACGAAAAGCAGGTTGCTAACGACAATAATGTAATGATACTTCCAGACTGTGTGTAATCTTGCCCATAAAGGGTAATAATGATCTTCTCACCGTACAGGGACACGATAAGCAGCATCAAGAGTGAAACAACCATGACATAGCCATTTAAACGGGCAGTCAGTTTTAAAGCTCTTTCCGACTGCTCCCTGAATATTTCAGTAAAACTTGAGGTAATGATCGCCGCTGGAATAAATATCCATGAAGCCGATATCATATTCGCCGCAGTGAACAGCCCTACATCCTTTGCCGTCCCCACACTGACAAGGAAGAATTGCGCCAGTTTTATCTGAATCGAAATAAATATGCTCGAAATTGCCAATGGCAGTCCGGCATAAATTAAATAACGCAGATAATTGCCGCTTTTTCCGCGTGGCGGCGCTTCATCGCTAAAACGCTGATAAAACGTGCGCCTTTTGATCATATAAGGCACCAGCGTGAGTGCGACGATGGACAGCGTCAACCAGAGCGGATTCAGTTTCAGCCAGGCGACACTGAAACTGATCGCGAAGCTCAACAACATGCCTGCCGTGTTGGCGAGGGTATTCAACCGGGACGCCAGCCGAGCGTTGTTAAAGACGCTAAACGTATCCTGCGTGACAAACAGCGCCGACAGGAACGAAGCCATCGCAAAGGCGAGATAGTTCTCGCGCATGTGATAGTACATCCACACCAGCAAAGGCAAAGAGATCAGCAACAGCAGAGACAGGCGCAGCTTTTTGGCGATGGTCATCAGACGCACCCCTTTCTGCGCGCTTTTGCTGATGCGCTTGAACAGAATCGTCTCAGTGCCAAAGATGGCGATAGTTTGCACCACGGAAAAGAGTGATGCTGAAAAAGACATCTGGCCAAATACCGTGGGTCCAAATGATTTCGCCACATAAGACGTGACAAAAATGACGCCAAATATGGAGACAAATTTTTCGGATATCATCCAGGCGGCATTGGACATTACACTGTATTTCATCGACGCATCCTTTGTATTTCCACTACTCACATATGAAAACGACATCCATGTTTAAAACGTACAATTACGCACAGTGTACTCTGGGCTAAAGCATTAAAAAACACGTCTGCCTGACGGATATTTTAATAACAATGACTTGCCATTTCATGAGATTAATCTCAGAGACTGCCTGATAAAAACTGGTCTTTTCAATTCCCTGTAAACGATTTCATAAAAATTATTTTAAATGACAACCCTGGCACAACTTTGCCGTTCCGCAAGCCATAAAATCGCGCCGTGGTTGTCGAAATCGTTTCATCTGTTCGGAAGAGAATTTATAACAAAACTTAGTTTTGAGGAAGGTATGGGGAGGAGGCAAAGTTAAAATAAGAGAAATCCCATGATGATATTTCTACAGGATAACTTAACTTATTGCTTGCCATTCAAATCGCGCACTTTAATACGCTGCTCTAATATTCCAGGGGATTAGATCCATTTATTATTGCAGCCGTTCTCATCCATTAATTGATTAGAAAGGTAACAGCATTTATGAGAAAGTCACGATACACCGAAGAGCAAATCACCAATGCGATTAAAGCTTCCGAGTGTGGCGTTAAGGTCAAGGATATCTGTGAAGATTTGGGTATTTCAGAAGCGACCTTCTATAGCTGGAAGAAAAAATACGCAGGGCTCTCCTCAGAGGAGGGGAGGAAAATCAAGGAGTTAGAGGAGAAAGTACAGGCCCTTAACCGCGAATTGCAGATGCTCAGTTCTGACAAAGCCATGCTGCAAAGCGTCGTAAAAAACTTCTTTACTACCAATGATAAGCGTCAGGCGGTTAATTATTTGCAGGATACGTTTGAGATTGGCACGCGTCGCAGCTGTCGCTTGCTTGATATCAGCCGCAGCGTTTATCACTATCCATCCAGCCAGTGTGATAATCGCTGATTAACAGTTTATTGAAAATGACAGGATGACACTCTTAAGCAAAGACATGTGAAATTAATAAAAAAGTTAAGAAATAGCCTTTCGTACCATTTTTTCCTGAACTGTTTCAGTCCGGGCGTAATTGTTTTGCAGGCTTTCTTTTAACACAGTTACATTAAAACCCTTTATTTCAGGCATTTCCCGGCTTACTTTTCTTTACGTATTCAGGAAAAGGGGCCGGGAAGTACTTTATCTCTACTAATGCCCTTCCCTTTTTACCCCCTTTCTTGTTAAATTCTGCTTATGATTTTATGATGGACATCACAGTTTGCTGTCGCATTTTGCCGCGCTTACAGGGCGGAGAATCCTGCTTAAAAATAGGGTTATTATGCCATGCCGCCCAAATATTAGTTAAGACATCGTAATATATGTACGGCAAATCGTCTTATTCATGCGTTCAGAGCACATTTACTTTCACAATATTTAATGTTTTATCGGCTAATTCACGCGCTAGCGCTTCGTTTGTTTTGACAAACTCAAGTAATGAATGGAGCACAAACTGTCAATGATTGAGATCTACGTCACATTAGCAATACAGTAGCATTCCTGGAGTTTGACCCCTTATGGCTGAAACCTTTTAGCGAAAAATCCGATAGCGCTGTAACAGGCACTTATGGCATGACAATCATAGAGTTAGTGCGTTATAGCGCCGTCAACGCCTTCTGTAACACTTCAGGTTAATCCTAATAACAGGGCCATTTTATATCCGCCCAGTTATTAGCTTCGGTTCAGCATATTTTTTATTTCTGTACCGCGCATTTTCACCATAAAAATGACTATTGAATAAAAATCCAACCATAAATAGCGAAAAGGCGATGAGGGTTTTCTTAAAATCGTTCTTTAACAAGGGGTAAGACGTCGATTTCCCCCTGAGATTTATGGAAAAAAATCGCTCTTTCATCTACTCGTTCGGTTTTTCGAAAACCATGTTTACTGCATCAGCGATAACGGTTATTTACAGGCCGCGCTACGCTTCAGCTTTTGCCGGTTAGCGGGATACGATTAAGCGCGCCGCCTGCCGCTTGCGCTAAGCGTGTGAGCGGCGCGCATCCGTTACGGTTAAGTTTAGCTGTAAACGCTTTCACTTTTACCCGGCTGCTGCGGAAAGAAAGAGGCGGCCTTTTACGACCGCCTGAATGAACAGAGACGCTTAGTGAGCCGATGCTGAGTGAACCGGCAGCTGGAATGCCGATACGGTGTTTTTCAGGTAGTTGACCTGCTCCTCCAGCGAAGAGGCCGCTGAAGCGGATTCCTGCACCAGCGCCGCATTCTGCTGCGTCACGCCATCCATTTCCGTTACCGCTTGTTCGATTTGCAGGATGCCGCGGCTTTGCTCGTCAGACGCGGTGGAAACCTCCTGCATCAGCGCATTGACGCGGGAAACGGTGTTGATGATGTTAGCAATCGCCTCACCGGTTTTGGTGACCTGCTGCGAACCCTGGCTGATGCTGCTTACCGAATCTTTAATCAGCCCCTCAATTTCACGCGCGGCGGCGGCGCTGCGCTGCGCAAGATTACGTACCTCGCCGGCGACCACAGCGAAGCCGCGCCCTTCTTCTCCGGCGCGCGCCGCTTCGACCGCTGCGTTCAGGGCCAGAATATTGGTCTGGAATGCGATGCTGTTGATCACGGAGGTGATCTCTTCAATCTTACGCGAGCTCTCGGTGATGCCGCTCATGGTGGTGATCACCTCTTTCGATACGTCGTCGCCGGTCTGCGCCGCTTGTACCGCTTCCTGGGTTAAGCGCGTGGCCTGATAGACATTATCGGTGTTCTGTTTCACCGTTGCGCTCAACTCCTCCATGCTGGCGGCGGTCTGCGTCAGCGCCGACGCCTGCTGCTCGGTGCGGGAAGAGAGATCGATATTACCCGCAGCGATCTCCTGTGATGCGTTAGCGACGCTATGACAGGAGTCGCGTACCTGGCTGATGATTTGAATCAGAGACAGGCGCATCTGCTCGATAGAACGCAGCACATCAGAAATTTCACTGCGCGAGGCGGCGCTCACCGGCACGGTATGCTGGAGCTGCCCCTCAGCGATTTTGCTGCACTGCTCTTTTGCCGCCAACAGGGAGTCGAGCAGGTATTTTTTCAGCAGGAAGTAGATCAGGCCGATAATAAAGAGAAAAAGCACGGCAAAAATGACCAGCATAAGCACCGAGAAGTTGAAATTCTGCTGAGCGGTGACGTTCAGCTGCTTTGCATAGGTCTCATGCAGCGCCAGCACCTTATCCAGCGCGATTTCATACTGACGGTCCAGCTTCGCCACTACCGCGAGCTGATTGGTGAATCCCGCCTGATCGCCATTGCGCACGGCGGCCATCAGCGGCTCGATCCCCTGCTGCTTATAAGCCATCCAGGCCTGCTGGTACGCTTGCAGCAGCGCATCCTCGTTCTCCAGACGCGGCGCTTTTACATAGGCGTCAAAGGCGTCATCCATTTTTTGCACCAGCGTATCCACGCCAGCCAGCCGGGCGTTGGCATTTTCCATATCGCCTTTTTCCAGCTGTTTCATATATTCCATCAGATGCACGCGCAGGTTGCGGCTGTGGTTGATCGGATCGATGATCGACAGCACCACGCGGATCTCTTTATTCACACTATCAAGGGAGTTGTTACTGCGGACGAACAGCCAGGCGTTAGTGACGGAACTCACCATGAAAATGCCTAAGAGCGTAATCAGAATTAACAATGAACTGCGTTTTATGGTCATTAGAAATGTCTCAATACAGAATCGTACCTTATATATCGGCATTTCCAGGACGGGCTTAAGCGCATTTTCGCTGCAAAAATGGCGATTTAGAGTCATCTTATTGCAGGCGATTGATTAGGCTGCTAAAAAAATAAAAGCTTTCCTTATGCTCCGGCTTCTTTTTTCCCGCTTTCGCTCTGCGCCGCCATACGAGCCCATTCGCGCTGCCGCCATTCGCTGGGCGTCTGTTGATAAACTTTGCGGAACAGGCGGGCAAACTGCATCTGATCGCTATAGCCCACCGAGCAGGCCACCACCTTTACCGGCAATTTCTTATCCTGCAGCAGCGAAACCGCCTGCGACATGCGCAGCAGCAGCAAATAGTGATTGGGGCCATAGCCGAACTGCTGATGAAACAGACGGCTGAGATAGCTGCGGTCGATGCGACAGTAACGCGCCACGTCAGCGATATCGAAACGCTTCTGCTAGTTGCGCTCCATCCAGGCGATGGCCTTATCAAGGTGGCGGTTTTCGCTGGCTGCCGGGCGGCAGCCCGCCGCCGCATGGCTGACCATCGCATCCAGCAGCAGCAGCGTCTGCCCGGCGATGCGCAGCGCCTGATGCGTTTCCAGCGCGATAATTGCACCGAGCGTTTGCGCCACTTCCATTTCCTCCGGCCGCTGCGCGCGATAGCGCGGCACTGGGCTACTAATCTATATCTGGGCGACCTACCTGCTGTGGGGTTTCACCTACACCATTATGGATGTGCCTTTCTGGTCGCTGGTACCCTGTATTACCCTCGACAAACAGGAACGCGAAGCGCTGATGCCCTGGCCGCGCTTTTTCGCCAGCAGCGCTGGCTATCTGACCGGCGTGCTGAGCCTGCCGCTGGTTCACTGGCTGGGCGCAGGCAACGAGGGCGAAGGTTTTATGCGTTTTACCTTTATCCTGGTGTTCTTTTTTATCCTCTCTACGCTGGTCATCCTGCGCAACGTGAAAGAGCGTTACTCATCTTCGCACAGTACGCAGCAGGTCGCGCACCGCCTGCGTGACGTGCTGACGCTGATTTACCGCAATAAGCCGCTGTTTGCCCTGCTGATTATGGCGCTGTCGTGGAACCTGGCCCACAACATCATTACTTCGTTCGCCATTTATTACTTTAAGTATGTGGTGGGCCGCGCCGATCTTTTTCCGTGGTATATGATGTTTGCCGGCGTCGCCAACCTGCTGGCGATCGTGCTGTTTCCCAGGCTGGCGCGCCGCTTTTCACGCCGCAAGCTCTGGGGCGCCGCCTCGCTGCTGCCGGTGCTGAGCTGCTTTTTACTGCTGAGCGTCGCGCTGTTCGCGCCGCCGACAGGCCGCCTGCGCAGCGCGGCCTGTCGGATCCTTCTCTCCCTCGCGGCACAGCATAACCGCTTATTGTCGGCCTGCGCGGCGCGACCTGACGGCGCCTCTCTCCCCGGAGCCTTGCCGCCCGATCGTGCCTTACTCCGGTGCGGGGCCGCCGTGTCTCGCATTAATATTCCGTTTTGCCGCCTGCCTCACAGCGTGCGCGATTAACCTTCGCTGACGCTATCGCCGTTGTCGAAAAATGTGCAATGATAGCTAAATCGGTTTAGCTTCATTAGCAAAAGGATAAACGCATGACAAAACGTGTCTGGGTATTGGGTGATGCCGTGGTGGATCTGTTGCCGGAGGGCGAACAGCGCCTGGCTATCTGTCCAGGCGGTGCGCCTGCCAATGTTGCGGTCGGCATCGCTCGCCTCGGCGGTAACAGCGCCTTTATCGGCTGCGTCGGCCAGGATCCCTTCGGCCAGCTGCTGCAAAGCACGCTGGAGCAGGAAGGGGTCGATACGCGCTGTCTGCGTCAGCTGCCGGACCAGCGCACCTCTACGGTGCTGGTCGGGCTGGATGACGAAGGCGAACGCACCTTTACCTTTATGGTGCGCCCCAGCGCCGATCTCTTCCTCAGTGAAAGCGATCTGCCGGCCTTCGCCGCCGGCGAAGGCTTACATCTCTGTTCTATTGCACTCAGCGCCGAGCCTTCGCGCAGCGCCGCGTTTAGCGCCATGCGCCGCATACGCCAGGCGGGCGGCTGGGTCAGCTTTGACCCTAATCTGCGCGAAGATCTCTGGCGCGACGCGCAGGCGATGCGCAGCAACGTGGCGGAGGCGCTGCGTCTGGCGGATATCATCAAGCTGTCGCTGGAGGAACTGCACTACCTTACCGACAGCAGCGATCTGCACCAGGGCATCGCACGCTTTACCACCACCTATCAGCCTGCGCTGCTGCTCATTACCCAGGGGAAAGCAGGCGTAACGCTGTGGCGCAACGGCGAGACGCAGCATTTTCCCGCCCCGCAGGTGAAGGTGGTCGATACCACCGGCGCCGGCGACGCCTTTGTCGCCGGGCTGCTGGCGGCGCTGATCGCTGACCCGACGCCGCTGGCACCAGACGATATGGCGCGAGCGATCGCGAACGCGCAACGCTGCGGCGCGCTGGCAACCACTGCCCGCGGCGCGATGACCGCGCTGCCCCGCCTGGAACAGGCATAAAAAGAGAAAATTGCTGGCCCGGTCACATTTACTAAACCGGGTTAGCAAGATCTGTTGATCATCCGATCCGCTTTTCAATATTCTCCTGCCGAACCGGTTTAGCAAAACCGCTAATTCTCTGGAGAAAACACCCATTGATTAAGCTCAACCCTTTGGCCGCTGCCGTCGCTTTTGGCTTATGCAGCGCCCCTGCCGCCTTTGCCGATACCAGTGTCGATCAGCTTGCCGCCCGTCTGGCGGCGATGGAGGCGCGCCTGCAGGCCGCCGAACAGCGCGCCGCGGAGGCGGAAACCCGTGCCCGCCGGGCTGAGCAGCGCGTCGCGGCGATCGCCAGCCGGCACGATCCGGCGCGTGATAATACGCAACAACCGGCGCTGGCGCAGAACGGCGCGCCGGCGGCACAGTCCGTCACCCATAACAGCGCGGTGCTGGCCCCGCAGGGCAAGGCACAGGGAGCGATGACCGTCGCCGCCGTGCCGGGCACCCCGGCCAACCCGCCCGCCGCCGATACGCCGGCAGTGGCCGAAGGGTTTGAATTTCACGGCTATGCGCGTTCCGGGCTGATTATGAATGACGCCGCCACCAGCACCCAAAGCGGCCCCTACCTGACGCCGGCGGGTGAAACCGGCGGAGCGGTTGGCCGCCTCGGCAATGAGAACAACACCTATGTCGAACTGAACCTCGAACATAAAACCCGCCTGGCAAACGGCGCCACCACCCGCTTCAAGGTGATGCTGGCGGACGGCCAGGAGAGCTATAACGACTGGACCGCCGACACCAGCAGCCTGAACCTACGTCAGGCGTTCGTCGAGCTGGGCAGCCTGCCCGCCTTTGATGGCGTGTTTAAAAACAGCACCCTGTGGGCCGGCAAGCGTTTCGATCGCGACAACTTCGATATCCACTGGCTCGACTCCGACGTAGTGTTCCTCGCCGGCACTGGCGGCGGCATCTACGACGTGCGCTGGAAAGACCAGCTGCGCAGCAACTTCTCGGTTTACGGGCGTAACTTCGGCGATATCGAGACGGTGGATAACACCATCGAAAACTATATCGTCACCGCCAATAACTTCGTCGGCCCGTTCCAGTTTATGCTCAGCGGCCTGCGCGCCAAAGATAACGAAGAGCGCGTCAATCGCGCGGCACGCAGCGATAACGCGGGCGATACCGGCTACCACGCGATGGCGGCCTGGCACAGCGACAGCTTCTACGGGCTACGCGCAGGTCAGGCGAAAAGCGCGCTGCTCTACGGCCACGGCCTGGGTGCGGAGGTAAAAGGCATCGGTTCGGACGGCAACCTGACCCGACAGGCGGAAACCTGGCGTCTGGCCAGCTACGGCACCACGCCGCTGAGCCGGACGTGGAGCTTCGCCCCGGCGCTGCTGGCGCAGCAGAGCCGCGATCGCTACGTCAACGGCGACGACTATCGCTGGCTGACCTTCAACGCGCGCTTTATTCAGGAGATTAATCAAAACTTCGCGCTCGCCTGGGAGGGGAGCTATCAATACATGGATCTCGATCCGCAGGGCTTTAAAAACCGCCAGAACGTCAGCGGCAGTTTCTACAAGCTGACGCTGGCACCGACCTTCAAAGTCGGCGATATCGGCGATTTCTTTACCCGGCCGGAGATCCGCTTCTTCGCCAGCTGGATGGACTGGGACAGCGCGCTGGATCGCTACGCCAGCGACGACGCCTTCGGCAGCAGCGGTTTTAGTGCCGGCGGCGAATGGAACTTCGGCGTACAGATGGAAACCTGGTTCTGATCTGTCATAACAATCACCTGAAAGGGGACAGTATGAATGTTGAAAACGTAGCGCAGCAGCTTTTACCGCTGTTGGGCGGCAGGGAAAATATCGCATCGGCCGCGCACTGCGCCACACGCCTGCGTCTGGTGCTGGTGGATGATGGCAAAGCGCAAAAAGAGGCGATCGACAAGCTGGACGGCGTGAAAGGCTGCTTCCGCAACGCCGGTCAGATGCAGATCATCTTCGGCACCGGGGTGGTGAATAAGGTCTATGCCGCCTTTGTGCAGGCGGCGGGCATCAGCGAAGCGAGCAAAGGCGAAGCGGCGCAGGCGGCGGCGCAAAAGCTTAATCCGGTGCAGCGCGTCGCCCGCCTGCTCTCCAATATCTTTGTGCCGATCATCCCGGCGATTGTCGCCTCCGGGGTACTGATGGGCCTGTTGGGGATGATGAAAACCTACGGCTGGGTCAATGCCGATAGCGCGCTGTTCTTGATGCTGGATATGTTCAGCTCGGCGGCATTCATTATCCTGCCGATCCTGATCGGCTTTACCGCCGCGCGCGAGTTTGGCGGCAACCCCTATCTGGGCGCCACACTCGGCGGCATCCTGACCCACCCGGCGTTGACCAACGCCTGGGGCGTGGCCGGCGGCTTTAAGACGATGGATTTCTTCGGGCTGGACGTGGCGATGATTGGCTATCAGGGCACGGTATTTCCGGTGCTGCTGGCGGTCTGGTTTATGAGCCTGCTGGAGAAGCGCTTGCGCCGCATCGTGCCGGACGCGCTGGATATTATTCTCACCCCTTTCCTGACGGTGATTATCTCCGGCTTTGTCGCCATGCTGGTTATCGGGCCGGCGGGACGCGCGCTCGGCGACGGCATCTCACTGGTTCTCAGCACGCTGATCGCCCATGCCGGCTGGCTGGCGGGGCTGCTATTCGGCGGGCTTTATTCGGTGATCGTCATCACCGGTATCCACCACAGCTTTCACGCCATTGAGGCGGGCCTGCTGGGCAACCCCGCCATCGGCGTCAATTTCCTGCTGCCGATCTGGTCGATGGCCAACGTGGCGCAGGCGGGTGCCTGCCTGGCTGTGTGGTTTAAAACCCGCGACGTGAAGACGCGCAGCATCGTGCTGCCCTCCGCCTTTTCCGGCATGCTCGGCATTACCGAAGCGGCGATTTTCGGCGTTAACCTGCGCTATATGAAGCCGTTTATCGCCGGGATTATCGGCGGCGCGGCGGCGGGCGCCTGGGTGGTGGTGAGCCACGTCAATATGACCGCAGTCGGCCTGACGGCGCTGCCAGGTATGGCGATCGTGCAGGCCAGTTCGCTGCTGAACTATATTATCGGCATGGCGATCGCCTTCGGCATTGGTTTCCTGCTGTCGCTGACGCTGAAATATAAAGTGGGGCCGGAAGTATGAAAGAGATACAGCTGCTGAAGCAGACGGCGCTGGCGCTGATGCAGGGCCAGACGCGCGCCGCCCAGGATCCGCACCGCCCCGGCTGGCATCTGGCGCCGCCGGTCGGCCTGCTCAACGATCCGAACGGGTTTATTCAATTCGCCGGCCGCTATCACCTGTTTTATCAGTGGAATCCGCTGGCCTGCGCGCACGGCGCAAAGTTCTGGGGCCACTGGAGTTCCGCCGATCTGCTGAGCTGGCGACATGAGCCTGTTGCGCTGACGCCGGCGGAAGCTTATGAAAGCCACGGCTGCTACTCCGGCTCGGCGGTGGACGATAACGGCGTGCTGACGCTGATCTATACCGGTAATGTGAAGTTTACCGCGGGCCGCACCGCCTGGCAGTGCCTGGCGACGCTGGATGAAAAGGGCGACTGCCAGAAGCTGGGGCCCGTGCTGGCGCTGCCGGAAGGCTACAGCGGCCACGTGCGCGATCCTAAAGTGTGGCGTCACGACGGCGCCTGGTACATGGTGCTGGGTGCGCAGGATCTGGCGGGCAGAGGCAAGGTGCTGCTGCTGCGCGGCGAGACGCTGCAGCAGTGGCAGCTGCTGGGCGAGATCGCCGGCAGCGGGCTTAACGGCCTCGGCGATTTCGGCTATATGTGGGAGTGTCCCGACCTGTTCCGGCTGGGCGAACGCGACGTGCTGATCGTCTGCCCGCAAGGGCTGCCGGCGCAGGAGAAACGCTGGCTCAATACCTTCCAGAGCGGCTATTTTATCGGCGCGCTGGATTACCCGCAGGCGCGCTATACGCACGGCGACTTCCAGGAGCTGGATCTCGGCTTTGAGTTTTACGCACCGCAGACCACCCTCAGCGATGACGGGCGGCGGCTGATGTTCGGCTGGATGGGCATCCCCGACGGCGATGAGTTTTATCAGCCGACGCTCGCGCATGGCTGGATCCACCAGATGACCTGCCCGCGCGAGCTGACGCTGCAGCAGGATCGTCTGTTGCAGCGCCCGGCGCGCGAGTTGCAGCAGCTGCGCGGCGCGCAGAGGCGGTTGCAGGGCGCAGCGCAACAGCTGGAAACGCTGGATATCGCCAGCGCGGAGCTGCTGATCGCGCCGGAGGGAGCGCTGACGGCGCACTTCGGCGATGCACTGCGGCTGGACTATCGCCAGGGGGAGCTGCGCCTTTCGCGCCGCAACCTGCGCAGCGGCCAGCAGGAGGATCGCTACTGGCTCGGCGCGCTGCGGCAGCTGCATATTTTCTGCGATCGCTCCAGCATCGAGATCTTTATCAATGATGGCGAGGCGGTGATGTCGGCGCGCTATTTCCCCGCCGACGCGCCGCGCCTGCGGCTGGAGGGGGAGGCAAAGGTAACGCTGGATTACTGGCGGCTGGAGCCTGGCGTGATAGTATAACCGCCATCGATTCAGCCTGATGTAGCCAACAGTGAATAAACCCAAACGCGTCACGATCAAAGATATCGCCCAGCTGGCGGGCGTATCGAAGTCTACCGCCAGCCTGGTTCTCAGCGGACGAGGAAAAGAGCTGCGTGTCTCGGAAGCCACGCGCGAGCGGGTAATGGATATCGCCCGCCAGGCGCACTATCAGCCCAGTATCCACGCGCGCGCGCTCAACTCTTCGCGCAGCCACACCGTCGGGCTGGTGGTGCCGGAGATGACCAACCAGGGCTTCGCCACCTTTTCCCATGCGCTGGAAACCCTGTGCCGCGACGCCGGTCTTCAGCTGCTTATCGCCTGTACCGACGAGAACGCCAGTCAGGAGACGCTGGCGGTCAACAACCTGATCCAGCGTCAGGTGGACGGGCTGATTGTCGCCTCCAGCATGTTGAACGACGCGGAGTATCAGAAAATTAATCAGCAGATTCCGGTAGTGCTGTTCGACCGTCATCTGGGCGAATCGACGCTGCCGCTGGTGATCACCGACGCGATTGAACCTACCGCCCAGTTGGTGGAACGCGTGGCGCGCGAAGGCGTCGAGGAGTTCTACTTTTTCGGCGGGCAGCCGCGCATCTCACCGACGCGCGATCGGCTTGAGGGCTTTCGCCAGGGGCTGGATCGCGCCGGTATGGCGCTAAAGCCGGAGTGGATAATTCACGGCCACTATCACGCCAGCTCCGGCTATGAGATGTTCGCCGAACTCTGTATGCGTCTTGGGCGCGTGCCGAAAGCGCTGTTCTGCGCCGCCTGCGGCCTGCAGGAAGGGGTGCTGCGTTATCTCAGCCAGCACAGGCTGCTGGAGCAGCCGATTCGGCTCTGCAGTTTTGACGATCACTATCTGTACGATGCGCTGTCGGTGAAGATCGATACCGTGGTGCAGGATGAGCGGATGCTGGCGTGGAACTGCTTCGAGATTATTTCGGGGCTGATTGAAGGAGAAACGCTGGAAAATCAGCAGCGGCAGCTGCCTGCCCTGCTGAAGTGGCGCAGCGCCTGAGGGTTTACGCGATCGTTACTCGCGGCGTGTGATGCGGCGCAGCCCTCCTCCCTGACGGCTACGTTTGCGCCCTCCCTGGCGCGTTATGCGACTCTTCAGCGTCGCGCTGTGCGACGCATCAGGCGTTGAGCCACTGTTGCGCAGTGGTCTCCACCAGCGCCAGCAGCACTTTGATATCCTCAAAGCCGGCCGCCGGATTAAGCAGCGTCAGCTTCAGGCAGGTCACGCCGTTAAACTCCGTGACGCCGACGTTGGCGCGGCCTGACGCCAGCAGCGCGTCGCCGATGCGCTGATTCAGCAGCGCCACGGCAGGCTCGCCGCCGGGCAGCGACGCCTGCGGACGATAGCGGAACAGCACGCTCGCCAGCTGCGGCTGCATTACCAGCTCCAGCGCATCCTGCTCGTCAACGTAACGCGCCACCTGCTGCGCCAGCGTCACTCCGTGATCGATAATCGCGGCATACTGCTTCTGTCCTAACGCCTCCAGCCCCATCCACAGCTTCAGCGCATCGAAACGGCGCGTGGTCTGCAAGGATTTAGAAACCAGGTTCGGCACGCCCTGCGCTTCGTCAAACTCGGAGTTGAGATAGGCCGCCTGATAGCGCATCAGCTCATAATGGCGCGCCTCTTTCAACAGGAAGGCGCCACAGCTGATGGTCTGGAAGAACTGCTTATGGAAGTCCAGCGTAATGGAATCCATTAGCTCAATGCCGTCCAGATAGTTGCGGTAATGCTCGGAGAGCAACAGCGCCCCGCCCCAGGCCGCGTCCACATGCACCCAAATTTGCTGTTCCGCCGCCAGCGCGGCGATGGCGCGCAGCGGATCGATGGCGCCTGCGTCAGTGGTGCCAGCGGTGGCGACAATCGCCATCACCTGCTCGCCGTTGGCTTTCGCCTGCGCCAGCTTCGTTGCCAGATCGTCGACATCCATACGCGCGCGCTCATCGGTTTTCACCAGCGTGACGCACTGATAGCCGAGCCCCAGCAACGCCATATTCTTCTGCACCGAGAAATGGGCGTTTTCAGAACAGAAAACCTTTAGCTTGCGCAGATCGCCTGCCAGGCCATCCTG